>DASQPA010000472.1:0-15484 GCA_035644215.1 Thermoanaerobaculia bacterium
CCCATCGCCAGCCACAGCTCGGCCCGCGCCCTTTGCGACGTCCCGCGCAACCTTCCCGACCCGCTGATCCGCGAGATCGCCCGGAAGGGCGGCCTGGTGATGGCCAACACCTACCCCGCCTTCATCGGTCCCGCCGCCGCCCGCGCCAACCGCGAGCGGCTGGCGGAGCTCGGACCGGCCCTTAAGGAGCTGGAGGAGGGCTACCTGCGCGATCCGACGAAGGTCCATCTGGAGATCAACCGCCTCTTCGCCGGCCACACCCTCCCCCCGGTGCCGCTCGCCACCTTCGTCGACCACGTCCTCCACCTCGTCGAGCTGGCCGGCGAGGAGCATGTGGGGATCGGCACCGACTTCGACGGCATCCCCGAGACCCTGGAAGGCTTCGAGGACCCCTCCCGCTTCCCGGCGCTCACCGCGGCCCTCCTGGAGCGCGGCGTGGACCGGTCGGGGGTGCGGCTCATTCTGGGGGAGAACTTCCTGCGGGCGCTGGAGTTGGCGGAGAAGGCGGCGGGGTAGTCCGGGCGGGGGCGATCTCACCTATCGAACCTACATACGTGCAAGCACTGTGTGAGACCGTCGCTCTGGGAGAGACTACTTCGAATGAAGGTCGCAGCCTACCAAGCTCCCCTGCATGCCACGAGGAACCCGGCGGAGGTCCTTGGCCTGATTTGCAAACAGGTCGACGTGTGTGAATCGAAAGGCGTAGAGATCCTATGCTGTCCAGAGGGTGTATTGGGAGGTCTGGCGGACTACGCGAGTCGGCCCACCGACATTGCGATCGACGCGGAGAGTGGCCAGCTGCACGCGTTGCTGGCACCGCTGGCGAGTGACAGGGTCACCACGATCCTCGGGTTCACGGAGAGGGGGCCGAGGGGACCGGCTGTACAACTCTGCGGCGGTCTTTCACCAAGGATCGGTCGCCGGCATCTACCGCAAGCTGCACCCAGCCATCCACCAATCGATCTATGAGGCTGGGGACGAGATGCCGGTCTTCACGGTGCGGGGTCTGACCTTCGGAATCGTCATCTGTCTTGACTCCAACTTTGCCGAGCCGGCCAGAACCATGGCCTCGCAAGGGGCGACAGCTCTGTTCGTGCCCACGAACAATGGTCTCCCTCCGGGGAAGGCAGGGCCGGAGCTGGTCTCCCAGGCCAGGAACGCCGACATCGCCCGAGCCAGAGAGAACAGCATCTTCGTAATCCGTGCGGATGTCGCCGGGCGTACGGAGAGCCTGGTATCCTACGGATCGTCGGAGATCGTCGACCCCGACGGCCAGGTGCTTCAGGCAGCACGGCAACTGGGCCCGGACCTCATCGTGGCCGAGATTGAAACTTGAATGGCGAGCCTGGCCTCTCGGAAGCCGGTAGGCGTTCTGAGTGCTAGACTAACGGCATGTTAGCCCGCCCCAAATCCCCTCTCGTGTCGATACAGCAGTACCTGGAGGCCGATCGAGCTGCCGACTATCGGAGTG
Organism: Thermoanaerobaculia bacterium; assembly: GCA_035644215.1. GTDB lineage: Bacteria > Acidobacteriota > Thermoanaerobaculia > Multivoradales > UBA5704 > DASQPA01. Next base: position 1,472 of record DASQPA010000472.1, read on the forward strand.
AGTACGATGCGGGCCACGTCGTCGCGATGGCCGGCGCCAGTCGCAACCACAACCAGCTGGTCGCGAATATCTCCGCGGCCCTCATCAACCGCCTGCACGACAAGGCTTGCAACAGCTACACGACGGATCTCCGGGTCGCCATTCCGAGCGCCGGCCGCTTCTACTATCCGGATCTCGTCATCGCCTGTAACCCGGAGACCTACGACGAGATGCTCGATCCTCCGGCCTTGACCCATCCGGTCGCGATCCTAGAAGTCCTGTCCCCCTCGACCGAAGCGCGGGATCGAGGCGAGAAGTTTCTCTGGTATCAAACGATCCCCTCTTTGCGCGAGTACATTCTGGTCTCGCAGTGGCCCCGACGCTTCGAGTACTTCCTGCGCAGCGATGCGGGCCAATGGGTGTATCGAGGCGACCTCACCAATCCCCAGAACCTTGAAGTCCACGCCGTCCAGCAACGGATCACTGTGGAAGAGGTCTATAACAAGGTCAGCGAGGAGAGCGCCTGATCCATCGGGAGCGCCGCGCCCTTCCCCCTCACGAAACCCGGACCGCCGCCTCTTTCCCCTCGACCGCCTTGAGCAGCTTGTCGTAAGAGTCGGAGAACTTCTTGACTCCCTCGTCCTCCAACTCGCGGTAGACCTGGGCGAGGTCGATCCCCAGCTTCTGGAAGCCGTCGAAGGTGGCGTGGGCGCCTTCCAGGTCGTCGTGGATGCGGACCTTGGGGTCGCCGTGGTCGCGGTAGGCGGTGAAGGTCTCGGGGGGCAACGTGTTCACGCTTTGCGGACCGATCAGCGCCTCGACGTAGTAGAGATCGGGATAGGCCGGGTCCTTGGTCGAGGTCGAGGCCCAGAGTGGCCGCTGGACATGGACTCCCTTCGCCTTGAGCTTGGCGAAGCGCTCGCCGCCGAAGACCTCCTCGAAGGCCTCGTAGGCGACGCGTGCGTTGGCGATGCCGAATTTGCCGCGCAGCTCCTTGGCTTGCTTCCGATCGGCCTCCGAACGCTTCTCGTCCTTGGCGATCGCGTCGAGCTTCTTGTCGACGTTGGTGTCGACCCGGCTGACGAAGAAGGAGGCGACGCTCCGGATGCGGTCGACCGGCTGGCCCTTGGCCGTCCGTTCCTCCATGGCGGAGAGATAGGCCTCCATCACCTGGCGGTGGCGCTCGACGGAGAAGAGGAGGGTGATGTTGATGTTGATCCCTTGGGCGAGGCACTGGCGGATGGCGGGGACCCCCTCCTCGGTGCCGGGGATCTTGACCATCACGTTCGGCCGGGCAGAGGACTGCCAGAGCCGTTGCGCCTCCTCGATCGATTCCGCGGTATCGCGGGCCAGGCCGGGACCGACCTCGATCGAGACGAAGCCGTCGTCGCCGCCGGTCGCGTCGTACACCTTGCGGAAGGCGTCGGCTGCGCCGCGCACGTCCGCCACCTCCAGCGATTCGAAGACGTCGGCCGCGCTCTTTTTCTGGCCGCCGTAGCGGCGGATGTCGTCGTCGTAGAGCTCGGAGTCGGCGATCGCCTTCTCGAAGATGGTGGGGTTCGAGGTCATCCCCGCGAGGCCGTCCTCCTCGATCATCCTCTTGAGCTCCGGGCCCATGTAGAGGTCGCGGCGGATGTAGTCGTACCAGACGCTCTGGCCGAGGTCGGACAGTTTCTTGAGCGGGTTCATCACCTTCTCCTTAAAGATTCACCTTTACCCTAAGAGGGCCTTGGCTTTCTGGAGGACGTTGTCGACGCTGAAGCCGAGCTCCTTCAAGACGATCTCGCCGGGGGCCGAGGCGCCGAAGCGGTCGACGGCGATCGAGTCTCCCTTGTCGCCCACCCAGCGCCGCCAGCCGAAGGAGACCCCAGCCTCGATCGACAGCCGGGCCGTGACGTTAGGCGGCAGCACCTGCTCGCGCACCGCGGCCGGCTGGCGTTCGAAGATCTCCCAGGAGGGCATGGAGACCACCCGGGTGGGAATCCCCTCGGCCTGGAGCTTCTCGCGCGTCTCGACGGCGAGCGCCACCTCGGAGCCGGTGGCGATCAGGATCAGCTTGGGGCTCCCTCCCTCCGCCTCGGCGAGCACGTAGGCCCCCTGGGCGAGCCCGGCGGCGGGGGCGAATTTCGTCCGGTCGAAGACCGGCAGCTTCTGGCGCGAGAGGACGAGCGCCACCGGTCCCGCCGTGTAGCTCATGAGCCAGCGCCAGGCCTCGGCCGCCTCGTTGGGGTCGCCGGGGCGGATCACGGTCATCCCCGGCATGGCGCGGAGCGAGGCGAGGTGCTCGACCGGCTGGTGGGTGGGGCCGTCCTCCCCGAGGCCGATCGAGTCGTGGGTCCAGACGTAGACGACCGGCAGCTCGTTGAGCGCCGCCAGCCGCACCGACGGCCGCATGTAGTCGGAGAAGGTGAAGAAGGTGGCGACGAACGGCCGGGCGCCGCCGTGATAGGAAATCCCGTTGGCGAGGCCGGCCATGGCGTGCTCACGCACCCCGAAGTGGAAGTTCCGCCCCTCGCCGGTGGCGCCGTTGAAGCTCGGGAAGCTCTTGAGCGTGGTGTTGGTCGAGGTTGAGAGGTCGGCGTCGCCGCCCAGGAGCCAGGGGACGTGGGCGGCAATCGAGTTCATCGCCTTGCCGGCGGCGGCGCGGGTCGCCTCCTTCTCGCCGGCCTTCCAGGTCGGGAGGTCCTTGTCCCAGCCGGCGGGGAGGGCGAGCGACCAGGCGTCCTGCCACTCCTTGGCAAGGTCGGGGAACTTCGCCGACCAGGCCGCAAAGCGCCCCTCCCAGTCGCCCTGGGCGTCTTTCCCGCGGGAGACCGCCTCGCGGAGGTGCGCCAGGGCCTCGGCCGGCACGTGGAACGGCTCCTCCCACTCCCAGCCCAGGGCCTTCTTGGTGCGGAGGACCTCCTCTTTCCCCAGGGGGCTGCCGTGCGCCTCCGAGGTCCCCCCCTTGTTGGGCGAGCCGTAGCCGATCGTCGTCTTGATGATGATCAGGGAAGGCCGGTTGATCTCGATCTCGGCTTTTTTGATCGCCGCCTCGATCGCCGCCAGGTCGGTGTTGCCGTCCTCGACGTGAAGCACCTGCCAGCCGTAGGCCTCGTAGCGCTTCCCGACGTCCTCGGTGAAGGTGACCCGGGTGGGGCCGTCCAGGCTCACTTCGTTCGAGTCATAGAGGAAGGTGAGCTTGCCCAGTCCCAGGTGGCCAGCGAGCGAGCAGACCTCGCCCGACACCCCCTCCATCAGGTCGCCGTCCGAGACCAGGGCATAAGTCCGGTGGCTGACGATCTCGTGGTCGGGGCGGTTGAAGCGGAAGGCCAGCACCCGCTCGGCGATCGCCATGCCCACGGCGTTGGTCGTCCCCTGGCCGAGCGGGCCGGTGGTCGCCTCGACCCCGGGGGTCAGGTGGATCTCCGGGTGCCCGGGGGTCCGGCTCCCCCACTGGCGGAAGGCCTTCAAGTCGTCCATCGACAGGTCGTAGCCGGTCAGGTGGAGCAGGCAGTAAAGGAGCATCGAGCCATGGCCGGCGGAGAGCACGAAGCGGTCGCGGTCGGGCCACTTGGGGTCGTGGGGGTTGTGCTTCAGGAACCGCTGCCAGAGAACGTAGGCCATGGGCGCGGCGCCCAGCGGCAGCCCCGGGTGCCCCGACTCGGCCTTCTGGACGGCGTCGATGGCCAGGGTGCGGATGGTGTCGACGGCCAATTCTTCGATCGATTTTGCCACGGTGCTCAAGGTCGCTCTCCTCCCTCGCGTCCATCATAGCCCCGGAGGCGGGGTCTGCCAGAACCGTTCCAGCCCGCCCCGGGGGGTGGGGCGGTGACGGCCTATCGTTTCATGAAACGGGGGGAGGGGGGACATTGGTCCCCCGTGGCCAAAGATGGTAGAAAGCTCTGCATGACCGAGCCCCCGCTCGTCTCTTCCCTGCCCGCCGGGCTCGAAGCGAGCTTACGGGACGACAACCCGTGGTGGAAGGGGATCCGCCCCACGGGGATTCCCCCCTTCCGGCGCTGGGCCTTCGGGCCGGTCCTTCGGGGTCTCCGGAACGGGTTCACCCCTGCAGTCGTGCTGCGGGGTCCACGGCAGATCGGGAAGACCACCCTCCTCGCCCAGATCGTCGACCAGCTCCTCGCCGAGGGCGTCGACCCGAAACGGATCTTCCGTGTCCAGTTCGACGAGATCCCCGAGGTCCGGAGGTTCGAGAGCAGTCCGATCCTGGAGCTCTGCCGCTGGTATGCGGAGGCGGTACTGCGGCAGTCTTTCCATGAAGCGGCGGCTTCCGGGAGCTCCACCTTCATCCTGCTCGACGAGGTTCAGAACCTCGCGGACTGGGCCCCTCAGCTCAAGCATCTGGTGGACCTGAACCCGGTCCGGGTGTTGGTCACCGGCAGCTCGGCCCTGCGGATCGAGGCCGGCCGCGACAGCCTCGCGGGCCGCGTCTCGACGATCGAGATGGGGCCGCTGCTGCTGCGGGAGATCGCCGAGATCGGGGGACATGGGCAGCTCGCCCCTTTCCTGCCGTACAACGGCCTGGCGCCGCTCAAGGCGAAGGAGACCTGGCAAGCGTTGCGCCGCCATGGGGAGGAGCTGCGAGAGACACGGGACCGCGCCTTTGCGGCCTTCTCGGCGCGCGGCGCCTACCCGATCGCCCACGTCCGTCCGGACGAACCTTGGGAAGCGCTGGCCGATTTCCTCAACGAAACGGTGATCCGCCGCGCCATCCAGCACGACCTGCGGATGGGCCCGCGCGGGCAGCGGCGGGACCGTCATCTGCTGGAAGAGGTCTTCCGCCTCGCCTGCCGCTACGCCGGCCAGACGCCGAGCCTCGACTTCTGCGTCGCCGAGGTCGGCCGCGCCCTGGGGGCCGAGGTGGGCTTGCAGCGGGTGCTCAACTATCTGAAGTTCTTGGACGGGACCCTCCTCTTGCGACTGGTCGAGCCGCTGGAGCTGCGCTTGAAGCGGCGGCGCGGGCTCTTCAAGCTCTGCCTCTGCGACCATGCCCTGCGCGCCGCCTGGCTGCAGGAGGTTGTCCCCCTCACACCTCAGGGGCTGGCCGAGGCGCCCCACCTGGCGGATTTGGCCGGCCGGATCGCCGAGAGCGTGGTGGGGTACTTCTTCCGTTCGATGCTCGGCCTCGGCGTGGCCCACTTTCCCGAGCGCGGCGCGGAGCGGGAGGTGGATTTCGTGTTGACCGTGGGCGACCAGCGGATTCCGGTCGAGGTCAAGTACCGACGGCGCATCGACCACGGAGACTCGGCCGGCCTGCGCTCGTTCCTGGAGAAGGCGCACTACAACGCCCCCTTCGGCCTCCTCGTCACCCTCTTGGACGAGCCGGCCTCGGACGACCCGCGGATCGTTTCGCTGCCGCTCTCCTCGCTGCTCCTGCTGCGCTGACCCTCGATCAGGCCCGCCGCCGCCAACGCGGCGAGGAGCGCCAGCCCTGCGGAGAGCAGCATGGTGCGGCGGAAGCCGTCGACGAAGGCGTCGTCCAAGGCCCGCCGCACCGCCGCCTTCTGCTCCGCCGGCAGGCTCGCCGGGATCGGCGCCGCGGCGAGCCGGTTGGCCGAGCGGTCGAGCTCGGCGCGGGCCGCGGTGGGCAGGCCGAGATGCCTGAGATCATCGAGCCGGCGCTCCCGGCCGGCGTTGAAGACGGCGACGAGGACGATGCCGAAGACCGCCACGGCGAGGAGCCCGGCCACCCGGGAGACCGCGTTGTTGATCCCGGAAGCCACCCCGGCGTGGCGGACCTCGACCGCCCCCATGACCGTGGTGGTGAGCGGCGCCACGGCGATCGTCATGCCGACACCTAAGACCAGGACGGCGGGAAAGAAAGTCGTCCAGTAGCTGCCGCCTACCCCTGCCCGGGCGAAGAGGGCGAACCCCAGGGCGGCGACGGCCGGGCCGATCACCAGGGGCAGCCGCGACCCGTAGCGGTCGACCAGCCCCCCGGCCCAGCGGGAGAGGATCGACATCAGGAGGATGAAGGGGAGGAGGGCGGCCCCCGCCGCGGTTGCCGAGTAGCCCTGCACGGAGATGAGGTCGAAGGGGAGGAAGAAGAGGCTGCCGCCCAGGGCTGCGTAGAGGAAGAGGGTGAGGAGGTTGGCCCCGGCGAAGGTCTTCGAGCGGAAGAGCGAGAGCGGCATCATGGGCGCCGCCCTACGGGCCTCCACCCAGACGAAGCCGGCGAGGGCGAGGACGCCGCCGGCGAGGGTCCCCGCCACCCGCGGGTCCCGGGGGCCGAGGCGCGGCCATTCGACGAGCCCGAAGGTCAGGGCGCCCAGGCCGGCGGTGGCAAGGAGGGCGCCCCACCCGTCCAGTGTTTGCGCTGCCTCCGAATCGCGGCTCTCCGGCACCCGGGTCCAACCGAGGACGAGGACGGCGACGGCGAGCGGCAGGTTCAAGAAGAAGACCCAGCGCCAGGAGGCATGATCGACCAGCCAGCCGCCGAGGAGCGGCCCCACCGCCGCGGTAATGGCGGTCGCCCCCGACCAGGTGCCGATGGCCCGCCCCCGGCGGTCGGGAGGGAACGAAGCGGAGAGGAGGGCGAGGCTGCCGGGCACCAGGAGGGCCGCGGCGACGCCCTGGACCGAGCGGGCGGCGACCAGCTGGGCGAGCGAGGGAGCCAGGCCGCACCAGGCCGAGGCCGCCGCGAAGCCGCCGATCCCGAGGAGGAAGATCCGCCGCCGGCCGAAGCGGTCACCCAAGGCGCCGCCCACCAGGAGCAGGCCGGCGAGGAAGAGGGCGTACGCCTCGACCACCCACTGCACTCCCGAGACCGCGGCTCCGAGGTCCCGCTGGAGCGCCGGCAGGGCGACGTTGACCGCCGTGCCGTCGATGAAGGCCATGCTGGAGCCCAGGATGGTGGCGGCCAGGACCCAGGGGCCGGCGGCCGGGGCGCAGTCCGCGGCCGGGCCGGCGCGGAGGACGCCCTCGTCACAGGGGAGGTGGGCGGGGGTGGGCACCGCTCAGTGGGGAGGAGGCTTCGGCGCCTTCGCCGCCGGCTCCGTCCCCTCCGGTTCGTTCGACGGGGTGACGAACAGGGTCCCCGCCGGCGGGGCGGTTGCCGCAGCCGGCGGCGTCTGGCCAGCCTGGCCGGCGGGCACGGCCTGGGGTTGCCGGAGCAGCTTGCGCGGCGGCGACGGGGGAGGCGAGGCGCAGAAGAGCTGGACGAGGAGGAAGAGGAACAGGGTGATCCCGCCCGTTACCACGAGAAGGGGCCGCGACCAGTTGGAGGCGGTGGGCACGTCCAGCCCCTGCTCGAAGCTGGGGGCCTCGGTACCGCTTTCGGAGGTACCTCCGGCCGGCGTCTCGCCGGGGAGCGCCGCGGGCCTCGACCCCAGAGGGCGGCGAGGGAGGGGCGGGGGTATGGGTACCGCCCGGCTGAAGCCGAAGAAGCCGGTGCGGGGAGAGAGCGTACCGGAGCGCAGGAGGGTGCTCATCTCCTCCAGACCGTCGAGGCGCGATTCGATCCGGGCCAGGCGCCGCTCGAGGTCGTGCCGGAGGGCGGCGATCTCGGCCGCCAGGTCTCCCGCGGTCCTCTCCTCGCCCGGCGGTCCGTTCGGCTCGAAGCTCATGGGTGGATTGTACTCGACCGCCAGAACAGCCACGCGCTCACCAGGAGGCTCGCCAGGCTCACCGCCGCTCCCCAGACGACGCTCCCCGGCAGGTAGGTGAGCACCGCCCGGTGCCTTCCGGGCGGCACGAGGAATCCCACGAAGGCGTGGTTGTACGAGGCCGTGGGGGCCGGCCGGCCGTCGAGCCGCAGCTGCCAGCCCGGCCAGGCGACGATCGAGGTGGCGACCAGGGCGGCCTCCGCGGCGTCCACGTCGAGCGCCATCTCCTGCCCCGCGTAGGCGGCGATCCGGACGCTCGCCCGGCCGTTCGCCGCCCAGGTCCGCGGCGGCGCCGCCCCGGGGGCGACGTTTGCCACCCCCTGCTCGCCGAAGTCGGCAATCGTGCCCAGCACAGCGATCTCCCGCTGCGGGTCGGGCTCGCGGTAGATCTGGCGGGGGACGAAGGCCCGAGGGAGGGCGCGGGGGTTCTCGTAGAGAAGGCCGGCCTCGTCGTGGTGGAGGAGCGTCCAGTCGGGGACGGCGGCCTCGCTGCCGTTGGCGAGCAGCGCCCAGCGGACGTTCAGGAACGAAAGGAAAGGGCGATTGGGGTCGTCCACCCGGTTGAACCAGACCGGCTGGTGCTCGCACCAGAGGGGAAAGGTGTCGAAGAGGGGATGGAAGGTCATCGCCTCGTAGCCGCGCACGTCCTCCAGCTCGTAGAGGCCCGGAGTGTTGGGGATCATGCTGTAGCCCACCGCCACGAAACGCCAGGGCTCGCCGGGGGGAATGTGGTCGAAGATCGGGAGGCGCGGGTGGAGGGCGTCGCCCGGGAGGGTGGGATAGACCGACCCGGCTTCCAGGCCGCGCTGGGCGAGGAGGAGGACCAGGCAGGCCCCGAGGGCGAGCGGAATGCGGTGCCGTCCGCGGAGGGCGATTCCGAGCACCGCGGCCACCGCGAGAAGCAGGGGAACGAGCTGGAGAGCGAAGTGGGTCCCTATATAAGAGGATGGGAGCTCGGCCTCGGCCATGGCCGGGCGGAGGAGGAGGAAGGTGCCCACCAGGGCGAGGGTCGTGCCCGCTCCGGCGAGGGCGAAGAGCCGGACGCCCCCTGCCTCGGCCAGGCGCTCGGCTCCCAGGGCCGCCAGGCCGGCAAGGGCGAAGGCGGTGAGGAAGATCATCCGGTCGTTGACCCCGATGTCGAACAGGGGGAGGGCGTCGAGAGCGTCGGTCACCCCGACGAGGCGGGTGAAGAGGGCGAGCCCCAGGGCGCCGGAGACGACGAGCGGCCACTTCTCCCGCCGCCGGGAGGCGAACCCGAGGAGTGCGAAGGGGAGGAGGACCGTCCCGAGATAGGCCGACGGCTCGACGATCTCCGCCGACCCGAGCCCCAGCCCCGAGACCCCATAGGCATAGGGCACCAGGGAGGTCGCCGTCCGCGAGAGGCTCACCCCCGGGGGAAGCGACCGCTTCATATGGGCGAAGACGGCGCTCCGGAAGTAGTGCTCGACGGTATGCGGCAGGGCCTCGGCGAAGGGGACGAGCTGGACGGCGGCGATCCCCAGGGTGAGCGCCCCGGCGAGGAGGGAGCGGTTCAACGGGACCATCCACCCTCGCCGCCCCCCCTGCCGGCCAGCCCAGGCGAGCTCGAAGAGGAAGTAGATGGCGCCGCCGGCCACGGCGTAGAGCAGGCTCTCCGGGTGGCCGGAGACGAGGATGAGGAGGAGGGCGACGATCGTCAGGACCACCGCCCGCCTTGCCTCCCTCCCCGGCAGCGCCCGCGCCAGGCGGCGCAGGCCGAGGAGGAGCAGCGGATAGGGAGCGGCGGCCGGTGCGATGCTGTAGCCGGCATAGAAGACCAGCCAGTCGCAGAACGCCCAGCCGCAGGCCCCGAGGAGCGCCGCGACCGTCCCCACCCCGAGGTCGGCGAGAAAGAGATAGCCACAGAGCACGGCGAGAAAGAGGCGGAGGGCCATCTCATAGGTCCAGGCCTGGGGGAGCGGCAGCAGGCAGCCGATCCAGGTCGCCGGATGGAGGAGGGCCGCCTGCTGCACGGCGAGGAGCGGCTCGCCGGTCAGGAGGAAGCGGTTCCACAGCGGCAGACGCCCGTGGCGGATCGCCTCGCGGGTCGCCTTCTTCCAGGCGATCGACTGGTAGGCGACGTCTCCCAGGGCGGGGGTAAGGGTCGGCCCGATCCCCATCTCCGCGGCCTGCGAGGCGTAGGGCGGCGCCTGGTAGAGGATGTCGACCGGCGCATAGAGGCGGGCGGACAGGAGAGCCCGGCCGGTCAAGAGCAGAGGGGCCAGGGCGAGGAAGAGGGCGACGCGGCCGGAAATCCGCAGCACGAACCGGTGCGCCCACCACACCCCCACCGCCGCCGTGCCGAAGTACACGGCCAGGAGACGCAGGACGAGGAGCATGGGCGGGATCATATCCCGCGGAGGGGGGCGGCTCTCGGTACAACGAAGCGTTGCACCGTGACAACGAGCCGTTGAACCTGTACAACGGGTCGTTGCAGCGTGTAAACGTGACGTTGTACGGGTACAACGAAGCGTTGCACCGTGTCAACGAGCCGTTGAACCTGTACAACGGGTCGTTGCAGCGTGTAAACGTGGCGTTGTACGGGTACAACGAAGCGTCGCACCGTGACAACGAGCCGTTGAACCTGTACAACGGGTCGTTGCAGCGTGTAAACGTGACGTTGTACGGGTACAACGAGGCGTTGCACCGTATCAACGAGCCGTTGAAGCTGTGCAACGAGTCGTTGCAGTGTATCAACGTGACGTTGTACGGGTGCAACGAAGCGTTGAACCTGTACAACGGGTCGTTGAACCTGTGCAACGAGGCGTTGCAGCGTGTAAACGAGCCGTTGTACCGGTGCAACGAGGCGTTGCACCGTGGCTCGCCACCCCAGTCTCAGAACCCGTACGAGGTGCCGACCAGCAGCACGTCGCTGTCGAACGGATGCGTCCCGACGACGCGGCTGAACGAGAAGCGGCTGCGCCAGTGGTCCGCGAAGCGCTGGCTGACGCTCAAGCTCACCAGCCCCGCCCAGTGCCGGGTCTTCTGCTGCTGCTCGCCGAAAGTGTCGACGATGGCATAGGGGCCCATGCCGATGGCGAGCGTGGTGTCCCCCTCGTGCCAACGGCGGGCCAGCCAGCCCTGCGCGGAGAAGCCGTCGCGGTGGAGACTGCCGGAGGTGCCTTCGTCGAGCCAGGCGGCGGTCCATTCGAACGGGCCGCTGGCCGTGCGTCGGAGCTCGACGCTCTTGGCGAGGCTCGTCTCGGACGAGAAGCTGTTGGCGATCGTGACCCCCGCCAGCGCGGAGAGCTGGTAGCCGAGGGGCTTGGCGTCCTCCTGGTTCTCCTGGTCGCCCTCATCGCCGCGGAAGGTGTAGGCCAGGCCGTAGAGGACACCGGTCGTCGCCGGCTGGTCTGTGGAGGCCACGCGGTTGACGCGGATCTGGTGCACCCAGTGGTGGTCGAGCTGCCACGAGAACGCCGCGCTGTAGACGTAGCCCCAACCGTGAGAATCGACCTCGCGACGATCGCCAGGCTGCTGCGTGGTGTCGAAGTAGTAGTACGGACCGGCGCCGACGGCGAGCGACATGTCGTGGAATTTGGTGCCCAGCCAGACCTGGCCGGCGAGGCCGTCCCGGTGATGGTTCGTGAGGTGCCCCTCGTTGATCCAGGCAGCGCCGAGCCCGAGGCCGTGATAGACGGGGTGCTGATAGTCGAGCGCCCAGGTATAGGACTGCTCCGCCGTCTCGCGATCCCCCAGCACGCCGCCGAGCACCGAGACGCTCTGGGCACGGGCGCCCGCCGCCACGAGGACCGAGAGCGCCGCCACCAGAAGCACGGACGGCGCGAGGGGAAAGGTCCCCCGTCTTCGGCCGTGCGGTGCAAGCGTGATCCTCGACATAGCCCCTCCTCCCCTGCCGGAGACTCCGGCATGAGAATGGGATGATGCAAGGATGGCGCCGACCTTGGTTTTTCAGTCCGTGCTTCAGAGCAGAGAGAACGCAGGTCGCCTGCTTCCATCATCGGCCGGGGCGGGTGGGTGCGCGCGATCCCCTCCCCGGATTTACACTCGCCGTTTCCAGACTGCGGGATCGCGCCGCTGATGGAGAATTGCGACGACCACGATCGCGGGTTCTTCAATGATGAAGTAGACGACGTACGGAAACCTGTGGAGGGGCGCCCGCCGGACGGTCGGTGCGGCAGCGGGGAAGCGGAGAGGTGATTCGGCGATCTGCCCCAGCAGCTCGAACAACTCGCCGGAGAAGACTTCCCCCAAGCCCGGCCTCTGGTCCTCATACCAGAGGACCGTCTCTTCGAGATCGCCCTGAGCCGCCGGGCGGAGGAGGCGTCGTATCATCCGCGGCGCAAGCGGTGGTCCTGCAGCTTCGCAGTGATTTCTTCGCGGACCTGCTCCCAGGGGCGCGCCGCGTCAGGATCGGCTCGGTGGGCGGCCAGCCGTTCCTCGATCACCCGCTGGTGCCACTCGGGGACCGGGAGCTCCTCGGGACGGGTCGCGATGCGGTCCCAGAGCGCCTGCACATAGTCGAGCTTCTCCTCGACGGACAGAGCGTCGAAGCCGGGAGGAGGAAGTGGAAGGGCCTGTGGCATGGTCGATCTCCGATCTCTGACAGTATAGCTCCTGGCCGTCCGCGCCGGTCGGGATCTCGTCCACGCTGCGCCTGACCGCCCTCGCTCTCCTGAGGGAACGGCCGCAGAACGGCCACCGGCTCTCCCCCGGAGGGTGACGATGTACTCCGCGCCGCTTTCCTGGACCTCGTGCACGCCTCTCGGAGGCGCGATTCTTGAGCTCCCGTACGCCGATTCTGCGGGTCATCTCTGCTCTCAAGTCCGAAGTGGCACCCCTCACCCGAGATCGATGGCGGCCCGGATGCCCTCTTCGACGGCCTGAAGGGAGGACTCTGGGAGAGAGCCGATCTTTTGGGTGAGCTTCGACCGGTCCAGGGTCGTGATCTGGTGACAAATCGCCGTACAATCCTCTGGCAAGCTACCCGTTTCGCGCGCCAAGGGAACCACGGTTGGGCCTCGCCGGCTCTGGGCTGCGGAGGTCGCGCACGGGACCACGATGATCGACCTCCAGGTCGGAGACTCGTTGAATCCGTTGTGCGAGAGCACGATCACGGGACGCCTGCCCGGCTGTTCGGAGCCCGATCGCGGCCGGAGCTCCGCCCAGTAAAGGTCGCCGCGTCTCACCTGGCCCGTTCCGCCATCAGCGAGTCGATCCCTGCCTGCTCGAGCTCTTCGTCAAGGTCGAGATCTGTGCCCGCCTCGGCTCTCGAGAAGGCCGCGATCTCCTCGTGAAGGCGCTGTTTCTTCCTCTGCGCCAGCCAAGAAGCAAGAGCCTCTCGAGCCAAAGAGGTCGCGGGCTGGCCCGAACGCGCCGCCTCCGCTTTCAGGGTCTCATGGAGATCTTCCGGTAAGGGAAGATGGAAATTGAACATGGAGCTGAGAGCCATGGCATGTCTCCTGCCATTACTATACGCCAGAGCAGGAGAGTAGGCTACCGGGGAGCTCTGGGAGGCATCGCCAGGAACCCTTGTCCAGTTCGCCGGCGTGCGACTACAATGACCACAGGAGGGCGCGCCATGTCCACGGTGAGCACCCGAATCCTGAAAGATCAGCTTTCGAGCTATCTGCAACGCGCCGAAAGCGGAGAGCGGATCGTCGTGTTGCGAGACGGCCGGCCAGTGGCCGCCTTGATCCCGCTGTCCCAGCTGCCGGAGGGGACCCAACAGCAGCGCCTGTCCGAGTTGGAGGCCCGCGGCCTGGTGGCCTTGCCCCGGCCGTCGGAGCGGATTGCCTTCCAAGGGCCTACTTTCCCGAGCCGAGGCAAGCTGGCTTCTGAGATGGTCAGCGAAGACCGGCGTTGATCCTTTTCCTCGACATCGACACCAGCGCTCTCGTCAAGCTCTAGCCAGCCGAACGGCGAGACACCTATCGGGGCAGAGACGCGCCCGGGGACGGCACCTCGTCAGGACTTCCGCCATTGTACCGCGTGGCCGTCGGCTCGGGCGAGCTGTCCGAGGCGAGCTCCCCGTCCTTATATATAGGGGCACGTTTCGTCGGCCAGACGGCCGGGCGTTGCCCCGGCGGAGACAGCCCGCGGTCCCCGTGGCCCGCGGGTCGATATCGTTCGGGACCTCTCTCCAAAGGTCTAAAGGTCTCAAGCCATGCCGTCACCCCGAGAGGACATCCACGGCGCTTGGCGAGTGCCCCCGCCGAACGGCTGACACCTATCGGCACCTATCGGCACGATGTCGTCTTCCCGGCCCACCGGCCGCGCCCTGGGTGGCTGGATAGACCTGAGACCTCGGAGACCTCGGCTTCGGCCGCTGCGCGCCTGTAAGCCCTTTGGATTCCTAGCGATCGAGCTGAGAGGTGTCTCTCTGTGTGACGACCGCCGCACTGCCCGCAACGACCGCCGTACTGCCCGCGACGACCGCGGCACTGTCCGC
>DASQPA010000473.1:0-5758 GCA_035644215.1 Thermoanaerobaculia bacterium
ATCCCCTGCGTCTGTGTCTCCGTTTTGATAGACTCGAGCATGGCCAGCCTCCTTGCGCCTCCGGGCGCGATTTAACCCCTGCTTGCAGGCCATATTATGGCACTGCGCAACAGGAGGTTGGCCTTCTCATCCCATCTCTACAAACACGCCTCGCGGTCGCAAAGTCATCGCCGATGCCCCTCTTGGGGGACCCCGCTCTCTCCGCCCCCGTAGGATAAGATAGCCTCCTCAGCAACCATCTCTGGTCCAGGGAGGGACGCAATGGACGCTCGAACGGCTGCCGCCGGTACGGCCAACGTACAGATCCGCGGTGGGGGACCGGCCTTCTTCTGGCTGACCGCCATCATCTGGACCGCCCTTACCTTCGTTTTCCACGCCCTGGGAACGGGGGGCGCTCCCGTGCCGCAGGTCGGTCTGCCCGGCTATCTGCTCGGCCTGGGTGTCCTCTACCTGCTCGGCGGCATCAACGTGGTGCGCGAATGGCAGCGGCGCCCGATCCTGCTCTTCGGCCGCTACGTGAGGACGGTCGGTCCCGGTCTCGCCTGGGTCGATCCCCTCTTCCACCGCCGGCTGGACGACGTGGCGGTGCGCGACGTGGTCAACGAGCTGCGGATCGGCGGCGTCCAGACCCACGACAACGTGCCGATCTCGTTCAACCTCATCATGACCACCCGGGTCGACGAGGCCCGGGTCAAGGACTTCGTGGTGCAGGTGGCGAACGGCTACGAGGCGACAAGGCAGCGGGCGCTCGCCTCGGTCACCGAGATCGTCGGCAACCACGAGCTGGACGCGATCCTGCACAACCGCGGTCAGTTCTACTCCGAGGTGCGCGATTCGCTGCAAGGGAAGGTCTTGGCCTGGGGGGTCAAGGTCGTCGCCGTCGAGCTCAAGGACCTCCAGATCACCGACGAGCAGATCCAGCAGGCGATCGCCATGAAGGCGCGCGCCGGCAAGGAGGCCGATGCCGAGCTGGTGCGCGCCGCCATGCAGCTGCACATCGCGGCCAAGCTCGTCGAGGCGGCCGAGGCGCTGACCCCGGATGGCTGGCGGTTGAAGGAGCTGGAGGTCCTCGTCGAGCTCACCCGCTCGGCGCAGAACAACACCCTCCTCATCCCCACCAACCTGCTCAAGGGGCTCCAGGAGATCGGCACCGGAAAGATCGCGGCGGTGAAGCCGGAGTAGGACCGGCGACGGCTCCGTTTTTGACTCTCTCAGCACTCTTGAGAGTAAGGATGCTGCGCGTCGCGGCACTCCCTTCTCCGAGAGGTCGAGCCATGAAAAGGAATGCGCTGTTCTGCTGTCTTCTCCTCGCCCTGCTCTGCTGGGTCGCGCCGGCCGCCGCCGCCAATGCCGGCAATGCCGCCAATGCCGCTGCCGCTCCTGGCGTATCGGCGAACCCGGTCGCTCCGGCGCCCGCCTGGTTGAGCGGCTTGACTCCGGCGCCCCTCTTCCTCGCCGGCTGCTGTACGTTCACGCTCACGGATTGCTGGCAGTTCTGCTTCGACCAGGGCGGCCCGAACTGCATCGCCACCTATCGGTGCAACACGAACTGCACGTACACCTGCCAGTGCGGCTCGGCTCAGCATCCCTGCCTGTAGGTCGAGCGGCCTGACCCATGCCGCCGGGGGCCGGCCATCCTGGCCGGCCCTGCCAGTGGATGCATCCAGCTTCGCGCGGGTCGCCTCCGGAACCCGAGATCTTGGCGAAGTCCCGAGGTTCGGCGAAGGCGGTAGAGACGTTCCAGGTCCTGAACGATACCCTTGGCAGGCCACGGGGACCGCGGAACGTCTCCGCATAGGGTTGTCGCCTCCGATGCGCGCCTTCCCTGGCGGTTCCTCTGAATCCATCGGTGGAGAGAGACCGTGAGGTCGGGCCGGGGCGTTGCCCCGGCGGAGACGTCCCGCGGTCCCGGCAAGGTCGTGCCGAGCCCTTGGTCCTCACCCCCGGCCCCCTCCCTGTCATCCTGAGGTACGAAGGATCTGGGCGGGGGGCGGCGCGGAGACGCCCAAAACGTCTTCCGGAGCTTCCAAACGTCTCCGGATGGTTCCAAAATGCTTCCGGAGCCTCCGAAACGACTTCGGGAGCGTCCGGAACGGTTTCCGGGGCTCCGAAAAGACTTTGGGAGCGTCCGGAACGGTTTTCGGAGCCTCCGAAACGACTTTGGGAGCATCCGGAACGGTTTTCGGAGCTCCGGAAAGACTTTGGGAGCGTCCGGAACGGTTTTCGGGGGTCCGGAAAGACTTTGGGAACGTCCGGAACGGTTTTCGGGGGTCCGGAAAGACTTTGGGAGCATCGGAAACAGTTTTGGCGCGAACGCGGAGGGCCCTCCAAGGGCCCACCCTCTCTGGGGGAACCCCCTGCTCGCTACCTTATCTCAGTATGGGGCCGAGGAGGGACGGGACACCGGGGGCATCCCCTCTGGGTGAGGGGGGCGGCCCGCAGGGGCCGTGAGGGTGGTCCGGGTGGGTCCGGGACGGCGCCCCCGCGCTGGTTCGACTACCAGCCCGTTGCCCGGTTTTCGCGCAGCGAACACGGAGCTCTCTTGAAGCTCCTACCGGCGGTCGGCGGTTTCGCCTCCCTGCCGGAGCTCTGCCCCCCCGGCTTCATCGCTCTTTCGGCGCCTCCCGGCGGCGGGCGAAGGCTGTTCTTGACCATGGACCCAGCCATACCGCTTGACCGTCCGGCCGCCTGGCTAGCGTGCTGGAGCGCGCCTGGGCCTGGCAGGCGCCTCGCCCTCCTTGGCGTTTCATCCCACCTGCTGCCACCGGCGGAAGCCTCTGCCCTATCTGGTCGACTGGCTGAAACTTGGCGGCTGCGAATTAGAGGAAATTATATTCACGCGCTGCTAGTCTACAATAACCTAGAGCGGAATCTGAACTTATGTCTGGCATGCCCATCCTTCGCCTAGCTCAGACCGTCCTGGGCGAGGACCTGCACCGTGTGGAGATCTCGCTCGAAGGCGACGGCCTCGCCCGGCAGACGGCCGACGTCCGCTTCCTCTTCCGCTTTACTGACGACGACCAGCGGGACCTCCGCTGGTATTTAGAGGACTACCTCCAGTTTCCGGAGGACCCGGCCCCCAAGATCGCGGCGCGGGTCGAAGGGCGGATGGCCGCGCTGGGCGCCGAGCTCTTCGGGGCGATCTTCCAGGGGGAAGCCCGCGATCTCTGGGCGACGCTTCGCGCGCGGCTGGAGGAGACCCGGGTCGAGATCGTGACCGGGGTGCGCGAGGCGACGTCGATCCCCTGGGAGCTGCTGCGCGACCCGAAGACGGACGTGCCGCTCGCCCTCCGCGCACGGTCCTTCGTGCGCGCCCAACCCAACCCGGCCGATCGGCCCACGCTCCCCACGCCCCGGGCGGGCACGCCGCTGCACATCCTGCTTGTTATCTGTCGGCCGCACGGGCGCGACGACGTTCCCTTCCGCTCGGTCTCCGCCCGAATTCTCAAGAGCCTCGACGAGGAGGCACGTCAGGTCTTCGACTTCGACGTGCTCCGCCCTCCCACTTTCGAGGCATTGGCTCAGACATTGCGCCGTGCCCACGCTGAGGGAAAGCCTTACCAGGTCGTCCACTTCGACGGCCATGGCGGCTTTTTCGAGATGCCGGGGAGGCTCCCTGAGGCGCTCTACCCACATCCGCCGCAGTTAGGAAGGCGGGGCTATCTTCAGTTCGAGAGCGAAGAGGAGGACTTCTCCTACCGATTCGTGGACGGGGAGGAGTTGGGTTCGCTTCTCAAAGAGACGGGGAGCCCGGTGCTCGTGCTCAATTCCTGTCGCTCGGCCCAAGGTGAGATCGGCGACTCCGCCGCGCCTTCGGGTGAGGAGCCGCCGGCCGAGCCCGATCCGCACCGCCAGGTGCGCGCCTGGGGCTCGCTCGCCCAGGAGGTGATGGACGCCGGGGTGGCCGGGGTGGTGGCCATGCGCTACAACGTCTACGTGGTCACAGCGGCCCAGTTCGTGGCCGACCTCTACACGGCGCTCGCACGCGGCCAGACCCTGGGCGAGGCGGTGACCCTGGGGAGGAAGCAGCTTCACGCCTCGCCGCTCCGCGAGCTGGGGGGCGAGCCGCTACGGCTCGAAGACTGGCCGGTGCCGGTGGTCTACGAGGCGGCGCCGCTTGCGCTCTTCCCGAAACAGAAGAAGCGGAAGGAGCTCAAGATCACCGTGCAGGCTGGCGCCGGGACGGCGGCGGGTGGGGCCGCGGAGTCGCTGCCGCCCGAGCCGGACGCGGGCTTCTTCGGTCGGGACGAGACGATCCTCGCCCTCGATCGCGCCTTCGATCGGCACGAGGTCGTGCTCCTCCACGCCTACGCCGGGAGCGGGAAGACCTCGACCGCCGCCGAGTTCGCGCGCTGGTACGCGCGGACGGGCGGGGTGGAGGGGCCGATCCTCTTCACCTCCTTCGAGCACTACCTGCCGCTCGCCCGCGTGGTCGATCAGCTAGGTCAGATCTTCGAGAAGGCGCTGGAAGCGAACGGCGTCCACTGGTTCGCACTCCCGGACGAGGCGCGCCGGGAGGTGGCGCTTCAGATTTTCCAGCAGGTGCCGGTGCTTTGGATCTGGGACAACGTCGAGCCCGTGATGGGGTTTCCGTCGAGCCAGGATTCGGCGTGGAGGGAGGACGAGCAGCGGGCGCTGGCCGACTTCCTGCGCGCTGCTCGCGGGACCAAGGCTCGCTTCCTCCTTACCTCACGGCGCGAGGAGCGGGCCTGGCTGGGCGACCTGCCGGCGCGAGTTGCCATCCCGCCCATGCCGATGGCGGAGCGGCGTCAGCTCGCGCATGGCCTAGCTGTCAAGGCCGGCTGGAAGGCGCGCGATACGGCGAGTTGGGCACCGCTTCTGCAATTCTCTCAGGGCAACCCGCTCACCCTGACCGTCCTCGTCCGCCAGGCCCTGCACGATGAGTTGCGCGAGGGTGCGAAGGTCGAATCCTTCGTCGAATCGCTACGCCGAGGGGAAGCCGCGTTCGCAGATACCACGAGCGAGGGCCGCACACAGTCCCTCGCGACCTCGCTCTCCTACGGATTCGAGCAGTCCTTCGCCGAGGCGGAGCGGCGGCAACTGGCACTGCTGCATCTCTTTCAGGGGTTCGTTGATGTAGATGTGCTGTGCTGGATGGGGAATCCAGAAAAGGTGTGGTGCCTCCCAGAGGTGCGAGGGCTTACTCGGGAGAGCGGCATCACCCTCCTTGATCATGCCGCCGAGGTGGGCCTGTTGGCTACGGAGGGGGGCGGGTCCTACTCTATCCACCCTGCCCTGCCTTGGTATTTCCAGGACCTTTTCACGCGATACTCGGCGAACGCCGGGCTAGCTGCCAAGCGCGCATTTGTCGAAGCGGTGGGTGCGTTAAGCGATTTCTATCACGACTCCTATGGGGAGGGAAAACGCGAGGCCCTGTTCGCTCTCCGAGCGGAAGAGAACAATCTCCTCCAGGCTCGCCGATTAGCTCTGGAAAACAGTTGGTGGGGAGCAGTGACCAGCGCGATGCAGGGTCTGAGTGTGCTCTACGGCCATATTGGACGCCGAGTAGAGTGGAAGAGGCTTCTAGAGGAGGTCGTGCCCTCCTTCGTCGAGCCGATAACAGAAGGACCCTTGTCGGGCCGCGAGGAGGAATGGAGCCTAGTAGATCGATTCCATAATAGCGTGTCAATGACATCAGGTCACGGAAATTGTGTCTAGTCGGTAAGACCATTTCATCACCACAGGATCTTGGTTGAGTTCCTGAAGGTGTCGCTCGATCCGTTGCCGTAGCTCTTCT
>DASQPA010000474.1:0-19943 GCA_035644215.1 Thermoanaerobaculia bacterium
CGTCTCGCCGATCGCCTGTAGGAGCGCGATGCGATTGGACTTGATCGCCGGGTCCTTGTCCATGACCAGCACCTCGACGAAGAAGCGGTCGAGTTCTGGCGCCAGCTTTGCGATCTCCGCCAGGCACTCCTCGTAGTCGTCCGCCAGAACTACGACTTCCCGCCTCGCCCGATTGTGGACCGCGTAAAGGTCCTTTTCCGCCTGCTCGACGAGGAGCTCCGGATCGACCTTACCTGCGGGCGCATCCTTGACGATGTTGGCGATCCGCTTGGCGGCGAGGACGACCGAGAGGAAATCGGCCCCTGTTCGCGCTTGATGCAGAGCGGCCACCCGCTTCTTTAAGTCGGGAAGGTCGATCATCTTGACCGCCAGACCTGCCTCGATCTCGTCGTAGGCGTAGCCTTTCAGCCCAAGGACGTGGCGGATGCGGTCGGCGAGGAAGGGCCACAGATCGGCCAGCACCTGCTCGGGAGTGCGCGACAGACGATCCCCGTAGAGCTTCACGGCCTCGATCACCGCCGCCTCGACGTCGAGCGGCAGATCCCCTTCGAGGAGGATGCGCACCACCCCCTGGGCGGCGCGCCGCAGGCCGAACGGATCGCGGCTGCCGGTGGGGATGAGCCCCAAGCCAAAGATTCCCACCAGGGTATCAATCCGGTCTCCGAGGCTGACCACCCGGCCGACCTCGCCGCGTGGAATCGAGTCCTCTGTGGACGCCGGAAGGTACTGATCGTAGATCGCCTGCCAGACCTCCTCTGGCTCTCCCTCCAGCCGGGCGTAGAGACCGCCCATAATCCCCTGGAGGGACGTGAATTCCTTGACCATCTCGGTCGGCAGGTCGGCCTTGAGGAGACCCGCAGCGCGGGCCGCCACGGTCGCATCCACCGTTCCACCGAGCAGCTTGCAGAGGTATTGGACGAGCCGTGACATCCTCTCGGACTTGTCTTTATAGCTCCCCAGCTTGTCCTGGAAGGTGAGGTTCTGGAGCTGTTCCGCCCGCAGGGCGAGGCCAACTTTCTGATCCTCGCCGAAGAAGAACTTGGCATCGGCCAGGCGCGCCGCGACCACCCACTCGTTGCCCGAGCGCACCCGCCCGGCCGGGTCGTCCGGGCGATCCATGACGGTGAGGAAGCGCGGCAGGAGCTTGCCGTCTTTCTCTACGGTCAGGGCGCTCTGGTGGTCGCGTAGACTGGTCTGGAGGATCTCCGCCGGGAGGTCCAGGAACCTCTCGTCGAACCCGCCTTCCATCACCCCGGGGATCTCGCAGATGGCGACCAGCTTGTCGAGGAGCGCACCGTCCTCGACCAGGGTTCCCCCCGCTGCCGCCGCCCGCTCCTCCATGCCGGCAAGGAGGGACCGCCGGCGCTCGGCCGGCCGGACCTCGATGCCGCGCGCGGCGAGCTCCCGGCGGTAGTGGGCCGCCCCTGTAACCTGGAACGACTCGGGTGAGAGGACCGGGTGGCCCACCGTCTCGTCCCCGGCGGTCACGCCGAAGAGCGCGAAGGGGACCACCGCGCCGTCGAACAGCGAGACGATGCCGTGGATCGGCCGCACCCAGGGACCAACGTCGCCGACGCCCCCCAACAGGCTCGACCAGCGCATCGTCTTCGCCCAGGAGATCTCGGAGAGGAGCTTCGGCACCAGCTCGGCGAGGATCTCGCGAGTCGGCCGTCCCTCGGTCTTGACGGTCGCCCCGAGATACTCGCCCTTCTCGGTCGAAACCTTCCGCAGCGCCTCCGGCGGCAGGCCGCACTTCTTGGCGAAGCCGTGGAAGGCGGGGGTCGGCTCCCCATCCTTATTGTAGGCAGCCCGCACGGGCGGCCCCAGCACCTGCTCCTCGCGGTCGGGCTCTTTCTCCGGCAGACCGGAGAGGGAGAGCACCAGGCGGCGGGGGGTGTAGCCGGTCTCCACCTGGCGCGGTCCCAGGCCGCGCGCCATCAGCTCCTCGAACAGGCGGGTGGCGAGCTCCTTGACCCCCGGCTCCAGCATGCGGGTCGGGATCTCCTCGCTGCGCACCTCCAGCAGGTACTCACCCGTGGGCATGGGCGACCTCCGTCCCCGCCGGGTTTGCCGGGCTTGCCGGGGTTCCTGCCGTGCCTTTGAGCAGCGGGAAGCCGAGGGCCTCCCGGCTCGCCACGTAGGCCTTGGCGCAGGCCACGGCGAGATCGCGCACCCGCTTCATCAGGCCCACCCGCTCGGTCACCGAGACGGCGCCCCGGGCGTCGAGGACGTTGAAGGCGTGCGAGCACTTGAGCGCGCATTCATAGGCCGGCAGGACCAGACCGGCGTCGAGGCAGCGCCGCGCCTCGCGCTCCATGCCGGCGAAGAGCTGCTGGTAGAAGGCGACGTCCGCGACCTCGAAGTAGTAGCGGGAGGATTCGACCTCGTCCTGGTGGCGGACCTCGCCGTAGCGCACCCCGTCGACCCAGGCGATGTCGTAGATGCTCTTCGCCAGGCCGATGAACATGGTCAGCCGCTCCAGGCCGTAGGTGATCTCGGCGCTGATCGGCGACAGCTCCAGGCCGCCCGCCTGCTGGAAGTAGGTGAACTGGGTGATCTCCATGCCGTCGAGCATGACCTGCCAGCCGACCCCCCAGGCGCCGAGCGTCGGCGCCTCCCAGTTGTCCTCCTCGAAGCGCAGGTCGTGGACCGAGAGGTCCAGGCCGATCGCCTCCAGGCTTCGGATGTAGAGCCGCTGGATGTCCGCCGGAGCGGGTTTCAGGATCACCTGGAGCTGGTGGTGCTTGCCCAGCCGGAACGGGTTGTCGCCATAGCGGCCGTCGGCCGGCCGGCGCGACGGCTGGACATAGGCCACCCGCCAGGGCTCGGGCCCCAGGACCCGCAGGAAGGTGTCCGGGTGCATGGTGCCGGCGCCGACCTCCAGGTCGTAGGGCTGCTGCAGCACGCAGCCCTGCCCGGCCCAGAACTCGGACAACCGTAGGATCAGATCCTGAAACGTCTGCATCGCTCCCCTCTCGCCCGCCCTTCGGGCCTTTTAGCCCAGGCGGGTCTTGTGGATGACGTCGTAGCTCCGCAGCTCGCGCTGGAGGAATTGGCGCCGCACCCGGCAGCAGAGCTCCTCGACCTGCCGGAGGACCGCGAGTCCCGGGGCGGCCAGGGCGAGGGTGGGCAGGTTCTCCTTCCCCATCCGGCGCAGGAAGGCGACCGTCTCCGCTCCCATGCGGTTGCCCAGGCTCCCCCCGCAGTCGAGGCACAGCAGTGTATCTCCGCCCGGCGGCAGAATCGCCCCCCCGGAAAACGGCTGGCCGCAGTTCGGGCAGGCCTGGGGGGAGGGGAAGATGCCGGAGAGGCGCAGAACCCAGGCCTCAAAATATCGCGCCGCGAGGTCGCGGTCCACCCCCTCCAGCAGCGCCTCGACCGTCGAGTCGAGGAGCCGGTAGAGCAGCTCGCTCTCCTCCCCCTCCTGGGCGAACTCCAGGATGTGGTCGGCGAGGTAGCTGCCGGTCAAAATCCCCTCCAGATCCTCCTGCAGCCGGTGGGCCGGCCGCACCAGCTCGACCGAGGAGAGCCGCCCTAAATCCCGCCCCTCCTTCTCGAACCAGGTCACCTGCACCTTGGAAAGCGGCTGGAGCTGCCCCCCGAAGCGGCTGTGCTTGGTCCGCGCCCCCTGGGCGACCCCCTTCTTCTTCCCCTGCTCGCGGGTGAGGAAGGTGACGATCCGGTCGCGGTCGTGGAGGTCGAAGACGTCCAGGATCAGGGCTTCTGCGGTGAAGAGACGCATGCGGGGCCGGGGGGTGCTGCCCGGAAGAGGGGATGGCCTGCCCGGAGGGGGGATGCTAGCACGGCTGGGCCCGCCCTGGCCCCTCTCCCGACGTTCTCGGGGCGGTCTCGGCGGGCGGCTGTAGAGGGAGACCCCCTATAATGCTCTCATGAGGTTCGAGTGGGATCGAGCGAAGGCTGCCAGCAACCAAAGGAAGCACGCCGTCTCCTTTGAGGAAGCTGTTTCCGTCTTCTACGATCCACTGGCTGCCACGTTTCCCGACCCTGACCACTCCACCGGCGAGAGCCGGCGGATTACCTTCGGTTATTCGTCGCACGAGCGATTGCTCGTCGTCTCGCATACCGAACGCGAGGACGCGATCCGTGTGATTAGCGCCCGAGCAGCGACTTCCCGAGAGAAAAAACGCTATGAAAGCCAAAGCCCAGATGCAAAGCGATGATCTTCGCCCAGAGTACGACTTCGACTTCTCGCAGGGGGAAAGAGGCCGGTACTACAAGCGGCTCCTGCAAGAGGGCTCCAACATCGTGGTGCTGGAACCTGACATTGCCGAGGCGTTTCCCGATTCAGCCGCCGTCAACCATGCTCTTCGCTCCCTCCTGGAGTTTGCTCGTTTGTCGACCGGCCTGACCCGTCCTTCGACAGGCCGCACGAAAAAACGCCGCACACCGGTCGGCTGAGAGCATGAGTGCCAGATGTCCGCGAGCGCACTCAGGCCCAGAAGGATCCGGAACAGTTGGAACAGTGGCTGGAGAAGGCCGCCGTTGCCTCTTCGGTCGCCGCGATCCTCGACGAGCCGAACTGAGGCCCCCGAACCCAGCCAGTTCCTCCACGAGGGGAAGACGCTTCCCTTCGTGGGGCTACACCATCCCCATCAGCAGCCGCGCTCGCTTCGAGTTCCAGAGGTCCCACAACTCGCCGCTCCGGGCGATCTCGATCTCCTCCGGGGTCGGATCGACGATTACGTGGGTCCCGTCGCGATAGGTCCGCTCAACCGTGAGCAGCTGGCGATCCTGGAAGGAGAAAACCGCCACGGCGAGGAGGCTTTCGGTCTCGCGCTGGAACAAAAGGTGTACCGAACCCAGCTCGGCCAGCAGGCTGACCAGAGTGTAGTTGGTGGGTCGATCCTCCTGCGCCATTCCTCTCCCCTCCTCACTTGCCGGTGGCCGTCCGCTCAATGGAAGAGCTAGGTTGCACGGGCTCAAACGGCTCGCATGGTGTGCCCTGATGGAAGAGCATTTGCCACCCCCTCGCCGTGTGCTGCCATATGGACGACCGGTTGGTATGCCGCGTCAGCTCTCCCTGTACACCAACATGCGCGGACTTGTACGTGAGCAATGCCCATCCTTCCACCAGTGGCTCGACCTCGAACTCTTGAGACCAAACGACAAAGGACTCTTCTTCTTCCGGGAGGTCGGCGAGAACATCTCCCTTGGTGTACGAACGACCAGATCGACCAAACTCCCGGAAACGCGGATGGAGCAGCCTGTCGAGCTCGGTAACGCTGCGCCGAACTGCCGGCTGATGCAGCGAGACTTCAAGCCTTGCAGTTCCGTGAGCAGTTGCTCCTGGATCATTTGCAACTACCGCCGAGGAACGATCTCCTCCGGGTGGGAGGCCCCAGCTCTGCGAGCAGCTCGATCAGGGTCATGGTGGAAAGCCGATCCGCCTGCATCACACGCGCCTCCATGGGGCTAGGATACCCGAGTGTAGTAGCGTTCAGCCGCACCCCTTTGGCCCTCGCCAAGCTCCTCCAAGCCTCGGGAGGCGGGGCGACCGAGCAGATCGGCTGCATTCTCGCTCGGGACGGGATGAAGTAGGCCGGAGGCCGGTTCAGTTGCAAGGGGGCGGCCTCGGCGGCCGCCCCCGGTGGCTTCAGGCGTTTTTCGTACCGCACGAAATGGTGTCGCAGATACGATAATTGCCCGTCGGCCGCCTGGCATCTCTCCCCAAGCGCCTCGAATTTCAATGCAAGTGACTCGAATTCGAATTCGAGTGGCTCGAATTGAAATTCTTACGCCTTGTTTCCGAATTCGGGTGGCTTGAATTGTAATTCGAACGGCTCGAATTGCATTTCGCGTGACTCGAATTCGAATTCGAGCGGCTTGAATTGAAATTCTTACGCCTTGTTTTCGAATTCGCGTGGCTCGAATTGTAATTCGAGTGACTCGAAATGCAATTGGAGCGGCTTGCAGGCAATTCGGGGACGGCCAAGGCGAGGCTATCCCGGCGTTGACGCCAGCCCCACCTCTCCCATACGATGCCTCAAGTGCTTGTGGGAGAGTAGGTTAGACGGGAGCGGCGCGGGCCGCAGGGGAGATACGCCATGGACTGGAAGCTCGAGCTGGTGGTGGTTCCGGTGTCGAACGTCGACCGGGCGAAGCGCTTCTACGGCGAGCAGGTCGGCTTCGTCGTCGACTTCGACCACCAGGCGACCGACCGGATGCGCCTCGTACAGCTGACGCCCCCCGGCTCGGCGTGCTCGATCGCCGTGGGGACCGGGCTCTCCTCCTCACCGCCGGGCTCGCTCAAGGGCCTGCAGCTGGTGGTCTCGGACGTCGAGGCCGCCCGGGCCGAGCTGGTCGAGCGCGGGGTCGAGGTCAGCGAGATCCGGCACATGGACCAGGGGGTCTGGAAGGCCGGACGCGGCGGCCGCTGGAACTCGTTCCTCTTCTTCGACGATCCCGACGGCAACAGCTGGACCGTGCAGGAGCGCCCGACTACAGAGTAGCTCCTCCCTCCCGCAAAGGGCTACGAAGGGGGAGCCGAGGGGTGCAGAGGTCCACAGAGGACGGAATAGCTGGGCGGCGCGAGCCGCGCCTTCTCGACGAACAGTTTCAGCTGGAGCGTCTTTCCGAGGTCCGTCTCCCTCTCGTCCGACTCGCTGGACCAGTCGTCCCAGGGAGGCAAGAGCGGGCGATGGAGCTCCATCCGGAAAGGGGGAGGCTCGGGCAGGGTCCGGTGGCCCGGCAGCTTGTCGCAGTCGATCGTCATCGCAAGGTCGGTCCTGTCCTTGTCCCGGTCCCTCGGCCGGCTCGCGAAGCGCACCGCCTCCCGCCAGGGGCTCTTGGCCGTTCCGGACGCGGCCCAGGTCGCGCCGACGACGTTGAAGGAGGGGTCCTGCAGGCCACACACGAGCTCGACCTTCTCGTCCCGCTGGCAGCGAAACCCGGCGGGATCGGCGAACAGCGCGGTCTGCCGCCGGCGGGTCTCCCGCCCGTCCTCGGTGAGCAGGGCCGCTTTGCACCCGAGTTCGAGCCCCGGCAGGTAGGCTGCCCGGGAGAGGAGCTCCCAGCGGGTTTCCAGCCCGCTGGCGATCTGCTGGAGGCTCCTGCCGACGCGCTCGACCCCGCCGCCCGACCGGCCGATGAGGAAGACGTAGAAGGGGACCTTCGCCGGATGGGTCAGCGGTTGATACCCGGGCTTGAGCTCGCTGAACCAGCAACCCAGACCCGCGGTGGAGGCTCTGCAGTGCTTCGACCGCACGCCCCAGTAGGGGGCCCGCACGCCGAGGAGCCCGAGCTCGTACCGTCCGCTCTGGACGGCTTGGGCGAAGGTGGGATCGAGAGCGTTGGCAACCCCCATGGCGCCGATCAAGGGCCCGGTCGCCACGAGATCGGTGATCAGGACCGCTACGTCCGCCCCGCCCTGGACGTCCTTGGTCATCGCCTGGATGGCCAGGTCGAGGCGGCTCTCTCTGCCCTGGAAGAGATTGCGCGTGATCTTGGGAGCGGGGAGATCCGCCGGCTGCTGGTCGCTCACCCCGCGCCACTGGAGATGAAGGGGGCGGCTGCCGCCGAACGCTTCGGTCAGGTATCCCGGGAGGCTCTGGACGATGGGCTTGAAGCCGGAGCGTTCCCGCTCGTCGAAGGGCAGGAAGCCGCCGATCGGCTCCGAGATGTCCAAGTAGATCCGCACGGCTCCGGCCAGAGGCGGCCGTCCGCCCCTCGGGCCCTCGGGCTGTTCGGCCCAGCAGGCCAGATGCAGCGAGTCCACGGGAACGGGGTCGGCCCCCGAGCTCCCTGTCCCTCCCACCAGGACGAGCAGGGCGATCGCGCACACCGCGCGACGGTCGCGACCGGCACCTCTGAGATTTCCTGTCACCTTGCGCATGCGATCCCCTTCCCGTACGAAGCTCCAGCGTTTCACTCCACGGCTCCCCTGCGGGTGCACTGCCAGCCCTCCGTGGTCCGCCCGAGGATCGCGGGCCGGAGCAGCTTCTTGACCAGGGCCGTACGCGCGATGCTGGACGGCGCATCGAACCAATCCGCCACCGCGAGCGTCGACCGGGTGAAGCTGGGGACGAGATACAGGCGGCTCCACTCGTCCCTCAAGTCGACCGCCGCGACGCTGTCCGAGAGCCCCAGGCTCTCGCCCGAGAGGACGTCCCCTCCCAGCTCTCCCTGGTCGAGCTGGCGCTTCAAGCCGCGGACCGAGAACAGCCCGCTGCCCTCGGCGAGGTAGAGGTTCCAGAGCGCCGTCAGGCGTTCCGCTTCCGAGGCCAGCTCGGCCGGCGGCGAGGCCGCCTCGGGCGGCTCGAACGACGGCCACTCCGGCGTGGCGACCGGGAGCGGCTCTTCCACCTCCTCGCGACGGACCTCCAGGACCTGCGACGGCTCGGCAGGAGGCTCCGGCAGCGAGGGCTCCTCTTCCTCCTTCACCTGCACCGTCTCCGGCGCGAACGCGACGACGCGCGGCGCCGGGAGCCGCGGAGCCGGCGCGGGATCGGTCCGCCGGGGCGGCTCCAGAGCCGTCCCGGCGCTGTCGCGGCCTCGTCTCTGGGCGAGGCTCCAGGTGAGACGGACGAGCTCGGTCGCGAGCCCGAGCCCGCCGAGCAGGCCGGCGACGAGCACCTCTTCCCGGCTCCAGGTCCTCTCGGAGTAGCGGTCGAAGACGTGCATGAGGACCATGCCGGTGGCAAGACCGCTCAGCAGCGGCAAGGGGCTGACCCTCTCCACGGCAGCACCTCTTCAGCCGAGGAACACATTGGAACCGAACACCGCCTCCCAGACCAGGGGGGCGACGGGAGCCCGGAAGTCGAGCCGGTCCGGATCGGAGACTCCTTTCTCCTCGTGCAACCCGCGATTGATCTTCTCCATCACGTCGATGCCGAGCGAAGAGATGGAGAACCGGTCCTCGGCCTCCGGGTTGCTGAGCAGGAGCGGCGGCGAGATGGCGCCGAGCTCGACCCGCCGCGAGCCTTCGGTCGGGAAGGGGACCTTGGAGAACCAGGGCACGGGACGAGCGCCCTTCCTGAGCAGGACCTTGAGATCCACGAGGGTATGGGTGTGCCAGTCACGCAGGACGTCCTCGTAGCGCTGGGCCTCGCCGGCCACTCGCCGCACCGGAGCGAGCTTGAGCTCCTCCGGATCGGCGGGAGGGGCGGGGATCCAGCAGTCCGCCGGCGGCAGCGGGTAGGAGTTGCCCTGGATCAGGGGCCACAGCGCCGCGACCCGCTGCTCGACCTGCTGCCGGACCGCATTGGCCGCGGCGGCCGGGTCCTCGGCCTGATAGCGCAGGCGCCAGCCGTTGCCGCGCAGCTGGACGAAAATCTTGAGGCTTTCGCTGTCCCCCTTCATCCGGGGGTACCAGGAATTGTAAAGATAGGCCACCAGGTTGCGGGCCATGTACTCGACGATCAGCCGGAAGTAGCGGTCGATCAGGCTGCGGGATGCTTCCGCTTCGGCTGCCCGGTCGAACCCGCGCAGGCCCATCTTCGGGAGCTCGCTCTTCTCCGCCATGAGGCCGAAGAGATGGGGGGAGCCCTCGGAACGCATCCAGGCGCGCAGCTTGGCCTCGATGTCCCGGGGGCTCTCGCCGTTCTTCTTCCAACCCCCGTTCACCGGCAGGTAGCGGGCCGCGTGGGCGGCGAGCTTCCCGAGCAGGAGGTTGCCTCCCAGGCGGACGCTGTCCGCGACGTCGGGGAAACGCCCTTTCTCTCGCTCGCTGGTGTAGGTCGAAATCAGGAGGTCGAGCGTGCCTCCCCCCAGGTCGCCGACCATCGTGACCTGTCCGGAGAGGCCGGCCGAGACCCGGGCCGCGCGCGATTCGTCGTAGAGACCGACCCCGTCCTTGAGCTGGAGATGCAGCCCGGTGGCCGCCTCGGCGCGGGCCAGGATCTCGACCAGCGACTGCCTGAAGGCCTGGACCTGCGGCGGGGTGCTGCGCAGGGGGTAGGTGAAGGTGAGGTCGACCGGAGCCTCGGGGAAGCCGTCGAGGTGCCGCGCCACCACGTCGGCCAGGACGAGCTCCAGGAAGTGGGAGAGGAAATGCGTGCGCAGTTCTCCCTCGTGGCCGTGGAACTCCTGCGACGGCGTGTCCCACTTGAAATCGCTCAGCAGGTAGTCCGCCAGCTGGTCGCGGCCGAACTCGAGCGGCGGGATGAGGAAGTCCTGTCCTGGGACCCAGCGGCGGGTGTCGATCGACTGCATGGCGCTCGACTTCCTGGGCAGGAGGAGCTCCGAGGGGACGAAACCCTTGCCCCGCGGGACGTAGGTCGGCATCCAGCCACCCGTCGCGAGCAGGCCGTCGGGCGCGAAGACGAAGCGATAGCTCTCGGAGAGCGACAGCGACAGCCCCCGCTCGGCGTGCTCCGGGGCGAGCTCGGCCAGCAGCTCGACCACACGGGACTCCCCGCCCCCGAGCCGCGCCGCCGCCACGCTGTGCGAGGTGCCGAAGTCGATGGCCACGGCGGTGCGGGTGGGCACCTTCTTCAGGCTCTCGAGCCGCACCAGGTAGACCCCGAGCTCCTCGTCTTCCTTGAGGTGGCGCAGGCTGAAGGCGAGAGGCGGACCGCCGGCATGCCGGCCGCGGGTGACGTCGTAGTGGATCGGGTACGCCATGCGGTCGTGCTCCGAGGGCCCCTGCTTGCCGCGCGACGACGTTCCGGCCGACCGGCGGCGGACCCGACCCTCGGCATCCAGCCAGAGGGTGTCGAGACGGAGATGGAGATTCGTGCAGTGCTCGAAGACGTAGTAGGCGCGCCAGCCGGGGGACCCCGCCGTCGCCGTGTCAGGCGTCGCTTTCTGCGCCCGCATCCGGGGCCAGACCAGCCAGTGCGCCTGCGGCTCCTCCTCTTCGGGATCGCTGGGAACGGCCTCCACCTCGAGGACCAGGGGATCCCGCCGGCCCTTGAGTGGCAGACGCCAGGTCAGGCTGCGCTTCTCGGCCTCGGCCGGGCTCCAGTCCGGGATCTCGTCGTAGCGGCCCTCCTTGAGCGCGCTGAGGAGCGACCCCTCGCCGAGCTCGACGAGGTCGAGGTAGTCGGCCCGCATGGGCAGATCCGGGAGCTTGATGCGCTCGTCCGCTCCCGGGTTTCCGAACACCGGCTGCTGGGCCAAGGGCTGCCACCGGCGGATCGCGATGAGATCGCGATGCAGCAGCCGGGAGCGCGGCAGGGTGGTGACGTGAGGTTCGTCCCCCACCATGGTGACCAGTACGACCTGCTCGGCGTCGTCCCAGGTCCAGAAGAGGATCTTGTTCAACTCCTGCAATCGGTCGAGGTGGTCTTTCCAATAACCGCGCAGCCGCGACTCGGTTCCAGGAATTTCGAGGTCGACCGCCTGGAAGAGCCACCTGCCGTGCCCGTCCGTGAGCTCCCGCAGCTCGGGCAGGCTCGCTTGGAGCTCCGCCTCGTCGAGCGGCTCCAGCCCCTCGGGGATCGGGACCTTGCCCGCCTCCTGGGTCGGTACCTGGAGCGCGATGAGCGGCCGTTCGGCATCCGAGTCGGCGCCCCAGAACACCTTGAGCAGGCTGCCTAGACCGAAGGGCAGGAAGGTGTCCGGCGCCGGATAGTCGGCGAAGACCCGGGTCCAGGCCGGCGCCGTGCCCGCCCGCTGGCGGCGGAATTGCCGCAGCCAGCTGCGGAGGAGGAGAACGTTGCGATCGTTCGGGCCAAAGCGCTTGGGCGGGCGCCGGAAGTCGTTCCACGGCGTGCCGTCGTCGGTGCTGGAGAGCTTCCACCAGAGGCCGTTCCACAGGCGGTTGCCGCTCTCGTCGTCCATGAACGGCACCGGGCAGAAGAGAGTATAAGGGGAGTTGAAGCCGACGATCCTCTCGCTCCCGTCGTCGCCCCGCAGGACGAGGACGGCGGTGCCGAAGTCCGGGTAGTCGCTACGGCTGTAGACCGCGACCAGGGTCTCGAGCGAGATCTCCGCCGCCGCCTGGCGCGGCGGGGTCACGGCGCGCAGCTCCAGGGTGCCGGAGACCAGGCCGAGTAGCAGGAGCTCGAGCTGCCGGTACGCCGCGCGGTCGCCGCGCTCGACGGCATAACGGAAGTAGTCGAGCGCCGCGATCGGGTGAGGCCAGCCGTTGCACGTGATGTGCGCCGGATCGATGAAGCCGGAGAGCACCGCGTCGATGTCCTGCTGCGGGACCTGGGTGAGGTCGCCCGGCGTCTTGACGGCGACACCCACGGCCTCATTGATCCGCTCGGGCCAGTGCTTGCCGCCGACGACGGCGACCGGCCCCCTGAGCTCGTTCTCCGGCCGGGCCTGGTCGCGGACCCAGCGCGCCGTCCATTCGAGGAGGGTGGTGGCGACCGGCTCGGGCTCCGGCTTGAGCGGACCCAGGGCGAGCGCGGACTGCCGGAGCCGGGCCCGGACATCGGCCTCGCGGGTGAACCCGGCGGCCGGCTGGGGGGCGATCTTCAGTTCGTCCCGCAGCCACTCGATCTGCTCCTCGTAGTGCGCGATCTCCTCTCCCAGGGCCTGGGCGACCGCCCGGGGATCGGTGGAGCCGAGCTGGAGGACCGCGTCGTAGAGCCGGGGCCTCAGGCGCAGGTCCTGGGAGCTCTCGAGCACCTTCTGCCAGACCCGGAGCAGGTTCGCCACGGTCGCCGACTGGTTCGCCAGGTCCTGGAGGGTGCCGCCCGGGATGGCAGTGCCGCCGGCGAGCTGCGACGGGTCGGCCGCCCCCATCGCGTAGAGGCCGGCCGGGTAGCCGTCGGGCTCGCGCAGGAAGTGGCGGGCGGTGCAGAGGGCGGCGACCGCGTGGATGTACGATTCCTGGATCGGCTGCGCGATGTCCCCGGTGTAGATGCGCTTGACCATCGCCGGCTCGGGCACGCCGACCGGCACCGCGGCCACGGCATCGGCCAGGCGCCGGCCATAGAACTGGAGGGCCGAGTTTGCGTTCTCGCGCAACAGGCGGTTCCTGAGCTGGGCCTTGCTGCGCAGCTGGGGATCGCCCTCGTTCTCCTCGAAACGGAACCAGTTGAGGACCATGACCGCCATGACCCGGCGGGTCCGGTCGTCGTCGGCCAGCTTGCGCGCCAGGGTGGGGCCGACGGCGGCCCCCGTCCCCCCCACACCCGAGCCGGCGACGACGATCCGCCCGCGGTGGCCGAGCAGCTCGCCGAACGCCTTGTCGTGGTTGAGCCGCTCCCGCGCGTCGAACTCCTTGAGCTTGAAGAGCAGGGCGCCGATGGCCGGCGAACCCATCATGCCTTTCGAGTAGTCGATGGCCCGCTGGCGCTCGGCGGCCAGGATCGAGAGGAACTGCGAGCTCTCGAATCGGGTCTCCAGCGTGCTGAAGGTCTGGAACCAGTTCTGCTGGGGGCCGATGGGGAGAGGAGAGACCTGGACCAGGTCGGGCCGCGTCCAGCGCAGGCGGGCCGGGTGCTTGTCGACCAGGTAACGCACCATTTGCCAGGCGGTGCTGCGCCCCTGCTCGCCGTCTCCCGAATCCTGGTCGACGAGAAAAACCGAGGGGGCGAGGAACTCCGCCTTGGCGCCGAAAAATCCCAGCGCCTCACCCAGGGTATGAAGGCGCAGGAGGGTCATCCCCACGTGCGCGCCGGTACCTCCGCACAGGATCAACGAGCTCATCGCGCGACCTCCGGGTGAATTTGGACCGCGTATCTCTTTTCCGCTTGACGAATGCCGATGTAGATGCCGAGCCCGACGCCCAGGAGCGCCCCGGTGAACCAGCCGAGGACGTTCCAGACCACCTGCCGTGAGTCGTGATCGGGCACGAGGGCGTTGCCGAGGGCGAACAGGACGACGGTCACCAGCCAGACCCCCAGGCCGATGCGATAGAAACGCCCGGCCGCGGGGAGCGACGGCGAACGGTCGAGCCGCCAGGCCTCGAGGCCGAGGAGTCGGCGCCAGTGCGCCAGGACCCACGCGGCGAAGGTGAAGCCGGCGAACGGCAGGACTCCCCAGAGCCAGGTCAACCGGTTGTCGTTGAGCAGCTCGCTGGCCATGCAGCCCGAGAGCGGCAGGGCGACCAGGACCAGCGACCACGAAGACCAGAAACGGAAGCGCGAGTGGACCATGATTTCTCCTCCCCTTTCCGTTGCGGCCGCCGGACCAGCCGAGAGCGCTGCGCGTGCCGGAAGCGCTTTGGAGGCTTCTGGCTGTAATAGACCCGGCCGAGGGTGGTTTGTTTAGCAGGGCGCTCGGCCGTCAGGGCCAGCGGAACACGACTCGCGCGGTATCCGCGACAGGCCGGCCGCTCTCGTCGAGTGCAGGAATCCAGCTCACCTCTTCGATCTGTTCGACGGCCCGCTTCAGGAAAAAGGGCGGAATTCCCGGAGGCGCATCGAGGAGCTTCGCGTTCGCCCGCCCTTCGGGGTCGATGTGGACCTGGAACGAGATCTCCTTGCCTGCCAGGAGCATGTCTCCAGGGCGTGCCGGCAGGCGCATCTCTCGCGCCGGCCTGGCGCCGCGTGGAGCCTGGATATCGGCGGTCACGGTCAGCACCTCGCCCATCGTTGCGTGGGGATCGAAGATCTTGGGCCGCTCCTGGGGAGCGGGTGGGGCCTCGTCCTCTTTCGGCACGGCAGGGCTCGGAGATGGAGGGGCAGGGTCATAGAGCGGCTTGGTGGGCGCCGGACTGTCCGGGCTCAACCGCGGCAGCTCTGGGACGGGAGCAATGGGCTCCGGGCGCTTGCTGTCCTGGGCCGGCTCGGTCTCGCCTTGGCGGGATTTCCGGCCTCTTGATAAGGTCGGAGATGAGGGTGCCGTGTTTGTCGATGGGGGCTGAAGAGTTCCCCCTGGCGACGCCTCAGGCGCAGGTGCTGGAGCCGGAGGAGGCGAAATTCCGGGGGAAGAAGGGACCCGTTGAACCTCTGGGGAGCGATGAAACAGATGCCACAGATTCCTCAGAGGATCAGGAAAGAACCAGGCGAGAAATGCAATGACGGGACCGGACAGGACGAGAACCTTACGACGCTTCCACCAATGCCAGACTCCACGCCCCTGCAATCCTTTCAGAGAGGCACTGGAGAGAGAATGCGGGGAACGGTGAGGAGCAGACGCCCCCCCCGGTTCGATAGGAGGTGGAAACGGTGGATTCGGTTTGAGCGAGGGCACGAGATTCTCCGTCTTGCCGGGGAGCGCTGCCCGAGCTCCGTCCTCCACGAGGCGAGGAGCTCCCGCGCACGACTCCCACGACTTTTATAGAGAAGACCCGCTTTGGGCAGAAAGGTTGAGGTCTATCTCCGCCCCTCCCTACCGCGGCCGCCGTACCACCCGTCCCCCCTTCATCACGAGCTGGAGGTTGGCGGGCTTCAAGGCGCCGACGTCGCTCGTCGGATCGCCCGTGACCGCCACCAGGTCGGCCAGGAAGCCGGGGCGGATCTGGCCCAGGCGGTCCTGCCAGCCGAGGATGCGGGCGTCGACCGCGGTGGCGGCGAGGAGGGCCTCGGCGGGCTTCATGCCGGCGCGGACCATGGCGTCGAGCTCGCGCCAGCTCGTGCCGTGGGCGAAGACCCCCACGTCGCTGCCGCAGCCGATCGTCACTCCGGCCTTCCTGGCCGTCTGAAAGGCCCGCACCGAGCGGTTCATGCCCTCGGTGGGTGGCGTCTTCCCGGGGACGAAACCGTCGAAGTACTGCGCGTAGGCGGCCTCGGCTTCGAGGGTCGGGAGGTAGGAGACGCCGTGAGCGGCCATCAGGCGGAAGACCTCCTCGGTGCCGCCGTAGCCGTGCTCGATGGTGTCGACCCCGGCCAGGGTGGCGCGCCGCATCCCTTCCGCGTTGGCGGAGTGGGCGGAGACCTTGCGGCCCAGGGAGTGCGCCGCCTCGACCAGAACCTTCAGCTCCTCCAGAGTGAAGGTCGGGACGTCGGAGCCGCCCGGGCCGCAGTGGTAGTCGGCGTAGACCTTGATCCAGTCCGCCCCGTGCCCCGCCTGCTCGCGCACCGCGGCGAGGATCTGCGGCGTGCCGCTCACCTCCTGGGCGCCCTTCGGCAGCTCCAGGTCCGGCCGGAAGCCGCGCGGGCCGGGACCGTAGCAGCCGGTGGCGACGATGGCCCGGGTCGCCACCTCCAGGCGCGGCCCGGGGATCATCCCCTCGTCGATCGCCTTCTTGAGCGACAGATCGGCATAGCCCGCCCCCTCGGTGCCCAGGTCGCGCAGGGTGGTGAAGCCGGAGGCGAGGGTGTCCTCGGCATGGCGGGCGGCGGCCAGGGTGCGGTACTCGACCGGCTCCTTCAAGACCTGGTCGTTCCACAGGGTCTCGTTGTAAGGATGGAGGAAGAGGTGGGAGTGGAGGTCCATGAGACCGGGCAGCAGGGTGGCCCCAGGGAGGTCGATCGTCTCGGCCCCGGCCGGCGCCTGGACCGTTGCCGCCGGCCCCACGGCGGCGATCTTCTCGCCCTCGACGACCACCACCCAGCCGGCATGGGTCGTCGCGTCCTCCGCCGTGAACACCCGTTCCGGCCGCAGGACGTAGGCGGTAGTCAGCGCGGCCGGAGCCGGCGCGGCGAGCGCCGCGGTCACGAAGCCCGGCAACAGCGACGCCGCCAGGACGGCAAAGCAGGATCTGGTCAAGGTCGTACCCTCCGGTCGTGCCCGCGCATTCTACCTCCGACCCGGCTGCCCGCCCCGATTCATTCGATCCCGACTCCCTTGATTCGGGATAAGCGTGTTAAACTAAGTACCCAATCATGCCACTCCAACTCGCGATCTCTCGAATCGCCGTCGGCGCCCTCGGGCTCCTCCTCGCCACACCCGCCCTGGCCACCCTCCGCTTCGTGTCTCCCCTGGGGGTCGACGGGGCCAACTCCTGCACCAATGTGCTCACCCCCTGCGCCACGCTCCAGCACGCGGTGGACGTCTCCGGTTCCGGCGACTCGATCACGGTGGTGGCGGCGGTCTACGACCAGCGGCTCAGCATCGTGAGCAAGACCAATCTCACCGTGAACGCGCTGGGCGTCACCCTGCGGCCGGACCCCACCGTTCTGGGTCCGGCGGA
Organism: Thermoanaerobaculia bacterium; assembly: GCA_035644215.1. GTDB lineage: Bacteria > Acidobacteriota > Thermoanaerobaculia > Multivoradales > UBA5704 > DASQPA01. Next base: position 16,937 of record DASQPA010000474.1, read on the forward strand.
CGTCAACCAGGGGAGCCCCTGCTCGGGCAGCTCCGGCCGCGCCGTCGTGCTCGTCCGCGACAGCACCGGGATCGTCTTGAACGGCCTGGTGATCGACGGCAGCGCCGCCTTCCAGGCCCCCTCCGAGACCCACCGGCTGGCGGGGATCTTCTACCGCAATGCCTCGGGCGCCATCAACGGCGGCGGGGTGATCCACCTGCGCACCGAACCGGCGTCGAGCAACCAGGTGGCCGGGCTCGCGATCCTCATCCAGACCGGCAGCCCGATCCCCAGCCCGGCGCCGCGGGTGGACATCTCGGGGGTCACCGTCTCCGACTACCAGAAGAGCGGCATCGTCTTCTCGGGCTGCGACTGCGCCGCGGACGGCGGCCCAACCGGCAGCGTCCACACGAGCACGGTGACCGCCAATCCGTCGGACCTCGTGGCCCGCAACGGCATCCAGGTCTCCTTCGGCGCCGGCGGCGTCCTCCTGCAGCAGAACACCGTCGTCGACCAGCGGTTCACCGGCGACCCCAGCCTGGGGCTGGGCTCGGCGGTCCTCCTCGCCTCCAGCCGCAACGACCAGGTGCTCCAGAACACCCTCCGCGACGCGAACTTCGGGATCTCGAACGTCGGCGACCTCTTCTGCTCGCCCCGGGCGGGAGAGAACCTGAGCAACGAGATCCGCTGCAACCAGATCCTCGACAACGACTACGGGCTCACGATCGACAACAACACCCACATCATCAAGAACAACGACTTCTCCGGCAACAGCCAGTTCGCCATCCTCACCCGCAGCTACTACCCCCCCGAGCAGAGCGACGCCGACGCCACCTTCAACTGGTGGGGCAGCCCGACGGGACCGACGATCGCCTCGAATCCCGGCGGCACGGGCGATCCCCTGGACGTCCGGGTGGCCTACCGGCGGTTCCTGGTCCTCCCCTCCATTTGCGCCGAGGGGGACGTCCTGACGGTCCCCACGGTCTCGACCTTGGGCCTCGCCGCCCTCGCTCTCCTCCTCGCCGTCGCCGCCGTCCTCCGCCTGCGCCGGGCGCAGGGTCCAGACCCGGAGGGGCCCGGCCGGCCACAAGCGGTGCTGCCGAACGATTAATGATATTTGAAGTTGGAGATTAAACGTAACCAGATCGCTCGCAAGCAGGCCCGTCACCCGTTCGTAATGTGGAACGTAATCTCGCGGCGCGATTCTTGTTTGTCATGGACCGTCCAGCGAACGCCCCGTCGTGGGACAGGTGGCTCCAGCGGTTCTGGTACCTCTTCTTCGCCCTCTGGGCCCTCTTCGTCAGCCTGGTGATCACGGCGAATTTCCACACCTCCCCGAGCTTGAAGCGGTCGACTCCCCCCCAGCATCGATCGGGCCGGACCATGGCACCGCTCTCCGGTCCGGACAGGGCCGCGTCCCCTCGCCGCGCGCCGGCCGGCTGACCGCCCTCGCGCCGCGTGCTACCATCCGCCGGTGCCGGTCGGGACGGCGTCTCTCCGTGAGGTGACGGGCTTTTTCCTGCGCCTAGGCTTCACCGCGTTCGGTGGCCCCGCCGCGCACCTCGCCCTGATGGAAGGCGAGGCCGTCCGCCGGCGCCGCTGGCTCACCCATCAGCAGTTCCTGGACCGGCTGGGCGCGGTCAGCCTGCTGCCGGGACCAAGCTCGACGCAGATGGCGCTCGCCTTGGGCCAGGCCCAGGCGGGCCTGCCGGGGCTGCTCCTCGGCGGGTTGTGCTTCATCCTGCCCGCCGCGGTCATGGCCGCCCTCTGCGCCTGGGCCTACCAGCGCTGGGGAGCGTTGCCCCAGGCCGCCGGCCTGCTCTACGGCGTCCGGCCCGTCGTCGTCGCACTCTTGGGCCAGGCGATGTGGAACCTCGGCAAGGCCGCGATCCGCACCCGGCTGCACGCCCTCCTCGGCCTCCTCGCCGCGGCGGCCTTCGCGCTCGGCGTGCACGAGCTCGCCGTGCTCCTCGGTGCAGGCCTCCTGGCCCTGGCGGCGCAGGCGCGGGTGAAACCGCCGGCCCTCGCTCTGGCCGCGGCGCCCCTGCCCCCCGGCCTCGGGGCGATTCTCCTCGTCTTCCTGAAGCTCGGCGCCGTCGTCTTCGGCAGCGGATATGTCCTGCTCGCTTTCCTGCGAACGGACCTCGTCACCCGTCTGCACTGGCTGACCGAGCGCCAGCTCCTGGACGCCGTCGCCGTGGGCCAGATCACCCCCGGCCCCGTGTTCACCACCGCCACCTTCGTCGGCTACCTCCTGCGCGGCCCCGCCGGAGCTGCTCTGGCCACCCTCGGCATCTTCCTTCCCTCGTTCTTCATGGTGGCCGCCCTGGAACCGCTCCTACCGCGCCTCCGCAATTCGACGACTGCCGCCGCGCTCCTCGACGGCGTCAACGTCGGCGCGCTCGCCCTGATGCTCGTCGTCGGCCTACAGCTCGGCCGCGCAGCCCTCGTGGACCTTCCCACCGTCGCGATCCTGCTCGTCGCGCTCGCCCTGCTGCTCCGCACGCGAATCAATCCGACCTGGATCGTCGTCGGCGCCGGCGCCGCGGGGCTGCTGCTCGCGGCCTGACGGTGCCATCCAGGGTACGATCGATGCCAAACGTGATAGATCTGGCGGAGAGAGGAGGATTCGAACCCCCGCAGCCGTGTCGCCACGGCCGGCCTTCGATTAGCAATCGAGCACCTTGCCGCTCGGTCACCTCTCCAGGGTGCCGACGGTAGGATTCGAACCTACAACCTCCAGGCTCTCGACCTGGTGCCTCTTCCAGTTGGGCTACGTCGGCAATATCTTAAAGAACAATGGCGGAGGGTGGAGGAGTCGAACCCCTGCCGAGGATCTCCCACGACACCCTGGTTTTCGGGACCAGTTGCCAGCCCAACGCAGCGGCACCCTCCAGAAACGCCTGAAACGCAAAAAGCCCCCGCAGCTCATCGCTGGGGGGCTCGGTTGTTTCCGTGCTCTGCCTTCGTGAAATTACACGACGGCCCCCCTTGCGGTGGCAAGCAGAAGCGAACTCGATGAGAGGAA
>DASQPA010000475.1:0-6766 GCA_035644215.1 Thermoanaerobaculia bacterium
CACCAGGTTGGCGTGCGCGGCGGCGTCGACGAGGGCGGCGTCGATCCGGCCGCCCTCACCCGACCTCCCCCGCTCGACGAGGGCAGCGAGGACGGCCGTCACCACGCTCCAGGCCCCCACCAGATCCGCCACCGTCACCGCCGGCACCCGCGGCCCGCCCGCCCCCCCCACGGATGCCGCGAGGGTCCCGGCCGTCGCCTGGTACGAGAGATCGTGCCCGGCCCGGCCTGCCCACGGCCCCTCCTGCCCCCAGCCGGAGAGCGAGCCGACGACGAGCCGCGGATTGGCGGCGCGGAGCTCCGCCGGGTCCAGGCCCAGCCGGGCGAGGGTCCCGGGGCGGAAGCTTTCGAGGAGCACGTCGGCACGGCCGGCGAGGCGGCGGACCACCTCGCGCGCCGCCGGCTGCTTGAGGTCGAGGGCGATGCTCTCGACCCCGGAGAGGAGGAGGGTGGCGAGGGCGCCCTGGCCGTGCCGGTGCGGCGGGGCCTGCCGGACGGGATCGCCGTGGACCGGTTCCTCCACCTTGACCACCCGCGCCCCGAGATCGGCGAGCAGGTGGGCGGCGAGCGGCCCCGGAAGGTGGCGCGACAGGTCGACCACCAGCACCCCGGCGAGCGGTCGGGCGCTCAAGGGGTGGCCCTAGTCGCGCTCGACCACCATGGCGAAGCCGACGCCCCCCGCGGCGCAGAGGGTGAGGAGGCCACGGTGGCCGCCCCGCCGGCGGAGCTCGTGGAGGAGCTGGGTGGTCATCCGGGCGCCGGTGGCGCCGAACGGATGACCGATGGAGATCGAGCCGCCGCAGACGTTCCACTTGCCGAAGTCGACCACCCCGAGGGGCGTCTCGCGGCCCAGCTCCTCGCGCGCGAACTTCTTCGAGGCAAAGGCTTTCAAGTTCGACAGCACCTGCGCGGCGAAGGCCTCGTGCTGCTCGACGAGGTCGAGGTCGGCCAAGGTCAGGCCGGCACTTTCGAGGGCGGCGGGGGCGGCATAGGCCGGCCCCTGGAGGAGCTGGTCGCCGGGGTTCAAGGCGGTGAAGGCCCAGGAGCGGATGTAGCCCAGCGGGGTGAGCCCGAGGGCCTGCGCGCGCTCCTCGCTCATCAGGAGGACCGCCGCGCCGCCGTCAGTCAACGGGCTCGAATTGCCGGCGGTGAGCGTCCCGTAGTGGCGGTCGAAGACCGGTTTGAGCTTGCCCAGGGCCTCCATCGAGCTGTCGGCGCGCACCCCGTTGTCCCGCGTCACCGCCCGGTCGTAGGCGGGAGGCGGGAAGGTGGGGGCGATCTGCGCCGCGAAGCGCCCGTCCTCCGAGGCCGCCGCGGCCCGCTGGTGGGACAGCAGGGCGATCTCGTCCTGCGCCCGCCGGGAGATGTCGTTCTCCTTCGCCATCTTCTCCGCCGACTCGCCCATCGACAGGCCGGTCGTGTACTCGGCGATGGCCGGGGCGACCGGCGCCAGGTCGGCGGGCCGGAGCTTGCCGAGCGCCCCCACCCGCTGCGGCAGGGTCTTCGCCTTGTTGAGCTCCATGAAGACCCGTGACGCTTTTTTCGAGAACTGGATGGGGACGTTCGACAGCGACTCGGCCCCGCCGGCGAGGACGACGCTCACCTCGCCGGTCAGGATGGCCTCGGCGCCGAAGGTGATGGCGCGGTTCGAGGAGGCGCAGGCGAGGTTGACCGTGGTCCCCGGGATGTCCATGGGAAGCGAGCAGCGGAACACCACCTCCCGCCCGAGGTTGGGGGCATGGAGGGCCGGGATGACGCAGCCGAAGACCGACATCTCGATGGCCGTGGGGTCGATCCCGGTGCGCGTCACCAGCTCGGCCGCGGCGGTCGAGGCGAGGTCGACGACGTCCATGTTCTGGAAGTCGGTGCCCGACTTGACGAAGGGGGTGCGGCAGCCGTCGAGGATCGCCACCCGGCCGCCCGGCCCTTTGAGCTCGCGCCGCCCGGTCGACTCGGTCTTCGGCCGGCGCTTCGAGCCGGTCCACACCGTATCGGCGCGCTCGGTGATTTCCTCCAGGGCCGAAGCGTCGTTGGGCGCCCGGAGCGGAGCGGGGGGACGGGACGGTTCGGCGGTACGCGGTTCGGTCATGGCGGCCTCCTCCTCAAGCCGCCTGCCTTTATACCATGGCAGAAGTGTTTTTGCCGCAGCGCGGCAGGCCCGGAGGTGTTCGGTGGGGTTCGGCAGGGTCTAGCGCCGCGGCCGCCGTGCCGTGTAGAGGACATGGGCGTGCGGGTACCCGGCGCCGATCCCCCGCGCCGTGAAGCGCTCGAAGCCCAGGCGGGTCAACCGGTCGCGGACCTGGTCCGGGGTCTCGTAGCTCCAGGCGCTGCCGAGCGTCATCCCCAAGAGATCCGCCATCTTCTCCTGGGCGCGGTTCCACAGCGCCTTGCCGCGGTGCCCGGGGTCGATCTCCTTGAGCAGCAGGACACCGCCCGGGGCCAGGCGGTCAAAGGCGTGCTGGAGCAGCGGGTCCCAGCCGGCCAGGGGGAGACGGTAGAGGACGTCGAGGAGGCTCACCGCGCCGAAAGCTCCTCGGGCTCCTGCATCGCCGGCGAGGGCGTCGGCATACCCGGCGACGAAATGGACCCGGGGATGGCGGTAGGTGGTGAGGACCTTCCGCACGTCGGGCTCGACCGCCACCGCGCTCGCCGCGATCCCCTCCACGGCGAGGCGGGCGAAGGTGCCATGGCCGGCGCCCAAGTCGAGCAGCCGCGCTCCCGGAGGGATGGCGGCGAGCACCGGCAGGAACGGGCAGGTGAGGAAGCGGCCGAGAGCATGGAGGCGGACCGCGGCCGGAGACTTCGCATAGGTACGCCGGACCAGCGAAAGGGCGGAGGAGAAGCTGGCGCGGCCCACGGGGATGGAGTATAGTTGTAAACTACTTGTAAACCCCTGGTGCTTGAAATGCAGGCTGTACCCGATCCGCGCGCCGCCCGTTCGCGGTGGCTCTCCCTCCCTGTCCTCCTCGGCTTCGGGGCGGTCGCCGCGGCGCGCCTGCTCACCCTGCCGCACAGCCTTTGGGAGGGCGACGAGGTTCTCTTCGTCAAGGGCATCGAGCGCTTCGACCCGCTCCACCACCAGCCGCACCCACCCGGCTATCCGCTCCTCATCGGCTTGGGCAAGCTGGTGAACCTCCTGCTCCACGATCCGTTCCACAGCCTGGTGGCGTTGAGCGTGCTCGCCTCGCTCCTCGGCTACCTGGCCCTCGTGGATGCCTTCCGTCGCCTGGCGCCAGTATTGCCGGCCGATTTGCCAGGTGGACCGGTGGCGGCGGAGCGGGTGGCGGTCCTGGGCGCTCTGCTCTTCCATCTCTCTCCCGCCATGCTGGTCTATGGCCCCCTGGCCCTCTCGGACCCGCCGGCCCTCCTCTTCCTCTCCCTCGCCCTGGCCGCCGCGGCGCGCCTGCGGGAGAGCGGAACGCTGTGGCCGGCCTTCGGCCTGGGGGCGGCGGCGGCGGCAGCGGTGGGTTGCCGGCCGCAGCTGGCGGTTGCCGTCCTGCCGATGCTGGGGGTGGCGCTGTGGACGGGACGGAACGCCCCCCTCCTGGCCTCCCCCCTGCTCCAACCCGCCCCCTCCCAGGGGGGAGGGACCCACCGCCCCCGCCGCCCGGCCCTCTCGGTCCTCGCCGCCCTGGGCGCGTTCGCCGCCGTGGCGCTCCTCTGGTTCGTCCCCCTCGTCCTCGCCGTCGGGGGGCCTGGCAGGCTTCTCCCCTTCCTCACCAAGCAGGCCGGGGCGGTGGCCCGTTTCGACGCCGACGTCGTGCGGACCGGTCACGAGGCGTCCTGGGTGGCGGTGCGCTTCCTTGCGCACCCCTGGGGTCCCCGCTGGACCTCGCTCCCGGTGCTCGGCCTCGCCGTCGCCGGCATCGTCCTGCTGGCCCTGGCGCGGCGGTCCGTAGCCCTGCCGCTCGCCGTCCTCTGCACAGTCGATCTGGCGTTCGCTCTGGCGGTGATGAACCCGTACGACGCCGTCCGCTACGCCCTGCCGTCGCTTCTCGGGGTGGCCTTCGCCGCCGCGGTGGGGGTCGCGGCACTGGCCCGGCGGGTGCGGATGCCGGCCGCCGCCTGGCCGGCCGTCGGCCTCGCCGCCGCCGGTTTCGTCGCCTATACGGCGCCGCTCCTCGCCGTGCGGAGCACCGCCGATGCCCCGCCGGTCCAGGCGGCGCGCTGGATCGCCCAATCGTTCCCTCAGAACGCGGTCTTCCTGGTCGACAAGGAGCTGGCGCCGCACGCCTCCTATCTGCTGCGGGACTTCGGCCAGCTGCCGGCCGACCCGGGGCTCCGCGCCGAGGGCGAGCCGCTGCCCGGCCGGCCGCTCTTCCTCCTCGGCAACGCGGCGAGCCGCTGGCCCGGCGCGCGGACCTTCCGCTGGCCGGAGAGCGACGCCTACGGCAAGCTGACCCGGGGGAGCTACCGGGTCGTCTCGGTGAGCCCGATCCCCCTGGAGCGGCGGTATGCGGCGCTCTCCGGGGTGGGGGCGTACGAGCCGGGGATCTGCGAGCCGACCTGGCGGTGGCTGGGGCCGCAGGCCGCCATCCGCCTCGCTTCCGACCGCCCCGCCGCTCCCGCCAAGTCCCCGACCACCGTGGCGGTCACCTTCGGCCTGCCCGGGCAGGCGCCCCTGCTGTCGGTGCCGGTGACGGTGGCGGTGAACGGTGCCGCCGGGAGCGTCGTGACCGTGCCGCGCGGTGGGCGGCGCACCCTCATTCTGCCGCTGCCGGCGGGGGCAGCGGCTCCCGAGCTCACATTTTCTTCGCCGCTCTCGTTCGTCCCGGCCGAAACCGGCCTGGGGCGCGACCGGCGGCGTCTGGCGGTTCAACTCCTGGGGGTCGAGAGACACTCGTCTTGAGGGAATCTCATGCTGACATCGAAAACTGCCCTTTCCGTTTCGCTCGTGATCCCGATGTTCAACGAAGAGGAGACCATCGAGCACGCCATCGCCTGTGGCGTCTCGGCCCTGGAGCTCTACGGCGGTGACTACGAGATCATTCTCGTCGACGACGCCTCGACCGACGGCTCCCCCGGAATCGTCCGGCGCCTGGCGGCGGAGAACCCCCGCATCCGGATGCTCTCCCACGCCGTCAACCGCAAGCTCGGCGGAGCGCTCAAGACCGGTTTCGCGGCGGCCACCCGGGACCTCGTGGTCTACATGGACGCCGATCTGCCGTTCGATCCGCAGGCCATCGGCCCGGCGATCCGCGCCCTGGAGGTCACCCGCGCCGACGTGATCGCCGGCTACCGCCTCGACCGCACCACCGAGGGGCTGCGCCGGACGATCTATTCCTACCTCTACAACTCGCTCATCGGCCTGCTCTTCGGCTGGCCGCATCGCGACATCAACTTCTCCTTCAAGCTCCTGCGCCGCGAGGTGCTGGAGGCGATCGAGCTGCGCTCGGAGGGCTCGCTCATCGACGCCGAGCTGATCGTCAAGGCGAAGAACCTGGGCTTCGTGATCCAACAGCTCGGGCTGGACTACTTCCCCCGCAGCCGGGGGACCTCGACCCTCTCGTCGCCCGCGGTGATCGGGAAGATGCTCCGCGAGCTGATCGAGCTCTACCCGGAGATGCGCCGGCCGCGTCGCCGCTGGCAGATCCCGAAGACCGAGCCGGAGACCGCGGCCGCTGGATACCCCGTGACCTCGCGCGTCGGCGGGTAAGCGGCGCCGTTGAAAAAGCTCATCGTCACCGCCGACGACGTCGGCCTGCATCCCGGGATGACCCAAGGGGCGCTCGCCGCCTGCGACGCGGGGATCGTCACCGCGGTGAGCGTCGCCGCGGTCGGCCGGGCCTTCCAAGACGCCGTGGAGCGCCTGCGGGAGCGGACCGACGGGCCGGACGTGGGCCTCCATCTCACCCTGGTGGGGGAGCGGCCGCTGTCCCCGCCGGAGCGCATCCCGAGCCTCGTCGGCCGGGACGGCGCCTTCCTCCCCGGCTATCCCGCCCTGGCCCGGCGCTGGCTGCTCGGCCGCCTCGCCCCGGCCGAGATCGAAGCCGAGTTGCGCCGCCAGATCGAGCGTCTGCTCGAAGCCGGGCTCAAGGTGGTGCACGCCAACGCCCACCAGCACCTGCACGTGCTGCCGCAGATCTTCGAGATCGTCCTCCGCCTGGCCGAGGAGCACGGCATCCGCTGGGTCCGCATCCCCGCCGAGCCCGCCCTCGGTCGACACTGGACGCCGCGCGCCGTCCAACTCGCCGGGCTGAACCACCTGGGACGGCGAGCCCGGCGGCGGCTTCTGGAGCGGCAGCGGCTCAGGGCGCCGGAGGGGACCCTGGGTCTGCTGGATGCGGGGCGTCTCACCGTCGAGCGCCTGCGCCGCATTTTGCCCTTCGCTGGAGACGTCGCGGAATTGGTCTGCCACCCCGGGATCGGGGACCAAGAGCTTGCCGCCGCCTACGGTTGGCGGTACCGGTGGGAGGAAGAGACCGCGGCCCTCTGCGATCCCCGGGTCCCGGGGATGCTGCGGGAAGCGGGGGTCGAGCTGACGTCGTTCTCGCGGTTTTAGCCGTCTCGACAGATTTTTCCCTGGGAGCGCCGGCGTCCCGCCGGCCGGGTGGAGGAGAAGAAGCCGGCGAGGACGCCAGCGTTCCCAGGGAGACACTCGTCGGTTTGAGGTCGAAGTTTGCTAGCCCAACTTCCACGGCCTACCCGAGGAACCCCAGGGAGATTGCGGGGTAGACCCTGGTTTTCGTCACTGCCCGGGGTCTTCCCCCTGCTGGATCGGCAGCCAGGTCTTGATCGGGGTCATGACCTCCTCTGGAATCCCCAGG
>DASQPA010000476.1:0-18291 GCA_035644215.1 Thermoanaerobaculia bacterium
CCTGCAAACTATCATACGAGTGTGGACAACACGCCGAGGAGCACGGGCAAGGCCGGGGTGACGCCCTGAGCGCTGAGACGAAGGTCTTCCGCGCCGAGCGCGCCGAGGCCCGGGAGCGCCTCGACCGCGCCCTCTGGAAACGCCTGTCGCACATCCCCACCCTCTCGCGGACCCGGGTCCAGGCCTGGATCGAGGAGGGCCGGGTGACGGTGAACGGCGCCCTGACCCGGCGACCGGCGGATCGTCTCACCCTCGGCGACTTTATCGAGCTCGCCTTTCCGGACACGCCGCCCCTCCCCACCCCGCCGGCCCAGGAGATGCCGCTCGACGTCCTCTATGAGGACGACCACCTCCTGGCCCTGAACAAGCCTCCCGGCCTCCTCGTCCACCCAACCCCGAAAGAGCGCGCGGACACGCTCTGGAACGGCCTGCTCTTCCGGGCGAAGGCGTGGGGCGAGGGGAACCTCCCCGGTCTCGTCCACCGTCTCGACCGCGACACCTCGGGCGTCCTCCTGGTGGCGAAGAACCGCCCGGTGCTGGCCGCCCTGGCCCGCGCGCTGCGCTCGAAGGAGGCTGAGAAGCACTACCTGGCGCTGGTCTATGGCCGGATCGAGGCGCCCAAGGGACGGATCGACCTCGGCATCCTGCGCCATCCCGAGGACCGCCGGCGCTGGGCGGCTTCGAAGAACGAGGGTCAACCGTCGAGCACCCTCTGGGAGAGGATCGCCGAAGCGGAGCGGGCGCCGTTGACCTTGCTCTCCTGCCGGCTGCTGACCGGAAGAACGCATCAGATAAGGGTCCACCTCTCGGCCCAGGGCTGGCCGATCGTCGGCGATCCGCTCTACGGCGAGCCGCGCTACCTGGGGATTGTGGACCCGGAGATCCGGGAGCGCTGCCGGCAGTTCCCCCGCCAGGCACTCCATGCGCGGCGGCTGGTCTTCATGCACCCGGTGACCCGGCAGCGGGTGGAGGTGGAGGCCGGGGTGCCGGAGGATCTGGCGGGGCTGCTGAGGGCTGCGGGGCTGGCCCGGATCGTTTGAGAGGCTGTGAAAAAAATCGGCCTCCTACCTCACGGGTCTTCGTAGAGACGTCCCCAGCCGCCGTCCGGAACCTTCCCGGAACCACCGCCGTCGGGGCGTCTCCGCAGGCATCAGACGCCTGAGATCTCGGCCGCGTTGGAGACGCCCCGACGGCGTGGTAACGGCAAGGGTTTCGATAGCGCCTGGGGCGTCTCTACGGGAATCTCCGCGTGCGACCCGATTTTTTCACGACCCCTGAGCCCGTCTCCGTTACTCCAGCCGCTCCAACGCGATCCTCGGCTCGATCCTCGCCGCGCGGTCGGAGGGGAGATAGCTCGCTAGGAGCATGGCGGCGACGAGGAGGAGGGGAGCGACGGAGAAGGCGACCGGGTCGAGCGGGCTGACCTCGAAGAGGAGGGTGCCGAGGGCGCGGCTCGCCCCGAGGGCGGCGCCGAGGCCCACCGCCAGGCCGAAGGCGGTGGTGGTGAGCGCCTCGCCGAGGATCATCCGGCGGATTCTCCGGCCGTCGGCCCCGAGGGCCATGCGGATGCCGATCTCGGCCGTCCGCAGGCTCACCAGGTAGGAGACGAAGCCGTAGAGCCCGACGGCGCCCAGGGTGAGGGCGATGACGGTGGCGAGGAGGAGCAGGAGGGCGGCGAGCTCGAAACGCGAGCGCGCCTCGTGGAGGACCTCGGTCAGGGTGCGGACGTGGGCCACCGGCAGGTCGGGCGCCACGCCGTGGATCTCGCTGCGGACCTCCGGGACGAGCGACTCGGGCGCCACCCGGGTGCGCACGGCGAACGTCATCTGGCGCGCCGCCCAGGCCCCGGGCTTCATGCCCAGCACCGGGTAGTAGACCATCTCCTCGGCCGCCGTCTCGGTCAGCTCGCGCTGGCGGACGTTGCCGGCCACCCCGACGATGGTGAACCAGGGGTCGCCCGGGTGGTAGCCGCGCTGCAGGCGCAGCCGGCGGCCGAGGGCGCTGCCGTGCGGCCAGAAGTGGTGCGCCAGAGCGGCGCTCACCACCGCGGCGCCGGTCCGCTCTTCGGCGTCGGCGGACTCGATGCCGCGCCCTTCCAGGATAGGGATGCCCATGGCCCGGAAGTAGCCGGGAGTGACGTACTGGTAGCCGAGCATGGGCGGCAAGGCGTCCGCGGCGCTCGGGAAGTCCTCGAACATGTGTCCGGCGACGGCCGAGAGGGCGAGCGGCAGGGTGGAGGTGGCGCCCGCCACCTGCACCCCGGGCAGCGCGGCGAGCCGGGCGAGCATCGCGTCGAGGCCGTGCGCCACCGCGAGGTCGTCGGGGTAGTCGGCCGCGGGCAGGGCGAGCTCCAGGGTCAGGGTGCTCTTGGGATCGAAGCCCGGGTCGATCGCGGCCAGCCGGCGGAAGCTCTGGAGCAGGAGGGCGGCGCCGGTCAGGAGCATCACGGCGAGCGCCATCTGGAGGCCGACCAGCGCCTGGCGCAGGAGCTGCCGGCCACGCCCCGCGGTCATCGCCCGGCCGCCCCCCTGGAGCGCGGCGGCGAGCTCGATCCGCCGGCTGGCGCGCAGGGCCGGGACGAGGCCGAAGAGCAGGCTGGTGAAGAGAGCGAGGCCGGCGGCGAAGACCAGGGTCCGGCCGTTCAACTCGGCTGGCGTGAGGTGAGCGAGCGAGGGCGGCCGGAGGGCGGCGAGCAGCTGCAGGCCGGCCCCGGCGAGGAGGACGCCGAGCGCTCCCGCCGCGAGCCCGAGGAGCAGGCTCTCGGCGAGCACGCCAGAGAGCAGCGCCCGGCGCGGCGCCCCGAGCGCGGCATGGACCGCGAGCTCGCGCCGGCGCCCCTCGCCGCGCACCAGGAGGAGGTTGGCGACGTTGGCGCAGGCGATGGCCAGGATGCAGCCGACCGCCCCGAGGAGGAGCCAGAGCACCGCGCCCACGGCTCCCACTTGCTGGTCGCGCAGCGGCCGCAGAAGGGGAGCGAAGCCACCCTTGGCGAGGACCCGGGCGACGCGGCCCGGCCACCAGCGTGCGAGGTCGTGCGCCAGCCGCCCGAGGTCGGCCGCGGCGGCCTGCCGGGTGACGCCGGGGGCGAGGCGGGCCACGGCGTCGTCGTTCAGCAGGGCGAGCGAGGTGCGCACCGGGTCGAGCCGCCGCGGCAGCCAGAGCGCGGTGTCGATCTCGGGGAAGGCGAAGCCCGGGGGGAGGACGCCGATCACCTGGGTGGGGACGCCGTCGATCCGCAGGGTCCGGCCGAGGAGCCGCCGATCGTGGCGGTCGCCCCCCAGCTCGCGCCACAGGCCGTCGCCGAGCAGCACGACCGCCGGCCCGCCGGGCCGCTCGTCAGCCGTCGTGAAGCTGTGGCCGAGCCGCGGCTGGACGCCCAGGACCGAAAAGAGCGAGGCCGTGGCGGTGGCCGACGGCACCCGCCGCGGGGCAGTATCGCCGGCATCCCCGGCGGCCCCCGTGCCGGCGAGGTTGACGAAGCCGGCGCGATAGAGGGCGAGGCCGGAGAGGGTCTTCTGGTGGTCGCGGTAGAGGACGTAGGTGCCGTCCGACACTCCCACCTCCGGCAGGTCGAGGCCGGGGGCGGTGTGGCCGAGCCAGAGCAGCCGGTCGGCCCGCGGGTAGGGGAGCGGGCGCAGGAGGACGGCGTCGAGCAGGCTCCAGACCGCGGTGTCGGCGCCGATCCCCACCGCCAGGGTGAGGACGCAGAGGGCGGTGAAGCCGGGAGCGCGCCGGAGGCCGCGGGCGGCCTGGCGGAAATACTGCCGGAAATCCGGGAGCAGCGTCGTCATGGGCGACTCCCCGGGGAGGCCGTCCGGTCGACCACCACCTGCCCGCCCTTCATCACCCAGCGCACGCCGTCGACCACCGCGCCGACGTCCTGGAGCGGATCGCCCTCGACGGCCACGAGGTCCGCCTCGTAGCCCGGCGCCACCGCGCCCAGGGTCGTCTCCATCCCCAGGAGGGCGGCGCCGTTCGCCGTCGCTGCGGCCAGGGCCTGGGCCGGGGTCATCCCGGCCTTGACGAACCAGCGGAGCTCTTGGGTGTTCTCGCCGAAGCCGGTGAACACCGCGTCCGATCCCATGGCGATTCGGACCTTGGCGCGGACGGCGCGGCGCAGGGTCGCGAGGTTGCGGTCGAGATAGGCCTGGAGGCGGTCGGCCGCGGCCTGGTCGTAGCCGTACTCCTCGCGGTGGGCGATGTAATACCGGTTGTGGTCGACGGTCGGGACGTAGAAGGTGCCGCGCCGCGCCATTTCGGCGAGGGTCGCGTCGTCCATGTCGGTCGCATGCTCGACCGAGTCGGCCCCGGCGCGCACCGCGTCCCGGGCGCCGTCCGGGCCGTAGGAGTGGATGGCGATCCGTTTGCCCGCCTGGTGGGCGACGTCGACGGCGGCCTTCATCTCCTCATAGGTGTAGGTCTCGAAGCCGGTGACGTCCTGGTCGCTGCCGGTCGAGCCGTACATCTTGATCCAGTCCGCCCCGGCGGCGAGCTGCTGGCGCGCCACCCGCTGGACCTCGGCCACCCCGTCCGCCCGGCCGGGCTCCGGCTGCACCACCCCCGGCCGCGGCGGCGCGCCGCTGACGTGGAGCCCGTAGCCGGCCACGAGCATGCGTGGCCCGACCATGGCGCCGCGCTGGATCAGCTCGCGCATCGCGAGGTCGGTGTACTCCCAGGAGCCCAGGTCCCGCACGGTGGTGACGCCGGTCTCCAGGGTCTTCCGGGCGTTCTCCTGGGCGAGGAAGACGGTGACCGGCGCCCCCAGGATCTCGAGCTGGCTCCAGGGCCGCGACCCCGGCGCCCGGTCCCAGTAGAAGGTCATGTGGGTATGGGCGTCGATCAGACCCGGAATGCCGGTATAGCGCCGCAGGTCGACCACCTTGGCGCCCGCCGGGATGGCGGTCTCGCCATGGCCGACCCTTGTGATGCGCTCGCCTTCGATGACCACGACCGCGTCGGTCACGACCGCCCCCTTGCCGTCGACGAGCCGGCCGAAACGGAGCGCCGTGACCTGATTGGAAGGAGGAGTGGGAGCGGCGGCCGCGAGGGCCAGGGCCAGGAGTGGGATGAGGGGGCGCATGGGGCTCCTCCAGGAGCCCAGACGCTAGCACAAGGCGCTGCGCCCGTCCCCTCTCCCATACTCCGGATCAGGGGGGAGGTCAGGAGGGGGGCGGTCCGCACCGGGCACGGACGGTCCGAATCCACCCGAAGATGGACCGTCCTGGGCCGGCGCGGCCCCACCCGGGCATGAATGCCCGGGCTATGAGTTGCGCTGGATGAATCCAGCTTTGCGATCACGGAACCGCCTGCCCTTCGCACGAAGCCGGATTTATCCGGCGCAACCCATAGCCCGGAGATTTATCTCCGGGCGGGGCCGAGTCCGCCTCGATGGCCGCCAAGGACGACACCGCCCTGCAGGTGGGTTCGGCGCCGAGGGGCGGGCGGGTCCCTCCCCCTGATCCAAACCGCCGCCTCCCAGGGGGGAGGAACTCCGCCGCTCTCGCGCCGGCGCGCTTCGGGGTACCGGGCGCACTCCGTCTAGCAGGAGTCCTCAAGCCTCGCTTAGCGTAGCGAGAATTACTGCAGCGTCCGTTCGTCCGCCATGCCCACCGAGCTGTACCGCCTCTCGCCTCTCCAGCAGGCGATGCTCCAGGAAAGCGTCGCGTCGCCCGCCGGTGCGTGGCCGGGCGTCTGGCGCTGGGTCTGGACGCTGCCGCAGGCGCTCGATCTCGCGGCCTTCGAACGGGCCTGGGGCCGGGTGGTCGAGAGGCATCCCATCTTCCGCACCCGGCTCCTCTGGGCGGGGCTCGCCGAGCCCTGCCAGGAGGTCGTGCCCGAGGCGCGGCTGCCGTTCGAGAGCCGGTCCTTTCTCGGGCTGCCGCGTGAGCGTTGGGCGGAGCGGCTGGCGAGCTGGCTCGCCGAGGACCTGCAGCGCGGTCTCCCTCTCGACCAGGCGCCGCTCCTGCGGGTGACCGCGATCCGCTTCGCTCCCGACCACCACGAGATCGTCGTCACCCTCCACCACGCGACCTTCGACGGCCGGACTCTCCTCGCCTTCGTGCCGGAGGTCTTCGCCTTCTACGACGCGTTTTGCCGGGGCGAGGAGCTGACGCTCCCCGCCGTCCGTCCCTACCGGCTCTACGTCGACTGGCTCGAACAGCAGGACCGGGAGCGCGCCCGGGACTTCTGGCGCGAGACGCTCGCCGGCCTCGGCGAGCCGACGCCGCTCGCCGTCGATCGGGCCGCCGCCCCGCCGAAGGTTCCAGACGCTCCGGAAGATCCCGACCCGCTCGGGCAGCTCTCGACCTGGCTGCCCGAGGCCGAGACCGCGGCGCTCGCCGCCCTCGCCCGGCGGAACGGCCTCACCCTGAACACCCTGCTTCTCGCGGCCTGGACCCTCGTCCTCGGCCGCTACAGCGGCCGCCGCGACCTGCTCTTCGGAGTGGTCCGCACGCACCGCGGGGCGCTGGGCGACGATCCGGTGATCCTCGGGCCGGTCATGGTGTCGGTGCCCTTCCGCGGCCGGGTCGAGCCGGCGGCCCGCCTGGACCGCTGGCTCGCCGGCCTCCGTGCGAACTGGACGGCGCTGCGGACCGGCGACTTCCTGCCGCTCGCCGAGATCCGCGCCGAGAGCGAGCTGCCGCCCGAGGCGCCGCTCTACGAGAGCCTCGTCCTCTTCGAGACCCACGAGCTGACCGCGCGCCTGCGCCAGAACGGCGGCGACTGGAGCGGCCGTTCGTTCCGCCTGGTGCGGCGCAAGGGGATGCCGCTCAGTCTCTACGGCTATCTCGAACGGCGCCTGGCGCTCAAGGTGATCTACGACCGGGACCGCTTCGACCGGACGACGATTGAACGCCTCCTCGGCCATCTGACGACCGCCCTCCTCGCCATGCCGGCGGGGGAGGAGCAGAGCGTCTCTATGCTGCCGCTCCTGGGGCCGGCGGAGCGGCACCAGCTGCTCGTCGAATGGAACGATACGGCGCTCCCCGGCCCGCCGGGCCTGCCGGGGTCACCGGTCCATCTCCGCTTCGCGGCGCTGGCCCGCCGCGCGCCGGAGGCTCTGGCGGTCGCCGACCCGGCCGCCTCGCGCACCTACGGCGAGCTCGACCGCGAGGCCGACCGCCTGGCCCGGCTCCTCGCCGCGCGCGGGGTGGGTCCGGGCTCGATCGTCGGCGTCGGCCTCGGCCGATCCTGGCGCGAGGTCGCGGCGCTCCTCGCCGTGCTCAAGGCCGGCGCTGCTTACCTGCCGTGCGATCCGGAGCTGCCGGCCGAGCGGCTGGGGGCGATCCTCGCCGATGCCGGCGCCTCCCTCCTGGTGACCGACAGCGCGCTCGCGCCGCGGCTCGACCCGGCGACGCCCCTTCTCTGCCTCGACCGCCTGGAGAAGGAGCCGCCCGTCCCAACCGTCGAGCCCGTCGCTCCCTCGATCTCGCCGCTGGCGCCGGCCTACGTGATCTACACCTCTGGCTCGA
Source organism: Thermoanaerobaculia bacterium (assembly GCA_035644215.1). Lineage (GTDB taxonomy): Bacteria > Acidobacteriota > Thermoanaerobaculia > Multivoradales > UBA5704 > DASQPA01. Next base: position 7,473 of record DASQPA010000476.1, read on the forward strand.
CCGGCCGCCCCAAGGGGGTGGTCGTCTCCCACCAGGGGCTCGCCAACCTGGTCGACTGGCACGTCCAGGCCTTCGGCGTCGGGCCGGGGGACCGGGCGAGCCGGATCGCCGGGCAGGGCTTCGACGCCGCGGTCTGGGAGCTCTGGCCCTATCTCGCGACCGGCGCCGCGGTCCTCCATCCCGACGAGGAGACCCGCCTGGCGCCGGCCGGCCTGCGCGACTGGCTGGTGGGGGAGGGGGTGACGATCGGCTTCGCGCCCACCCCCATGGCCGAGCTGCTCCTCGACCTCGACTGGCCGGCCGGGACCGCCCTGCGGCTCCTCCTGACCGGCGGCGACGCCCTGCGCCGCCGCCCGCCCGCGGGCCTGCCGTTCGAGCTGGTCAACGACTACGGCCCGACCGAGGGGAGCGTCGTCGCCACCTCCGGCCGGGTCGCCGCCGGCGATCCTGGCTCCGTTGGCTCCTGCGGGCCTGCTCCTTCGGGCGCTCCGCGCAGCCAGTCGCAGGTCCTCGGAGCCCAACGGAGTCAGGACGCGCCGTCCCTCGGTCGCCCGGTGGGGAACGCCCGGGTCGACCTCTTGAGCGACGAGGGGGAGCCGGTCCCCATCGGCGCCCGCGGCGAGATCTGTCTGGGCGGCGCCGGCCTCGCCCAGGGCTACCTGGGACGGCCGGGGCCGACGGCGGAGAACTTCGTGCCCGATCCGTTCGCCGGCAGCGGCGCGCGGCGGTACCGTACCGGCGACCTGGCGCGCCGCCTGCCCGACGGCGAGGTCGAGTTCCTCGGCCGCCGCGACTTCCAGGTCAAGGTCCGCGGCGTCCGCATCGAGCCGGGGGAGATCGAGGCGGCGCTCGCCGCGCACCCGGCGGTCCAGGCCGCGGCCGTGACGGTTCTGGAAGCAGAGGTGCGGACCCTGGCCGCTTTCGTCGTCGCCCGAACCGGCGCGGCTCTCGACGAGGCGGAGCTGCGCGGCTTCCTCGGCCGGCTCCTCCCCCGGGCCATGATCCCCTCGCTCGTCTTCCCCCTCGCCGCCCTGCCGCTGACGGCGAACGGCAAGGTCGACCGGCGGGCGCTCGCCGCGCTCGCCCTCTCCGCGACCGCCACCACCGCCGCGAGCCCGCGGGGCCACGTCCGCGTGCCGCCGGGCACCGCCCTGGAGAAGCTCGTCGTCCAGCTCTGGGGGGAGGTGCTGGGCCGGGAGGAGCCGGGGATCGAGGACGACTTCTTCGCCTTGGGCGGCCAGTCGCTCGCCGGCGTACAGGTGGTCGCCTTCCTGCGCGACCTCCTGGGGTGCGACCTCTCCCTCGACCTCCTCTTCCGCGAGCCCACCGTGGCGCGCCTCCTGGCGGCGCTCTTCCCTAGCCCTCCGGCGCGGGCGCGGGCGGAGCGGATCGCCGAGCTCGCTCTCGATGCCGCGCTCGCCGAGCCGGCGCTGGCGGAAGTCGGGGCCGGCGCCTGGACCGAGGGTCCGGCGTGAGCCGAGGGCGCGGGCTCCTCGGCCTCACTCCCGGCCGGCTGGCGGCGCTCAAGGCAAAACTGGCCGAGGAGGGACTGGCGGACGGCGGCGGGATGGACACCGCGGCGATCTCGCCGATCCCGCCGATCCCGCCCGGCGCTCCGGCGCCGCTCTCCTTCGCCCAGGAGAGCTTCTGGTTCATCGAGCAGCTCCAGCCCGGAAGCGGCCTCTACAACGTCGCCTTCGCCTGGCACTTAGAGGGGCCGCTCGACGTCGCGGCGCTGCGGACCGCCCTGGCCGAGCTGGTCCGGCGGCACGAGGTGCTCCGCATGCGGGTCGAGGTCCAGGGCGGCCAGCCGGTCCAGGGAGTGCGTCCGGACCGACCCGCGACTCTCCCCGTCGTCGACCTCTCGCGCCTCGAACGCCGCCAGGACCTTCTCCTGCACCTCGCCGGCGTCGAGGCCCGCCGCCCGTTCGACCTCCATCGCGGCCCCCTCCATCGCGCCGCGCTCGTTGAGCTCGGCGGGGAGCGGGCCGCCTTCCTCCTTTTCTTCCATCACATGGTGGTCGACCGCGGCTCGATGGAGGTCTTCTGCCGCGAGCTGGGGGAGGTCTATGCGGCGGTGCGGCAGGGGAGGGCCGTGCCGCTTGCCCCACCGCGGCGCCAGTATTCCGACTTCGCCGCCTGGCAGCGCCGGGAGCTCGCCGAGGGGAGCCCCGAGCGGGAGCGTCATCTGAGCTTCTGGCGCGCCGCGCTCGCCGGCCGGCCGGAGGAGCTGGCGCTCCCCACCGACCATCCACGGCCCGCCCGGCCCGCCTTCCACCTGGGCTCGCTTCCCATCGCCCTGCCGGAAGCGGAGACTGAGCGCCTGCGCGCCCTCGCCCGCCGGCGGGGGGCGACCCTCTTCATGACCGGGCTCGCGGTCTTCGGCGCCTGGCTCTCCCGGCTCGCCGCGGTCGACGACCTGCTGGTCGGCGTGCCCTCCTCCCACCGCCAGCGCCAGGAGCTGCAGGGCGTCCTGGGTCCTTTCGTCGATCTCCTCGTCCTGCGGGTCACCGCCGGAGGAGACGCCTCCGACCTCTCCGACCTCTCCGGCTGGGTCGACCAGGTCCGTGACCGGGCGCTCGCCGCCTATGCTCACCAGGAGCTGCCGTTCGAGGCGCTGGTCCGCGAGTTGGCGCCGCACCGCCGGGCCGACCGCAACCCGCTCTGCCAGGTCTCCTTCAGCCTCGATCCGGACGAGCTGGGGAGCGGAATAAGGTTTCCCGGCCTGCGCTCGCGCCTCGAGACCCTCCAGCTCTCGCCTTTTCAGTTCGACCTCGTCCTGCGGCTCTACGACGGCGCTTCCGGTCTCTCCGGGTTCCTCAACTTCCAGCGCGAGCTGTTCGACGCCACCACCGCCCGGCGCTGGCGGCGCCAGCTTGGGGCGTTCTTCGCCGCGGTGGCGGCCGATCCTGGCGCGCCCCTCGCGGCTCTCCCGCTCCTCGATCCGGCCGAGCGCCACCAGCTCGCCGTCGAGTGGAACGACACCGCGGTCGACCTGCCGGCCGCGCCCCTCGTCCACCGCCGGGTGGCGGCGCAGGCCGCGGCCACGCCGGACGCCGTCGCCGTCGTCGCGGACGCCGCCGAGGACGCCGCCGCCCTCTCCTATGGCGAGCTCGCCCGGCGGGCCGGGCGTCTCCGTCTCCGGCTGGCACGGGCGCTCGCCGGGACCGCCGAGCCGCGGGTGGGGCTCGTTCTCGATCGTTCGCCGGAGATGGTCGTCGCCATGCTCGCCGTCCTCGCCGCGGGCGGCGCCTACGTCCCGGTCGATCCGCACGCGCCACCGGAGCGGATCGATCTCCTGCTGCGGCAGTCCGGCGCCGCGGCCGTCTTGACGGGAGACGATCTCCGCGAAATTCGCGAAAACGGCGATCCACCGCCGGAGGCGATCGTCCTCCCCGGCCAGCTGGCCTACGTCATCCACACTTCGGGCTCGACGGGGACGCCCAAGGGAGTGGGGGCGCGCCACGACGCGCTCGGGAACGTCGCCCTCTGGCACGTGCGGCGCTACGACATCGGTCCGGACGATCGGGTCACCCACCTCGCGAGCCCCACCTTCGACGCCGCGGCAGCCGAGATCTGGCCGACTCTCCTCGCCGGCGCCTGTCTGGTCCTGCCACCTTCCGAAGTGGTGGCCTCGCCCCCCGCCCTGGCGAGCTACCTTGCCAGCCGCCAGGTCACCCTCTCCTGCCTGCCCACCCCGCTCGCCGAGGCGGTCCTCGCCGAGCCGGTGCCTCCGGGCACGGTGCTCCGCGCCCTGCTGACCGGCGGCGAGGCCCTGCGCGGTCGCCCGCCCGCGGCCGTCCCCTACCCGGTCGTCAACCACTACGGCCCCACCGAGGGGACGGTCGACGCGACCACCGGTACGGTGGCGCCCCAGGAAGAGAACCCGCGCCTCCCGGCGCTCGGCCGGCCGATCGGGAACGTCCGGGTGTACGTCCTCGACCGCCGCCTGGAGCCGGTGCCGATCGGCGTTCCGGGGGAGCTGTGGATCGGCGGCGCCGGTTTGGCGCGTGGCTATCTCGACCGCCCGGAGGCGACGGCGGCGAGCTTCCGGCCCGACCCCTGGGGGCGCTCCGGGCAGGGCGAACGCCTCTACCGCACCGGCGACCGGGCGCTTCTCCGGGCCGACGGCGAGGTCGAGTTCCTCGGCCGGCTCGACCGCCAGGTGAAGATCCGCGGCTTCCGCATCGAGCCGGGGGAGGTGCAGGCCATCCTCGGCCGCCATCCGGAGGTGGGGGAGAGCTTCGTCACCACCCGGCCGGACGCCCAGGGCGAGCTGCAGCTCGCCGCCTTCGTCGTGCCGCGCCCGGGGCGGAGCCCGAGCCCGGGCTCCCTGCGCGACTTCGTCGCCGCCCGCCTCCCCCGGCACCTGGTCCCCGCCGCCTTCACCGTGCTCGCCGCGCTCCCCCTGACCCCCCAGGGCAAGGTCGGGCTCGCCGCCCTCCCCGCGCCGCAGCTCGCGACCGCCGGGGCCGTCCCGCCGCAGAGCCCGGTCGAGCAGGTCGTGGCGGAGATCTGGGAGGAGCTCCTGGGCCGCACGGCGGTGGGGCGCGACGACGACTTCTTCGCCCTGGGCGGCCATTCCCTGCTCGCCACCCGGGTGCTGGCGCGGCTGCGGCAGCTCTTCGGGGTCGAGGTCGGCCTGCGTGCCCTCTTCGAGTCGCCCACGGTGGCCGAGCTGGCGCGCGCGGTCGAGCGGGCGCGGGAGACCGCGGCGGGGCCGCCGCCCCCCCTCGTCCCCGTCCCGCGCGGCCCGCGCCTCCCAGAGATGGAGCTGCCGCTCTCGCATGCCCAACAGCGGCTCTGGTTCCTCGACCGCCTGGAGCCCGGCTCGACGGTCTACAACCTGCCGGTCGCCTATCGGCTGCTCGGCCGCTGGGAGCCGCGCTTCCTGGCGGCGGCCCTCGCCGCGGTGGTCGAGCGCCAGGAGTCGCTGCGCACCACTTTCCCCGCCGGCTCGTCCGGCCCGGTGCAGGCGATTGCCCCCGCCGGCCGGGGCTCCGTTCGGTCCTGCGGGCCTGCTCCTTCGGGCGCTTCGCGCAGCCAGTCGCAGGTCCTCGGAACCGAACGGAGCCCCGGCCGGCCCCCCACCCTGCCCGTCGTCGACCTTGCCGCCCTGTCGGCCGGCCGTCGTCGGGCCGCGGCCCTCGCGTTGACGAACGCCGAGGCCCGGCGGCCGTTCGACCTGGCGGCGGGGCCGCTCTTCCGGCCGCTCCTTCTCCGTCTCTCGGCCGAGGAGCAGGTCCTCCTCCTCGCCCTCCACCACGCCGTCGCGGACGGCTGGTCGATCGGCATTCTGCTCCACGAGCTTGCCGTGCTCTACGGGGTGGCGGCCGGCGGCCGGCCGGCGCCGCTCCCGGCGCTTCCCGTGCAGTATGTCGACTTCGCCGTCTGGCAGAACGCCTGGCTCGCCGGCCCGGGGCTCGACCGCTCGCTCGACGCCTGGCGCGAGCGCCTGGCGGGGGCGCCTGCGGTCCTCGATCTGCCCACCGACCGGCCGCGGCCGGTGGTGCGGGGAAACCGTGGCGGCCTGGTGCCGGTCACCCTGGACGCCGGCCTCACCCAGGACCTCCGGGCGCTCGGCCGGCGTGCCGGCACGCCGCTGTTCCTTACCGTGCTGGCCGGCTTCCAGGCGCTCCTCCAGCGCCTCAGCGGGCAGAGCGACCTCGTCGTCGGTATCCCCGAGGCCGGGCGCGGCAGGGTGGAGATCGAAAACCTGATCGGCTTCTTCGTCAACGCCCTGGCCCTGCGCACCGACCTGGCGGGCGACCCGGTCGTCGATGCGCTGCTCCGCCGGGTCCGCGAATCAGCCCTCCACGCCTACGCGCACGCCGAGGTGCCGTTCGACCGCGTGGTCGAGGCGCTCGCCCCCGAACGCCGGCTCGACCGCTCGCCGCTCTTCCAGGTCTCCTTCACCTTGGACGCCGCGACCGCGCTCCCGCGCCTCCCCGATCCGGCCGCCCCGGCCGCCCCGGCCGACCCGACAAAAGCGCTCTCGATGGAAGCCCTGCCGCTCGCCATCGGCTCGGCCAAGTTCGACCTGACGCTCGCGCTGGTCGAGCCGGCCGCCGAAATCGCGGGGATGGGCGGCCGACTGGAGTACGACCGCGACCTCTTCGACGCCGCCACCGCCGAGCGCCTGGTCCGCCACCTGGCGATCCTGCTCCGCGGCGCGGTCGCCGAGCCCGGCGCCCGGCTCTCCGCGCTGCCCCTTCTCTCCGCCGCCGAGCAGCACCAGCTGCTCGTCACCTGGAACCTGCCGGCGACCGGGTCGACCGCCTTCCCGCGCGAGACCCCGCTCCACCAGCTCTTCGCGGGGCAGGCCCGGCAGCGGCCCGAGGCCACGGCGGTGGTCGACGCGGGACGGCACCTCTCCTACGGCGCGCTCGCCGCCCGCTCGTCGGCGCTCGCCCGGCGCCTGCGGGCGGCGGGGGTCGGCCCCGACGTCCCGGTCGCCCTCTGTCTCGAACGCTCGCCCGAGCTGATCCTCGCGATCCTCGCCGTCCTCCAGGCCGGCGGCGCCTACCTGCCGCTCGACCCCGCCTACCCGCGCGAGCGGCTCGCCTTCCTGCTCGCCGACAGCGGCGCGCCGGTGGCGGTCACCACGGCGTCCCTGGCGGCGGTCCTCCCGGCGGCCGGCCTCCTCCGTCGGCTCCTTCTGGAGGAGGATGAATCGACCCCGGAAGCCCCGGGAGCCCCGGATCTGCCAGAGGTCGTGGCGACCGGCGATGCGCTCGCCTACATCCTCTATACCTCGGGCTCGACCGGCCAGCCCAAGGGAGTCGCGGTGCCGCACCGCGGAGTGGTCGGTCGGGTGATCGGCACCGACTACCTGCGGTTCGCTCCCGGCGACCGGATGGCCCAGGCGGCCAATCCCGTCTTCGACATCGCGACCCTGGAGATCTGGGGGCCGCTCGCGACCGGCGGCACCCTGGTCCTCCTCGGGCCGGAGATCGTCGCCCGGCCGGCCGCCCTCGCCGCCGCCCTCCGCGCCGAGGCGATCGACACCCTCATCCTCGCCACCGCCCTCGTCCACCAGACGGCGCGCGAGCTGCCGGACGCCTTCGCGCCCCTCGACACCCTGATCGTGGGCGGCGAGGCGCTCGACCCGGGGACGGTGCGGCGCCTGCTCGCGGCCGGCCCGCCACGGCGGCTGGTGAACGGCTACGGGCCGACCGAGAGCACGGCCATCAGCACCTGGTTCGAGATCGCGGGAGTCCCGGTGGGCGCCTCCACCCTGCCCATCGGCCGGCCGGTCGCCCAGACCCGCGTCTTCGTCTGCGATGCCGCGCTCTGCCCGGTGCCGGTGGGGGTCGCCGGCCAGCTCTACCTGGGCGGCGACGGGCTGGCGCGGGGCTACTGGCGGCAGCCGGAGCGGACCGCCGAGCGCTTCGTCCCCGATCCCTTCGCGGCGCTCCAGGGGGGACGACCGGGCGGCCGGCTCTATGCCACCGGCGACCGCGTGCGCTGGTGCGCCGACGGCGTCCTCGAGTTCCTCGGCCGGCTCGACGGCCAGGTCAAGATTCGCGGCTTCCGCATCGAGCCGGGGGAGATCGAGGCGGTCCTGGCCGCCCACCCGGCGGTCGAGCAGGCGGTGGTGGTGGCCCGGGAGACCCCGGAGATCCTGGGCGGCGAGCGCCGCCTGGTGGCCTACCTGGTGCCGGCGCCGGGCGTCGCGCCCGGCGTTTCCGGCGTCGTCGCCGTCGCCGACGTCGCCGAGCTGCGCCGCTTCCTCGCCGAGCGCCTCCCGGCCCACCTGGTGCCGGCGCATTTCGTCCCCCTGGAGGCGTTCCCCCTGACCGCCACCGGCAAGGTCGACCGCCGCGCCCTCCCCGACCCCGACCCGCACGCCGCGCCGGCCGATCCCGCGGCGGGCCATGTCGCGCCGCGGACGCCGCTCGAAGAGGAGGTGGCGGCGATCTGGCGGGAGGTGCTCGGGGTCTCCCGGGTCGGCATCCACGACAGCTTCTGGGAGCTGGGCGGCCACTCCCTCCTCGCCACCCGCATCCTGGCGCGCCTGGAAGCGGCGCTGGGGGTCGCTCTCCCCCTCCAGACCCTCTTCCTGGACCCCACCCTCGTCGGTTTGACCAACGCCCTCGGCGAGCGTCTGTTGGCCCTTGCCGGAGAAGAGAACGGGGAAGAGAACGGGCAGGAGACCGGGGAGACGCCGCCGGCCGAGCCCCTGCCGCGACTGCCGCAGATACCGCGGGCGCCGCGCGGGGAGGGAGTGGAGCTGCCGGCCTCCTTCGGCCAGCAACGGCTGTGGTTCCTCGACCGGCTGCAACCCGGCTCGGCGGTCTACAACCTGCCGGTGGCCTGGCAGCTGCTCGGCCCCTGGGAGCCCGGGTTGCTGGCGGCGAGCCTGGGCGAGATCGTCCGGCGGCACGAGGCGCTGCGCACCACCTTCGTGGAGTCGCCGCGCGGCCCGCTGCAGAGGATCGCGCCGGCCGGTCCGGCCCTCGGCCAGGTCGACCTGAGCGGCCTCCCCGTCTCCGCGCGCCGGGCCGCGGCGCTCCGCTGGGTGGAAAGCGAGGCGCAGCGGCCGTTCGACCTGGCGCGCGGACCGCTCCTCCGGCTCCTGCTGCTGCGGCTCTCGGGTGAGGAGCAGATCCTCTTCCTCGCCCTGCATCACATCGTCGCGGACGGCTGGTCGCTGGACGTTCTGCGGCGCGAGCTCCGGGCGCTCTACCGTGCCTCGCCGCTCCCCGAGCTGCCGGTCCAGTACGCCGACTTCGCGATCTGGCAGCAGGGCTGGCTCGCCGGCCCGCTCCTCGCCGGCCAGCTCGCCTACTGGCGCGACCGCCTGGCCGGGGCGCCGCTGGCGCTCGACCTGCCGACCGATCGGCCGCACCCGCCGGTCGAGGGCTTCCGCGGCGGGGCGGAACGGGTGCGCCTCGAGGCGGAGGTCTCGCGGGACCTGGCCGCGCTCGGCCGCCGCCGGCAGGCGCCGCTGTTCATGGTCCTCCTCGCCGGATGGCAGGCCCTCCTCGGCCGCTACACGGGGCAGGAGGACCTGCTGGTGGGGGTGCCCACGGCGGGGCGTTCCTGGGTCGAGCTCGAAGATCTCGTCGGCTTTTTCGTCAACCTGCTCGTCCTGCGCACCGACCTCGCCGGCGACCCACCCTTCGCCGCGCTCCTGGGCCGGGTGCGCGACTCGGCCCTCGGCGCCTACGAGCACGCCGACCTCCCCCTGGAACGGCTGGTCGAGGAGCTGCAACCGGAACGCAGCCTCCGCCGCTCGCCGCTCTTCCAGGTCGTCTTTACCCTGCAGACGGCGCCCGTCACGCTCCCGCCGCCGCTGCCGGGTGATCTGCGGCTCGCCGATCTGCCGTTGGCGAGCGGGACGGCGAAGTTCGACCTGACGCTGACGCTCGCCGAGTCGGCCGCGGGGCTCTCTGGCGAGATCTACTACCGCCGCGACCTCTTCGACGCCACTACGGTGCAGCGGATGGCCGGCCATCTGGAGAGACTGCTCTCCGGCATCGCGCAAGACCCCGAGCGGCGGCTCTCCGAGTTGCCACTCCTCTCCGCGGGAGAGGAGGCGCAGGCGCTCTGGGAAGGGAGCGACGCGGAGCGGTGGGAGCCTTCGGGACCGGCTCTCCTCGTCCACGAGAGAGTCGCCGAACAGGCGCGCCGGCAACCCGATGCCGTGGCGGTCGCCGCCGGCCCGGCGCGGCTGACCTACGGCGAGCTGGCGGCGCGGGCCGCCCGGCTGGCCCGCCATCTGCGGCGGCGGGGGGTCGGTCCCGAGTCGCGCGTCGCGATCTGCGCCGAGGGGATCGAGCGGGTGATCGCCATGCTCGGCGTGCTCCAGGCCGGGGGCGCCTTCGTCCCCCTCGACCCGGCGCACCCGGCGGAGCGGCGGGCCGCCCTGGTGGCCGCGGCCGGCGCGACGGTGGTCCTCCGCGACCGCGATGTCGCCGACCTGGCCGCTCTCCCGGGAGACCCGCCGCCGGCCGGCCGTCTCGTCCCCGAGAGCCTCGCCTACGTGGTCTTCACCTCGGGGTCGACGGGCGAGCCCAAGGGGGTCGCGGTCCCCCATGCCGGGCTCCGGAACCTCGTGCGCTGGTACGAGGAGGACCTCGCCCTGACCCCCGCGGACCATGGCACGGCGGTGGCGAGCCCGGCCTTCGACGCCGCGGTGTGGGAGGTCTGGCCGCTCCTCGCGGCCGGCGGCTGCCTCCACTTCGCGGACGCGGAGGCGCGGCTCTCGCCGCACCGCCTGGCGCGCTGGTGGGTGGAGGAGGGGATCACCGTCAGCTTCCTGCCCACCCCGCTCGCCGAGCCACTCCTCGCAGCAGGGTTCCCCCCGGGGACCCGGCCCGCCCTGCGCCGGCTGAGCGTCGGCGGCGACCGGCTGCGCCGCCGGCCCCACCCGGACCTCGGCTTCACACTGGTCAATGCCTACGGCCCGTCGGAGTACAGCGTCGTGGCGACGGCGGGGCCAGTCCCGCCGGTCCCGCTGATATCGCCGGCCGACTCTGGCTTACCCGCGATCGGTCGGGCGATCGACAACACCTACCTTTATATTGTCGACCCCCACCTTAACCTGCTTCCGCCCGGGATGCCCGGGGAGCTCTGCATCGCCGGGGCGGGGCTCGCCCGCGGCTACCTGGATCGCCCCGACCGGACGGCCGAGCGCTTCCTGCCCGATCCCTGGGGGACGCTGCGGGGAGAACCGGGAGCGCGGATGTACCGCTCGGGCGACCGGGTCCGCCGGCGGACCGACGGCGCCCTCGACTTCCTGGGCCGCCTCGACCACCAGGTCAAGCTGCGCGGCATGCGGGTGGAGCCGGGGGAGATCGAGGCGACCCTCGCC
>DASQPA010000477.1:0-12945 GCA_035644215.1 Thermoanaerobaculia bacterium
CTCGCCGACGCCGCGGTCGAGGCCCTGCTTGAAGATCTCCTGCCGCTCGCCACGGTCGTCACCCCCAACCTGCCGGAGCTCGCCCGGCTGACCGGCCTGCCGGTTGCAAGCGAAGCCGAGAGGCGCCGGGCGGCCGAAGCGCTCGCCCGTCGCGGCCCGGCCGTGCTGGTGAAGGGCGGCCACGGGGAAGGCCCGGAGGTCGTCGACCTGCTGTTCGCGGCGGGGACCTGGTACCGCTTCCCTCACCCGCGCCTCGCCGCGGGCTCGACCCACGGCACCGGCTGCACCCTGGCCGCCGCCCTGGCGGCGCGCCTGGCGCGGGGGGAGGCGCTGCCGGAAGCCGCGGCGGGAGCGATAGAGTATGTGGCGGGGGCGATCGCCGCCGCCTATCCGCTGGGAGGCGGGATCGGGCCGGTCGACCCGCTGTACCGCTTGCCGAAAGAGGAGATGGGGAGATGACGACGCACGACGAGACGCTGGACCTCCTGGTGGTGGGCGCCGGCCCCACCGGCATCGCCATCGGCGCCGCAGCCTGCCGGGAGGGGCTCTCGGTGCTCCTGGTCGACCGTGGGCCGATCACCGCCTCCATCCAGGAGTACCCGACCTTCCTTCAATTCTTCACCACAAGGGATCGGCTGGAGATCGCCGACATCCCGTTCTCGGCCCCCGACGACAAGCCCACCCGCCGCGACGCCCTGGCCTACTACGCGGCGGTCGTGGCGCGCTACAAGGTGCCGCTCGCCCTCGAAGAGGAGGTGCTCGAGGTGCAGCGCGACGGCGAGGATTTCCGGGTCGTCTCCCGCCCCCGCACCGGCTCCCCGGTGGTGCGCCGGGCGCGCGCCGTGGCCCTGGCGACCGGCTACTGGGACAACCCCTACCGCCTGGGAGTGCCGGGCGAGGACCTCCCCTGGGTGCACTGCCGCTACAAGGAGCCCTACCCGCACTTCGCCCAGGACGTGGTGGTCGTCGGCGCCGGCAACACCGCCGCCGAGGCCGCCCTGGAGATGTGGAGGAACGGCGCCCGGGTCACCCTCGTCCACCGCGGGGCTGAGCTGCGACCGGGGATCAAGTACTGGCTGAAGCCGGACATCGAGAACCGCATCGCCGAGGGCTCCATCCGGGCGCTGATGAACACCGTGGTCACCGCCTTCGGTCCGCAGGGGGTCGAGGTCCGCACCCCGGCCGGCCCCGAGACCCTGCCCGCCCAGGCCGCCTACGTCCTCATCGGCTACCGGCCGGACGTCGAGCTCGAACGCCGCTGCGGCATCGAGGTCGACCCGGCGACGCTCATCCCCAAGCACGACCCGGAGACCTGCGAGTCGAACGTCCCCGGGCTCTACGTCGCGGGGACGCTCCAGGCCGGCCGGCGGACGGACGTCATCTTCATCGAGAACTCCCGGGACCACGGACCCAAGATCGTCGCCCACCTGAAGGAGCGGCTGGCGGCGCTGGCGGTGCCGGCGTAGGGGGCCACCCGGGCGCCCCACAGGCGCTACCTTTGCTGCCGAGGTGGATGTTCGTAGAGACGCCCAGCCGCTACCACCTGCCTTTCCGGAACCACCGCCGCCAGGGCGTCTCCGCAGGCCGGGAACGCCTGAGTCCTGCCAGCGTTGGAGACGCCCTGGCGTTCGGGGTCAAGGAAGAGCCTGTGGTAGCGGCTGGGCGTCTCTACGAACACCCCTCGCGGTCGCAAAGGTAGCGCCGATGGGGGCCAGCCTCCCTCCCCCTCCCGGTGGTAGACTGACCCCCTTACCGGCAGGGGTCCTCCTCGGGTGAGCTACATCGGCTCGACCATCGGCAGCTTCCGCATCGAGTCCTGGCTCGGCAAGGGGGGGATGGGCGAGGTCTACCTCGGCTACGACCCGCGCCTGGAGCGCCGGGTGGCGGTCAAGACCATCCGCGCCGAGCAGCGCCTCTCGGCGGTCAACAAGGCCCGCTTCCTGCGCGAGGCCCGCCTGCTCGGCAAGCTCGGCCATCCCGCCATCTGCCAGGTCTACGACCTCATCGAGACCCCGCAGGCGGACTTCCTCATCCTGGAGTACATCGAGGGGCTGACCTTGCGCCACCTCGCCCGGCGCGAGGCGCTCCCCTTCGAGCGCAAGCTCGACCTCGCCGAGAAGATCGCGACCGCCCTGGCGGCCGCCCACAAGGAGCAGATCGTCCACCGCGACCTGAAGGCGGACAACGTGATGGTCACCCCGGCGGGGGAGGTCAAGGTGCTCGACTTCGGGGTCGCCCGCTCGCTCTCCGAGCCGGGGCTGCTCCGGCTGGTCGGCCCGCCGGTCCTCCCCGGCCTGTATCCCGGGGAGAGCGACGGGGACGACCCGACCCTGGCGCAGGGGCCGTCCTGGGGGCCGGACGACGACCCGGGCACCCGCGGAGATACCGAGGACCTCACCCGCCACGGCTTCATCGTCGGGAGCCTCCAGTCGATGAGCCCGGAGCAGGCGATGGGCGGGGAGGTCACCACGGCCTCCGACCTCTACTCCTTCGGCGCCCTCCTCCAGGAGCTGGTGACCGGCGAGCCGGTCTACGAGGCGGAGAGCGAAATCGCCCTGCTCGCCAAGGTGACGCGGGCCGAGACCCGGCCGCTCCCGCCGACCCTCGACGCCGACCTCGCCCGGCTGCTCCACGACCTGCTGAGCCTCGACCCGCGGCGCCGGCCGACGGCCGAGGCGGCCGCGGAACGCCTGCGCGCTCTGCGCGCCAAGCCCCAGCGCCTGCGCCTGCGTCGCCTGCGGCGCCGGGCCGTGGCGGCGGCCTTCGTCCTCCTTGCCCTGGGCCTCGCCACGGTCTCCTGGTTCGCGGTCGAGGCCAACCGCGCCCGCCGCGAGGCCGAGCGCCGGCGCCGGCAGGCCGAGGGGCTGATCGGCTTCATGCTGGGCGACCTGCGCCCCCGGCTGGAGCGGGTCAACCGGCTCGACGTGCTGGACGCGGTGGGCGACCGGGCGCTCGCCTATTTCAGCGACCTGCCCGAGGGCGAGCTCACCGGGCGGGAGCTGGTCCGGCGGGTCCAGGCGGTCCGCCAGATCGGCGAGGTCCGCTACGGGCAGGGGAACCTCCCCGCCGCCCTGGTCGCCTTCCGCCGCGCCGCGGACCTCGCCGGGAGGCTGGTGGCGCGCCATCCCACTCCCGCGGAAGGGGTCGCCGAGCAGATGACCGCCCAGTCGTGGATCGGCCAGGTCCTCTACGACCAGCGGCAGACCGCAGCCGCCCTCGCCGCCTGGCGGGAGACCGAGCGCCTGGCCCGCCGGCAGCTCGCCCGCCGGCCCGGCGATGCCGAATGGCAGGCCGCGCTCGCCACGGCCGAGCACAACGTGGGCACCGTCCTGGAGCTCCGTGGCGACCTCGAAGGCGCCCTCCGCAACTACCGGGAGAGCCTGGCGCTCCAGCGCGCGATCGCCGCCCGCACCCCACGGGACGCCGAGGCCCAGGCGGGCGTTGCCGCCACCCTCTCGTTCCTGAGCGACACCCTGGAGCGCCAGGGGGACCTGGCCGGCGCCCTGGCCGAGCGGCGCGCCTACCTGGCGATCGAGGAGAACCTCGCGGCGCGCGACCCCGGCAACCCCATAAGGCGCTACGACCTCGCCGTGGCGCGCGGCTTCCTCGCCGGCCTCCTCGCCGTGCGCGGGGAGCGGGCGGCGGCGCGCGCCGAGTACGAGAACGGCCTCGCCGTCTTCACCGCCCTCGTCGCCGGCGACCCGGGCAATGCCCAGGCCCAGCGCTGGCTGGGCGCCTTCCACTCCGCCCTGGGCGCCCTGGTCCTGGCTGGAGATGCTGGAAAACCCGATGGCGATCCGCGCCAGGCCCGCGAAGCGCTCGGGAAAGCCCGCGCCCTCTTCGAGCCGCTGGTGGCCAAGGACCCGCAGAACCCCGATTTCCGCCGCCAGCTCGGGGTCTGCCGCAGCCGCACGGCGGCGGCCCTGGCGGCGCTTTCCCCCGGCGATCTCGGCCCGGCCCTCGCCGAGGCCCGGGCCGCCGAGGCGATTCTGGCGCCGCTCGCCCAGGGCGCTCCGGAGGAGCCCACCCGCGGCCTCCTCGCCGAGGCGGCGGTCACCCTGGGCCGCATCGAAGCGGCGCGCGGCGACCGCGCCGCGGCCCAGGCCGCCTGGGAGCGGGCGCTCGCCCTCCTGGCTCCCTGCCGGCGGCCGCTCACCGACTGGAAGCTCCTCTCGCCCTGGGTGCAGGCCATGCTGTCGCTCGACCGGATGGAAGAGGCGCGGCCGGCGGTCGCCCGGCTGCGGGGAATGGGCTTCGTGAGCCGGGAGGTCGAGGCGCTCTGCCGGGCGAAGGGAGTGGGGTAGGGGAGCGAGCCTCACTCCTCGGGATGGGTGAGAATCCGCTCGATCCGCCGGTCGGGGACGAGCCACATCACCGCGACCGAGACGTAGAGGGCGAGCGACACCGTGGGCCGGACGAAGGCGAAACCGACGGCAGCGGCATAGAGGACGACCGAGACGATGCCCTTGAAGTCCTCGCCGATCGCCTTCGCCAGGGTCGATTCCCGGCCATGGAGGGCGACGAGCAGCCGGGCCAGGATGAAGTAGGCGCACCCGGCGAGGAGGAGGTCGACGCCATAGATGGCGACCGGCACCGGCGCCTTGGGGTTCTCGCCCATCCAGGCGGTGGCGAAGGGGACGAGCGACAGCCAGAAGAGCAGGTGCAGGTTCGCCCAGAGGATCCGCCCGTCGACCCGCTTGACCGCCTGGAAGAGATGATGATGGTTGCTCCAGTAGATCCCCAGGAAGACGAAGCTCAGGACATAGCTCGAGAACACCGGCAGGAAGTCGGAGAGCGCCGCCCAGTCGGTGCCGTGCGGCACCTTGAGCTCCAGGACCATGATGGTGATGAGGATGGCGATCACGCCGTCGCTGAAGGCTTCCAATCGTCCCTTGCTCATCGTCGCCTTAGAGGCTGTGAAAAAATTGGCCCCCTACCTCACGGGTCTTCGTAGAGACGTCCCCAGCCGCCGTCCGGAACTTCCCCGGAATCACCTCCGTCGGGGCGTCTCCGCAGTCCTCAGACGCCTGAGGTCTCGATGGCGTTGGGAGACGCCCCGACGGCGCGGTAATGGCAAGGATTTCGATAGCGCCTGGGGCGTCTCTACAGGAATCTCCGCGTGCGACCCGATTTTTTCACACCCTTTCAGAGGAGTGCCCGCGAGCAGAGCCGACGTGTCGAGCCGGAAGCGCAAGGCCATCACCCTTCGGTGGAACGCTCTGCCACGAGCTCGGCCACGGCATCACGTTCCGGTGAGAACCTGCGGCCGGCACCCAGCAGGCGACGTGCGCGTTCCCCGCGATCAGGAATCACCCGGACCAGGATCTCGTCACGGCCCTCGACCGGCTGCCAGTCGAGCCTCCAGCCCGGCTTGATCCCAAGCTTCCGCCCGACCTCGGCCGGGATCGTGACCATGTTTTTCTGGGTAACGGTCGTAATCATGGAAAGATCTTCCTCCATGGAAGCGCGTGGGTCAAGGTAGCGGCGGTTGGGATCTTCGAGGATGCGTCCTCTCAAGAGTCCGGACCTACGGCCACGCATCGAGGCGACGAGGAGACCTTCACGTCCGCGAAGCGCCTGGCACCTGCCGGGTGGTTGCTCCAGTAGATCCCCAGGAAGACGAAGCTCAGGACGTAGCTCGAGAGCACCGGCAGGAAGCCGGAGAGCGCCGCCCAGTCGGTGCCGTGCGGCACCTTGAGCTCCAGGACCATGATGGTGATGAGGATGGCGATCACGCCGTCGCTGAAGGCTTCCAATCGTCCCTTGCTCATCGTCGTCCTTCCGAGGAAAGCCGGATCATATCCGGGAGGGCTTGGCTTTCGGAGTCCCGCTGGCGGGTCCTCGTTAGCGCCGGGAATGAAATGTTTTCGCGCCAGTGATCACTCTTGGTGAGATGAGTTCCAGCATCCTACTTTCCAAGGAGCGTGCCCGGATGCCACGTTTCGCTCTCCGCCGAGTCGTGCTCGCCGTCGTTCTGGTCGCCCTGCCCGGCCGTCTCACCCTGGCCGATCCCCCGGCGCTGGCGCCCCCGGCCCAGGCGGAGGAGTTGGCGCACGCCCAGGATCGGTTGCTCCAGAAAGATTACAAAGAGGCTGTCAAGGCGTTTCGCCAGTCCGACAAGCTGGCCCACGGTAACTGCGCCGAATGCCAGCTGGGGCTCGCCCGGGCGTTCAATCGGTTGGGCGCCTATAAGGACGCCGAGAAGAGCGCGGCCGAAGCCTTGCGGCTTGCCGGCAGCGACCTCTCTCTCGAGATCCTGGCGACGAGCGAGCAGGGCTTCGCGGTCTTCTCGGGCGCGAGGAACGATGCAGACCGGGAGCGGGCCGCCCAGATTTTCCGCCAGGTCCTCGAGAAGAGCGGCGGCAAGGTCAACGTGGCCCGCTTCAACCTGGGCAGCGTCTTGCTGCGGCTCCACCGGGACAGCGAGGGGGTGGCGCTCCTTGAGGAGTACCTGAAGCGGGAGCCCGAGGGCGCTTTCGCCGAGACCGCCCGCTCGCTTGTCCAGAATCCCGAGCGGGCGCGCAAGCGGCTGATCCCCGATTTCGCCATGGTCACCCTCGACGGACAGTACCTGACCGCCGAGCAGCTCAAGGGCAAGGTGGTCCTGCTCGACTTCTGGGGAACCTGGTGCGCTCCGTGCCGCGCGGCCGTTCCCGCCCTGCGTGGCCTCGCCCTCCGCTTGGCGAAGGAGCCTTTCGTACTCGTGAGCGTGAGCACGGACACCAACGAGGACGCACTCAAGCAGTTCGTCGCCCAGAACGAGATGAGTTGGCCGCAGATTTGGGATGAGAACCAGGAGTTCGTCCGCAAGAGCAGCATCGAGCACTACCCGACCTACTGGGTGGTGAGCGCCGAGGGGGAGATCGTCTTCGTGCGGAGCGGCTGGGGCGAGGAGTCCGAGCGGGAGCTCTCCCGCCAGATTTCGATGGCCCTCCGGGCCGCCCACAAGATGAACAAGTCGTAGCGAGCGAGGTCTCCGACCTCAAACCGCCGAGTGTGTCTCCCTGGGAGTTCTTCATGCGGCTGTGGAAGACGTCGAACGGCTCCATGGCAGCTGCAGCTCTCCTCCAGAGATTCCGAAGTAGTCTATCAGCGACGGCTGCGACCCCGGAGGCGGCCACCACGACGGTGGAGACACGCCGGTCGGGTTTCCAGGTTCTCGGGAGGAGTTTGTGGACACTACGAGCGGCCGTGGAGACACAAACGACCGTCCTGGAGACACTACGGGGGGCCTTGTAGACACTGCGGCAGGGGTTGTAGACACAAGAAACCCGCCTGGAGACACGACCGAAGGCGCCAGAGACACGAGAGTCGGATCTGTAGACACTACGGTAGGTCGTGGAGACACAAGAATTCAAGCCGTAGTGTCTACGGACTGATTTCTAGTGTCTCCAACTCCTTCGGTAGTGTCTCCAGCCGACTTTCCAATGTCTACAGATCCTTCCCTGGTGTCTACGCGGCGAATTCTTGTAGCTACGGAGCGTTCCGTAGTGTCTCCAGGATCGTCGCTTATGTCTACAACGCCTGCCGTAGTGTCTCCAGCGACGATTCTTGTGTCTCCAGGACCGCCTCTAGTGTCTCTACGATCGGTTCCTATGTCTATGGCGGGGGCTGTAGTGTCTATAACCGGGGGCTGTAGTGTCCCAACGCCCCGGATCGTGTCTCCAGCCGCGACCCGGGTGTCTCGCGGTTCTCCGGACCGGACCGGGCGCCCGCCCGGCCCGGGGAGCCAGAGGTTCCCTACGGGAAGAAACCGGTCTGGAAAGAGATTCGCGAGATCATTCTTCCCCGCGAGACCGTGTGGCCCAGGCGACGATCCGCGGCAGCTCCACCTTCAGCCAGTCGTCGCCCGAGCGGGTCGTGTTGCTGTTCGGGCAGCCGGTCGGTAGCCCATCAGCAGGATGTCTTGGGCGGGCAGAATGTGCGTTCTCCATCGCATTCGACCCAGCCTCCTCCGCTGATCCCGTGGTGGCAGTAGGAGGTGCCAGAGCAGCTAATGAGATAGTCACCGCCACTGGCGCACACGCAATCGACCCAGGTGTCACAGGAGGTCAAGAAGATCGGCGAAGGCGTTCCGACGACCTGCGCGAAAGCTCCACACACCTGAGGATTTGGCGTCGCGCCTTGGGGCGTAGAGGTCGCTGCCTGTGCGCCAGATTGAGTCAGTAGAATAAGAAAGGCCAGTGCGAAAGCCTTGGTCATCTTCGAATGCGACATCATAGCGCTCTCCTTCTGTTTTGTTGAACTATACTACGAAAACATCAGGATTCGAAGATTCCATGATCCGGCGCGGCGCTTCCCGGACCGGGCGCCCGCCCGGCCCGGGAACCCAGGGTTCCCTACGGGAAGAAACCCGCCTGGAAGAGATTCGCGAGGTCGTTCTTCCCCGAGACCGTCGCCAGAGTCGGCAGGACGAAGATCTCCTCGATCGACTTGATGATCGAGCCGTGGTCGTAGGCGACCGTGCCGGTGAAGTTGACCTTGACGCCGGGGCCGATGGCGAGGAACGGCATCTTGGTCGTGGCGCTCCCCTCGTCCCAGGTGACGAAGATGGCGCCGGCATGGGTGTTGGCCCAGGCGATGATCCGCGGCAGCTCGGCCTTCAGCCAGTCGTCGCCCGAGCGGATCGTGTTGCTGTTCGGGCAGCCGGTGGCGCCGTGCATGTCGTTGCACAGGTTGGGCGTGATGAAGACGTAGCTGGGGATGTTGTTCGCCGCCAGGTCCGCGGCGAACGAGCTGTAGGGCTTGCTGTGCGCCACGCAGTAGGCGTTGGTCTTCGAAGGCGGATTGCCGGAGACGTCCTGGAAGAAGATGAAGGGATCGTGCTTGGGGGCGTAGAAGCCGCTCGCCGCGATGGGGCAGCCACCGGTCGTCGCGTTCTGCCCCTCCTGGTAGGTGATCCAGGTGAGGGTGGCCGAATTCTTGATCTGGGTGACCAGGTGGGCCGTGCTGCTCGTGCTGTTCGAGCTCGACGGGTTGTTGTCGGTCGTGAAGGTGTGGTCCGTGAAGGCGTTCGTCCCCGCCTCCATGTAGACGTAGTGCGGCTCGCTCGCCAGGGCGGGGAGCTCGTCGTTGAAGTTGGTGGCGTGGGCGTAGGCCGGGAGCAGGGTGCCGTTGATGTAGGGCGCGTCCGTCGTGTTGCCGTAGATCTGCGAGGCGTCGTGGTTTTCCATCGCGATGACGAAGACGTGCTGGATGACCGATGCCGCCGCCGGGCGGGGGAGAGCCACCAGGGCGCATGCGAGGAGAACCGCGAAGCCGAGTCGAGCACTGCGAACCATCCTGCCACCTCCAGAAGAGCGCGAATCGCCACCTTGGCGATGCGAGTTGACATTGTGCATCATCGTATCTTCGAGAGCAATGACGAAAGGGTGAACGGCGGGTCACGATAGGATCTCCCCGATGATCGAAGCCCGCGCCGCACTCGACCGCCTGCGTGAGGGGAACCGCCGTTTCGTGGCGGGGGCTTCCGGCCGCGAGGCCCTCGACCACCCGACCCGCCGCCGGGAGCTGGCGACGAGCCAGGAGCCGTTCGCCACCATCCTCGGCTGCTCCGACTCCCGGGTGCCGGTCGAGATCGTCTTCGACCAGGGCCTGGGCGACCTGTTCGTCATCCGCGTGGCGGGAAACATCGTCGCTCCCTCTCTGGTCGGCAGCGTCGAGTTCGCCGCGGCGCAGTTTGGCACCCGGCTCGTGGTGGTCCTCGGCCACTCCCGATGCGGGGCGGTCCAGGCGACGCTCGACGAGCTGCGGCGCCCGACGCAAAACCCGCCGCGCAATCTCTATTCGATCGTCGACCATATCCGCCCCGCCGTGGAAGGATTGCTGGCGACCGGGCTCCGCGACGACCCGGAAGCCCTGGTGCAGGAGGCCGTGCGCGCCAACATCCGCGCCTCGGCCCACCAGCTGCGGCACGGCTCGCAGGTGATCGAGCAGCGGATCCAGAGCGAGGGGCTGCTCGTGGTCGGGGCCGAGTATTCGCTGGAGACCGGGGTCGTGGATTTCTTCGACGGAGTGCCGGAGGCCGGCTCGGTTTTCTCGGTCTCTCCCGAGGCCAAGCCGCTCACGCTGGAGATGGTGCAGCGGGCTCTCGAAGAGAGTTGATGGCAGTGCTCGACGTCAACCTGCTGGTCGCCCTCGCCTGGCCGAACCACGTCCATCACCAGCCAGCTCTCGCCTGGTGGCTGGCGACTCTGGATGGAAAGATCCGGAGCCTCGTACCTCGCGGACACAACGTGCCGGAAGTTCTGTCCCTGGTCCTGGAAGGGTGACCGCCGGCTAGCCGCCCCACCCGGTTCTCTCCGCTTTCTCGCTATTGGGGGTGAGGCGCCTCGTGGCGCCTCGCCACTTTCGAGACCTTCGACGAGAAAGGAGTCCCGGACGATGCGCTCTTCCCGGAGCAAGTCCGCTTTCGCCGCCACCCTCGTGGCCGCCGCCCTCGCCTTCGCGCCCGCCCTCTTCGCCGCCGTCATCGAGACCCCGGCGCCCGCGCCGACCCCCGTACCGCCAGTCGCCTTCTGCGTCTCCCCACCGCTCGACCCGACCCCCAGCGGCACCACCGCCACCGCCAACGCCCAGTTCCCCGACGACCCGAGCCTCCCCGAGCACCCGTACCTCACCTCGGCGATCCACCTCCAGGGCCTCCGCGCCAGGGTCAAGTACGCCGGCGGCCTCCTCCAGAACCCCAACATCCCCGCGTTCAAGAGCTTCACCAGCGCCGTCGTGGTCGCCAACCCCGACCCCAGCCAGACGGTGACGGCGCAGATCGAGTACTTCGACGACCAGGGCACCCAGGTCGGACCCATCCCGGCCCCGATCGTGACCCTCCTTCCCAACGGCTTTCACGTCGAGGCCGCTCTGCCGCTCGCCCCGGGCACCAGCGGCGGCACCGGCATCGGGTCGGCCCGGGTGACCGTTCTCACCGGGCCGGGGATCGTCGGCTCGGTCCTCACCCACGCCTCGATCATCGACGGCATCGGCAACCCCGTGGCCAACGGCCCGGAGATCGGCGCCAGCTCCGAGCAGCAGCTCCAGGTCGTGCAGCCGAAGACCGAGCTGTGGTGGGGGCCGCTGCCTTTGACCCTCGTCTCGCCGGTCGACGTCTGGAACCACGAGGAGCCCTTCCTCTGGGTGGTCAATCCCAATCCCCAGGTCAACAAGATCCGCATCGACCTGGTGACCTTCGACCACGGCACCGGGATCTCGACGACGACGATCTGGCGGCACGCCACCTTGAAGCCGCAGGGGACGCTCCTGGAAAAGAGCAATCCAAACCTCGTGGGGATCGGGCTGTGGGACCAGTTCAAGATCTGGTACGCCACCCTGGGCGGCGCCGACAGGGACGTCCTGGTCCACGTGGTGAGCGAGACCGGCCTGCCGATCCTGGGCGACGGCATCATGACCGACCTCGCCGGCGACCCTGGAACGAAGAAGTTCCGTATGGTCTCCGACATGCTCGCCAATACCCCCAACTGGCGCCTCGAAGCCCCCGACTTCACTTTCGCCCCCGGCGCGTTCAAGACCGGCATCGGCCTCTGGAACACCGGCACGGTGGACGCCGGTCCGCTCACCGTCGAGTACTTCACCAGGAGCGGCGGCATCCGGCGCATCGGCTCGATCCCCAGCCTGCCGCCCAACCAGTCGGTGCGCATCACCACCGGGGTCGCCAACTATCCGTCGAATGCGACCGGCTGGGGCTGGGCGCGGATCACCTCGTGCAACCCGAGCGCCAGGCTGGTGGGCTGGCAGACCACCGAGATCCTTCCCCCGGTGGGCGACCTGATGGACCACAACCTCGAAGCCTTTGGCGACGTCCTCGACGGCAACGACGACCAGGAGCCGGGCGATGGCATCGCCGTCGTCGACAGCTCCATCCCCTGGACGCGGAAGGTCGCGCCGATCGTGAAGGTCGACCCGACCTGGTACTGGCCGGGCTACACCACCTTCGCCAACGACGCGGTGCCCAACGTCGGCCTCCACCGCTTCCGCTTCTACGATCCCAACGGCGGGGCAGGGGCCTGCAACACGAGCGGCACCTTCGGCGGCGTGATGTTTCCCAACGTCTCGACCACCTATGAGGACTCGCTGCTCTTCCCCAGCCTCGCCTGCGTCGGCATCCGCAGCGAGCGGGTGGACGTGACCACCGGGCCCTTCATCGGCATGAACGTCCTCGGCGATCCGTTCGTCGAATATGACATTCCCGGCTTCGCGGGGGTGCCGGAGGAACCGTTCAACCCGGACAACCCGAAGTTCCCGCCTCAGTGACCCGCGGGCGGCCCGGCGAGGCGCGCCAGACGCGCCAGACGATCTCGCGCCTCCCGGGTCGCCCAGTTTTTCTCTCCCAGGGCGGCGGCCAGGAGGCGGTAGCTCTCGACGAGCAGCGGCCGGGCCGCCGCGACCTCACCGCGCGCGGCGAGGCAGGCGCCCAGGAGGCCCGCCGCCTCGCCGATCCGCCAGTGTCCGGCGGGGAGCCCCTGCCGGCGGATGGCGAGGGCCTCCGCGAGGAG
The DNA here is from genome assembly GCA_035644215.1 of Thermoanaerobaculia bacterium. GTDB lineage: Bacteria > Acidobacteriota > Thermoanaerobaculia > Multivoradales > UBA5704 > DASQPA01. Next base: position 12,507 of record DASQPA010000477.1, read on the forward strand.
CGGCTGGGCGGCGGCCGTCTCGCCGCGTTCGAGGAGGAGCCGGCCGAGCCCGACCAGAGGGTGGGCGATGTAGGGATGCCCCGCCGGCAGCTGCTTCCGGTAGAGGGCGAGGGCGGCGCGGTAGCTCCCCTCCGCCGCCAGCTTGTCCCCGGCCGCCGCCTGGACGATCCCGAGGTCGTGGAGGACGGTCGCCAGGTCCGGGTTCTCCGGCCCCACCGCCTGGCGCTGGATGTCCAGGGCTTCCTGGAGGAGTGGCAGCGCCGCTTTCGGGGCGCCGCGGGCGTTCAACAGCAGGGCCAGATTCTGCAGATTGACGCCGACCTCCGGATGGCGCGGCCCGAGCACCTTGCGATTGATCGCCAGGGCCTGGCGGAGGAGCGGCTCGGCCCCCGGGAGATCGCCCTTGGCCTGGAGGAGGGCGGCGAGGTTGTTGAGGCTC
>DASQPA010000478.1:0-15558 GCA_035644215.1 Thermoanaerobaculia bacterium
GCCCCTACGACTCCATTTGACACGTCGTCCCTCTCTCCCTAGAATCACCCCCGCGCGAAAGTGGCGGAACTGGTAGACGCGCAAGTCTCAGAAGCTTGTGGCCGCAAGGTCGTGGGGGTTCGAGTCCCCCCTTTCGCACCAGCCCTTCCTTAAAAGCCTCGGACTGCTCCAACCGCAGAAGCTTACACGAACGCGACGCGGCCCCGGCATCGACTGCCGGGGCCGAGGTCTCGTCCAGGGTGCGAGCGCCCGCGCCGGTTCCCGCACCTAGGGTGCAAATGCCGTATTGTCCAACCCGCCGCAGAGCTTGCCCTCCGTGCTCTGGTAGCTCTTCGTCGCCCCGTTCTGCGTATCGGTCACCTGGAGGGTGTAGGGGAGGTCGGAGAGCGCGCCGTAGAAGAAGACCACGCGGTCCGGGAACGGCACCACCTTGGTCATCAGCTCGACGTTCGAGCGGTCGGTGAAGAAGAAGGTCCCCACCAGGTTCGAGAGCGCGTTGGCGCCGCCCTGGCCGCTCGTGCCGTTGCCCGGGTTGCTCCAGCTGACCCGCACGGCGAAGCGCCCATTCAGGAGACAGAGGGTGTTGGCGTCCGCCCGGCAGGAGCCCGAGGCGCGGCCGGCGAGCGTCGCCAGCTTGCCGCCCGCCGTGCTCGCCGCGCCCGACGTCGAGCCCAGAAAGCTCTGGTCGATGCCGCCGCAGTCGCCCGACGTGTTGCCGTAGGTCTTGACCGTGCCGGTCTGGACGTCGGTCACCGTCAGGGTGAAGTGGAGGTTGGTGAGCTCGCCGTAGAAGACCTTGATGGCAGTGCCGAAATCCAGCACCTTGATCAGCAGCTCGATGTTGGCCGGATCGCCGAAGGAGAAGTAGCCGGTGACGTCGGTCGCCGAGATCGCCCTCCCGACGCCCGCCGAGCCGTCGAACTGGTTCTGCCAGGCGAGTTGCACGTTGAAGCGGCCGCCCAGGAGACAGAGGGTCTGCGCGTCGGCCCGGCAGCGGCCGCCGGTCGTCGGAGCGTTCGGCGCGTAGAGGTAGTGGATCGCCGCCAGGTCATCGCTGTTGAAGCGCGCCCCCCGCCCGTCGTCGTGGACGAAGGCGTACATCAGGGCGTCCCTCAGGATCGGGTTGGGCTCGTTGCGCGCCTCGCTCGAATGGCCGAGCCCCAGGGTGTGGCCGAGCTCGTGGCCGAACAGCTCCTCGGCCGCCTTCTGCGGCGACCGGCTGGCCTGGAAGAAGCAGTCGATCCCGTCGTTGGTGACGATGTCCCCACCCTGGATGACGATGAACGTCTTGCCGGCGAAGCGGCCGGTGGTCGTCGAATCGAACCAGGGACCGCCGACGGCCAGGGTGCCGCCCGAGGAGCAGTCGTAGCTGCCCGAGATCTCCCGGTTGGGGTCGCTGAAGAGGATGGTATTGACGTCGTCGAAGTTCTTCAATCCGCCGGAAGCCGTGGTCTTGCCGCCGTAGAGGTAGCGGATCGGCGTCGTGGGCTCGTTGGTCCAGGCGGCAAGAGCGGTCTGGAACTCCGCGAAGCCGCCGTCGGCCAAGCCGGCCTGGCCGCTCGAATGGGCGAAGAAGGTGACGCTCCCGCCGCTGTCGAAATCGAACCAGCGCAGGTTGAGGCCGGTGTCGGTATCGGTAAAGAGAGTGAATTTCTCGCGCAGGCTCTTCAAGGTCCCCGCCGGCAGCTGGAGGAAGTAGTCGGGCGCCCGCCGGTTGCCGTTCGCCCGGTCGGCCAGCCATTCGACGAAGCGCGCGGCGTCGCGCGGCTCGTCCGTCGAGGTGCCGCTCGCCAGCTTGCCGCCCGGCAGCAGGCGGACCTCGGAGGCCTGGGACAGGTCCCGCAGGGCGATCGGCCGGCCGGCCTCGTCCAGCTCGTGGAAGGCGCCGAGCATCAGGTGGAGGATGCCGTAGGAGCCATCCGCCCGTTCCTTCAGGAAGAGCAGAGCGCGCTCCCCCTCGTGGAAGACCGGGGCGCCCCAGATCTTCAAGCCCCGCCCGTTGGGGCCCACCCCGCCGAGCACCCGCACGACGACCGAGCTGCCGGCCGTATACCCCTTGACCAGGCGCTCGACGTCGACCTGGTAGTCGGTGGACGGCCCGGTCGGCGCCGGTTCGACCGAAGCGACGCGGACCTCGGCGATCACCGAGGCCTGGTCGGCCAGGTGCTCGTCCGAGACCATGACGTAGGAGGTGGCGGCCACGGGTGCAACGGCGGCGAGGAGCAGCAGCCCGAGAAGGGGGAGCGCGCGGCGGACCGTGAGGGCGGGGCTTGACATGGTCTTGTCCTCAAGGGGGTACGGCAGACTTTTAAGCCTCAGGCCGGGGCCTGCATAGAGACTATGTCATTATAACAAAGACTGGGCGGTGGCAACAGGGTGCCCGGGGCCCGTCCACCGCCCAGCCCTATCGCTATGGCGTGGTCTTGAGCTGCTCCAAGCGAGCCGCCAGCTCCTCGATCCGAGCCCTGAGCGTGGCAATCTCCGCGTCCCGAGCGGCCAGCTCGAGATGAAGGCCCTGGATTGCGGCCAGCGCGACGCCGGCGCTGTCCGTCACCGAGATGCCCTTGTCGTCGTTCCCCACCTGGAAGGCCGCAAAGAAGTCCTCCGACATCGGACCGACGTGTCGTACCCCCGGGTCGGCCTTGTAGTGCCAGCTCGTAATAGGGAGGTCGAGCACTCGCCGTAACACGTCGCGCGAATCGACGGGCCTGAGCTCCTCCTTGATCGTGCGGCTCGATCCCTGGGTCAGGGTTCCCGCGATCGTCAGGTTGCCGGCCTGCGTGAGCACGAACTCATTCGTGGCGTCGCCGACGTCGGAAAGGATCAAATTGGCGTTGGAGTTGATCAAGGCCCAGGTCACACCGGTGCCGCCGAAGGCGCTCGTGTCGTTGAGGTCGACCTCAATGCCACCTTTGTTCTTGAGGGTGGCAAGGACCCGATACGCCGCGGTGCCAGAGGCCTCCTCGACCAGCAACCGGGTCGTGCCGTCCGTCCGCCGCACGTGCAGAGAGTTGCTGGGGGTGGCGGTGCCGATGCCGACGTTGCCGCTGCTGCTCACCGCGAGAGAGTTGTCCGGAGCGCCGCCGGCCAGAGTGAAGGGGACCGTTCCGTTCTCGACGTCGGTGATGGAGAACTGGGCCGCAGAGGGGTTGGTCTCCAGCGCCCAGTCATGGGGCTGAATGCCGTCTTCAATGTCCCCGGTGTCGTCGAACAGGACGCCGGGACGGAACGACTTCAGCTTGAGCGGGAAACTAGCGTCGACATCGCCCGAGTTGTTGCACCCCTCGCCGATACAGGCGTGTCCATGGACCACCAACTTGCCGCTTTCAATGATGTCTTTGGCGGTAATGTTGTGGAGAGGGGGGAAAGGAGTGTCTGCGCCGGAGCCCGCGGGCGCCGCCTCGAAGCTCCCTTCGTGGACGGAGAAACGGCCCGCCAGAGTGAGCGGACGCTTCGCCAGCTTGGCTGTTCCCCCAGCTCTTGGAATCCCCTGCAGCTCCCAGGTGTAGCTGCCGTCCGGCAGCCGGTCTCCATCCGCCATGAGGAGACCGAGAGAAGGAGTCGTACCCGCCTCGAACGGACGCCGGATCAAGAGGTCGCCAGGACCCGCGACGGTCAGCACCCAACGCTCGGCGTCGAACGTGGGGAGCCAGTCGATGTGCGTCGGCATCACGTTCATCTCCGCTGGGGGATTCGGGGGCGGCATCACCGTGGCGGCGGTGGCCGGGATCGCCACGATCCCGGCGAGGACCATCGTCAGGAGCACAGAAATCGTCCGCTTGCTCATCTGTCTCTCCTCCTTTCGGTTCACCTCACACAGAACATCTATAATTATACATCTAAAGAATAAGCATGACACTGATCCGCGGCAGCGGAGGCAGCGGTCGCCGCGCTGGCGGATCCACTCCGCGTCTGGTAGTGTCTCGCCCACTGCGATCGACCGCCCCTCGTGGCCTGCCCTCCGCTGCGATGACCTCATCAAAATTTGCGAGTGACTACGACCTCGGCACACGGCGGGCCGTCACCCCGCGGGGCCGCGGCTTCGAGCTGGTCGTCACGCCGCGCTACGAGCAGCACTACCTGGAGCAGAGCTACGAGGCGCTCTCGGCCGACCTGACCGTCAATCTCCTCCACGGGCGGGAGCTGTTCGTCGACGTCGGCGCGCACTGCGGGTTCTTCAGCCTGCTCGCCGCCACCGCTCACCCTGGTCTCCAGGTGGTGGCGCTCGAACCGGTCGACGAAAACCACCAGCTCCTCGTCGAGGGCATCCGGCGCAACGGCGTCGAAGGCAGGGTCGAGGCGGTGCGAGCCGCGGCGTCGGATCTCCCGGGCACGGGGCGCTTCTGCATTGCCGAGGCCTCGGACAACTGCAGCTTCTACCCGCACGTCGCGGCGGCCCCCCTGCGCACGGAGGAGGTCGCGACGGTAACCCTGGACTCCCTGCTCGCCGGCCGGCGGGGGATCGAGCGGGCGGTGATCAAAATCGACACCGACGGCCATGAGCTGGCGGTCCTCGCGGGGCTCGCGGACACCCTCCACGCGGCCGAGGATCTACGCCTGTTGGTCGAGCTCAATCCTGCGATGCAGCGGCAGGCCGGCCATGCCCCCGAGGATCTGCTGGCGGAGCTCCAGCGGCTCGGCTTCGAGATCTTCCTCCTCGACGACTGGGAGCGCCGGTTCTTCCGCCTGCGCCAGCCGGCCGACTGGAAGAGGGGCTGCCGCGAGGACGCCTACGCGAACCTCTACTGCGTTCCGCACGAGCGGGCGCTCAGCGTCGCGATCTTCTCCCATTCGAGCGGCCTGCAGGGTGCGGAGCGCTCGCTCTTCGGTTCCGTCCGCATGCTCGTCCAGGATCAGGGAGCCGTCTGCACGGTGCTCCTCCCCGGCCCGGGACCGCTCCAGGAGCGGCTGGAGTCGCTGGGGGCAGCGACCCTCTGTGCCGAGCTCCCCTGGTGGTGCGATTGGAGCCCGATGTCCGCGGAGGTGGTGCGCTACCGCGAGGAGCGCGGCCTCGCGGCGCTGCGCCTGGACGTGCTGCCGCGCCTCCAGCAGGCCGACCCCGACGTGGTCGCGACCAACACCCTGACCCTGGCCTGGGGCGCGGTGGCGGCCGCGGCGCTCGGCCGACCCCACGTCTGGCGGGTCCACGAGTACGGCGAGCTCGACCACCGGCTCGCCTTCTTCGCGCCGTTCGACCAGGTCCTGCGCTCGGTCGTCGCCTCGTCGAACCTCGTCGTCACCCCTTCCGAAGCGCTGCGCCGGACCCTCTTCCCGGACCTCCACCCGGCCCGCGGTCGCACCCTCGGCCCCTGGGTGGAGCCGCCGCCGGACGGTTTCACCGCCGCCCCGGCTGCCCTGCCGCGAGGCCGGGCGCGCCTGGGTATCCTCGCCTCCCTGGTGCCGGGCAAGGACCAGGCCACGGCGGTGCGCGCCCTGGCCGAGCTGACGCGCCGCGGCTACGACGCCGAGTTGGTGCTGGCGGGGCATGCGAACGCGGAATACGGCCGGTACCTCTCAGACCTCGCCGCCGAGCTCGGGTTGGCCGAGCGGGTCCTCCTGCCGGGCTTCTCCGACGACCCCTACCCGCTCCTCGCGAGCCTCGACGTCCTCGTCATGAGCGCGCCGCACGAGGCCTTCGGCCGCACCGGGATCGAGGCGGCGCGGGTGGGCAGGCCGGTGGTGATGGCGGCCAGCAGCGGCGCGGCGGAGATCCTGGAGGACGGCAGGGACGCCCTGTGGTTCGAGCCCGGCAATGCGGCGGACCTAGCCGCCAAGCTCGTGGCGCTGCTCGCGGACCCCAGGCTGGGCCGGCAGCTCGCCGCCAGCGCCGGCCGGACGGTGGCGGCGTGTCTGTCACGAGCTCGGCTGAGCGCTCTCGAAGTGGAGGTCCTGAAGGAGCTGCGCGGCGCGCCGAACCCCCTGCGCCGCGATCCCGTCGACACCCTCGTGGCAACCCTCGCCGCCCGGGGGGAGACCTAGCCGGCTTCGCGCAACCGGTAGTAGTCGTCCACCATCTCCGCCGCCGGCCGGGTCCTCCGGATTCGCAGGTGCCGGGACATGTCCTTGAGCGACGGCCGGGAGCGATCGAGGCCCACCACGAGGTCCAGGCATTCGTCGTCGGTGTCGAAGAGGAGCCCGCTCCGGCCGGGCTCGACCCTCTCCGCGAAGGCCCCGAGGCGACGGGCGACGGCCGGGATGGCGCGCAGGAAGACTTCCGACAGGGTGAAGCTGTAGGTTTCCGGCACCAGGGAGAGGAAGAGAGCCAGGTCGGGCCGCAGGCGGCCGAGCCAGCCGGTCAGCTCCTCGGGACGGTACTCCTCGATCACCCGCACCCGTGCCAGGTCGCCAAACTCGGCGCCGGCCGGCCCCGTCCCCAGGAGTGTGACGTCGGCGATCAGCCGCAGCTTCGGCAGGAGCGCCCGCAGACTCGAGAGCCCCTTGTAGGCATTGAGGCGGCCCAGGTGCAGGAGATGGAGCCGGCGATCCGGAGCGGCGCCGCCGAAGCAGTCGCCAGCTTCCCCGTCGATCCCATGCTCGACGACGGAGAGAGGCAGCGCCGCGAACCGCGGGTCGATCTGCCGCAGGGCGGTACGGACCCCCTCCAGGGGACAGACATGGGACGGGCGACAGAGCGCGAGGTGCTCGAAGTACCGTTCGCGCAATCGCATCCAGTAGTCGGTCGGATTGTCCCGGAAGAGGGCGGCGTAGGGGTTCTCGGCCAGGCAGCGGTCGAGGTGCTCGGCCCGGCAGGTGCGGCAGGGCGAACCGAAGTAGAGGTTGAGCGCCGGACAGAAGGGAAAGAAGTCGTGGTGCACGAGGGTCGTGGGCCGGCCCGAGGCCAGGGCGTCCAGGGAGTGGCCGATCAGGCTGGAGACGTAGAGGTGCTCGATCCGGTGCTCCTCGACCACGGCGTGGAGAACGGCGGCGTACTCCGCATGGGCGAGAGCGATCTCGCAGATCGCGTCCTGCAAGGCCCAACGCGCGATCTCCTCCCCCGTCGCGGCCTCCCACAGGACGAGCTCCAGACCGTAGGCGTCGCGGGTCCCCGCCGAGGCGAGCACCAGGTTCCGGGAATGGCGGTCGGCGGCGGCGAACAGCCGCACCCAGCGGTCCAGGCCTCCCCCCCAGCCGTGGAGGAGATGGAGGTTCGTCGGGCGGGGATCGGTTCCCGGGCGCATCGACCGCTACCGCGAGCCCTGGCGACCGAGCCGCTTGAGCAGGCGGCCGAGGCCCCGTATCGGGGAGCTCAGCCGCCAGGAGGTGGAGCTCTCGAACTCCTGCCGCTGGCGGGCGAGAGCGCGGAGGAGCTCGTCGCGGCGGGCGCGCTCCTGGTCGAGAACGGCGGCCAGCCGGCTCGCGCGCTCCAATGCCTCCGCCAGCAGCCGGGTACAGGTGTCGAGCGCCGCGCTGCGTTCGTCTTGCAGCCGCGTCTTCTCCCGTTCCAGCTCGGCGACGAGCTCCAGGCTGCCGTGGAGCAGCCGGCGCTCCTCGAAGCGGGCCGACGTGGCCAAGGCGCGCAGCGACTCCGCCAGCTCGCAGAGCGTCGTCGAGGTGACCTCCGGGCTGTCAGCTGGCCCGGGCATCGGTCAGGAGGTCTCGCAGCTCGGGATATTCCTGCGGCGCCTGGTGCTCGAACCAGAAGCGGTAGCTGCCGCGGCCGTCGGCCAGGAACGGGTCCGGGAAGGCGCGCTCCACGTCGGGTCGCTGCCGGTAGAGGAGGCGGTGGATCGGCAGGATGGGAAAGCCGTCCGAGAAGCAACCGAGCCGCCAGTCGGCCGCGACCGGCGCGAGCGCCCGCGACCGGCGGCGGTACCACTCCGCCAGCATCGAGAGCGCCCGGTTGTCCGGCGCATATTTGCCCAGCATGGCGTCATGCGCGCCGCTGTCGAATCCCGTGAAGTGATAAAAGCCGAGGGGACTGCCGTCGACGGTGAACCCACGGTCGAAATTCCCCGCCACCCGGCGCTGGCTCAAATTCCAGGGCGCCACGTTGAAGCGGGTGTCGCGCAGGATCGTCAGCTCGCTGAAATAGCAGGGCGCGAAGTCCATCCACTTCTGGTCCGTGAAGAGGCCGGTCTCGGGCTCCGCCCGGCAGAACCGGGCCAGCCGGTCTCTCCACCAGGCGACGAACCGCCAGCCTTCCGCCGTGTTGCGGACGCCGACGAAGCCCAGGTTGAAGACGCCGTGCCGCAGGGCGCAGATCTCGTTGTCGAGGATCGCGTCGAGCTCTGTCTCCGGTTGCAGCAGGTGGGGGGTGAGGACGATCGAGCTCTCCAGGAGGCTCGCGATCAGGTCGTCCAGGCGCGAGAACAGCACGATGTCGGGATCGAAGTAGAGCACCGCCTCGGTGTCCGGTAGCGCCAGGAGCCGCTCCAGGGCCCGGCCCTTGATCGCCGTGCACAGCTCGACCGTCGAATGGGAGAAAAGCCAGGCGGGATCGTCATGCGCGAGATCGGTCAGGGAGAGGATCGAGTCGACCCCCAGGGTTGCCGCGTCGGTCGAGAACGGCGTCAGGTCCGCCAGGACGACGTGCAGAGCGAGCTCGGGATGGTGCTTCTTGAGGGAAAAGAGGAGCGTGCGCACCTTTCCCAGATAGTTGGGAGCCGCGGAGGTGAAGACGCGAATCATCGTCGGGCTGCCCGGCTTCGCAATGTGACGGCGGATCAACTCTAGCTGCCTGTTTCTATCAGACTTCCGGTCCGCGCGACAAGATCCTGCCGCGAGAGCCGCCCTGGGGCGGCCTCAGCCCGGCCCCGGCCTCTCGATGCTCCCCTCGCCGACGAGCCGTCCGAGCTTCCCGTCGGCGAGCCGCGCATAGGCGGTGAAGAGGTGCCGGCCGGGCGCCACCCGGCGGAGCGGCAGCCAGAGGACCCAGCCGCTCGTGGCGAGCCGCGGGTTCCTCGTCCCGACCGCGACGTCGGGTCGCTCCCGGAAGACGTGGGCGGCCGGAGACACCGGTCGCCCGCCGTCGAGCACGATCACGGCCTCGGCTGGAGCGCCGGTCCGGGGATCGTAGGCCCAGCCGAAGAGGTACACGCCGCTGTCGTCGAGCTTGACGATGTCGAGGTTGCCACAGATGAGGTCGCGGGCCACCCTCGTCCCGTCGAACCCGGCCAGCGCCGGGGGGGCGGCCCGCGCGATGGCGGCCGGCGGGAACCTCGTCCGCCACCAGGCGGGCGGCGCCGTCCCGGCTCCGGACGGGGTCGGACCGGGGGGGAGCCCCTGTCCCAGCAGGGGTAGGGCGACGGCGCACGCCCCCAAGCATCGCCGTGCCTGCCGGAGGCCCCTCCAGCCTTCCACCCTCGCCGTTTCTCTCCCGTATCGCATCGTCGACATCGCTACTTGACGTAACCCAGGGCGCGCAGGTTCTCGCGCAGGCCAGAGCCCAGTCGCGCCACCTCGACCGGCAGCGCCGGGAGCGCCAGCCGTCGCGCCGTCGCCTGCCAGGCCCGCAACGCGGCCTGCAACTGCCGCGCGACCTCCGGCTCACGCCCGAACCGATCGTCGTCCTCCGCCGGATCCTCCCGCAGGTCGTAGAGGCGGAACCGCAGCCCTTCCGGGTCCTCTCCGTGATAGGTAAGCTTCCACTCTCCGCGGACCAGGGCGGCGCCGGTACCAAATTCGCTGGGCACCGCCCGGCCGGCCAGCCGGGAGCCCGCGCCAGGAGCGAGGAGGTTCACCCCCGGCACGCGACCGGCGGGCCGTGACCCCGGCTCCGCCAGGGCGAGAAGGGTGGGAACGACGTCGAGGAGCGACACCGGTGCGACCTCGCGCCGCCCGGCGGGGATACCCGGACCGCGGAGGATCATCGGCACGCGGGTGAGCTCCTCGTAGAGCCAGTTGCGGTGGCCGACGAAACGGTGCTCGAAGAAGGCCTCGCCGTGATCCGAGACGACCAGGATCACCGTCTGGTCGAGGTCGACCAGGGTCCCAAGCTGCGCGAGGAACCTGCCGAGCTCGCGATCGGCGTAGGCGACCGCTCCCCGGTAGGCCAGCGCCAGGTCCGCGAGGAGCTGCGGCGAGCCTTCCTCCCCCTCGTTGATCGAGCGCAGGAGGAAATTGTTGACGTTCTCTGCCGGGCGCTTCTCCCCGAGCACCCACTCGGGGGGCCGGTAGGGCTGGTGGGGATCGACGACGTGGACATAGAGGAAAAGCGGACGCCGGCGGTCGCGGGACTCGGTCAGCCGGCGCAGGGCCAGCCTGTGGACCTCCCCTGCCGCGGGGTTGGCGGTCACCGCGGCCGGCTCCCAGGTCGACCCGACCTGGTCGGGAAAAGGAGGCCAGTCATAGGTCTCGAAGCCCTGATCGAAATGGAGAGAGGGCAGGACGTGACCGTTGGCGATCACCCCCGCCGTCTGGTAGCCGAGCAGGCGGAAGCGCTCCGCCAGGGTGAGAGCGCTCTCCGGTAGGGAGAACGCCTCGCTGCCGACCTGGTGGGCCGACACCGGGAGCCCCGAGAACAGGGACGCCACCGCCGGTCGGGTCCAGGAGGAGGTCGAGTAGGCGCGCTCGAAGAGGACGCCGCCCCCCGCTAGGCGGTCGAGCGTGGGCGTCGGTCCCGGCCCCCCATAGCTGCCGAGGACGTCCGGCCGCAGCGTGTCGATGAGATAGACGAGGACGTTCGGCGCCCCCCGCCGGGGCTCGACCCGCCAGGCGGGGGGCTCGCCTCCCCGGGTGCGGCCGACCAGGTCGGCCCGCTTCCAGGTGACGGGCGAGTTGGGGCTGACGCGCAGCATCCGGACCTCCCCCGGAGGCGCGCCGAGATCCACCGTGACCGACAGCTCGCGGCTCCCGGTGGAAAACGGAATGGTGCGCAGCAACTCGCCCGGCTCGCCGGCGCGGTGGGACCATACTTCGAGCGCCGCCGGATGGGGAGCGATACCCGGCTCCGCGGGCTGCCAGGCCAGGCGGAGCCGCGCCGCGACGGGCAGCCGCACCGCCGCTTCGACGCAGCCGGACGACGTCGGCGGCAGGAGACTCAGGGTCCGTTCCTCGCCGAATCCCCGGCAGGCGAGGCCCGGCAGGAGGGCGAGGAGCACGTAGAGACGGATTCGCGCGAGCATGTCACCGCGGCGAGGGTCGGGCGGGACCGCCGATCCTGGGGTTGACGGCGGGGAAGAATACCACGCTTGACTCCCTCCTGGGACCGGCGCTATCGTCCATCCCTCCTTGGTGATCGCGCGGCAGCGGAAGGTGCTGGGGCGGGCGCTCCTCACGCTCTTGGCGCTGGGGCTCGCTCTCGCGCTGGGCGAAGCGCTGCTGCGGGCCTACGAGCGGCGCTCGCTCGCGCTCGCGACCCGCTTGAACGCCGACCCGATCGACCTCGCCGGGCTGAAGCTCAACGACACCACGATCTCGCGCCGCAAGCCGGCGGGCGAGTTTCGCCTGCTCAGCTTCGGCGACTCCTTCGCCTACAGCATCATGACGCCGCCGTTCTCCTACGCCGGGCAGATCGGGAGCCGCCTGACTCGCGCCCTCGGCCGGCCGGTCCGAGTGGTCAATTTCGGCGAGGCGGCGACGACGGTGCGCGACTACACCGCGGCCCATGCCTTCTGGGCCCGGCGGATCGAGCACGACGCGGCGCTGTTCAACGTCTATCTGGGCAACGACGTCCTCGACGTGGCATATGGCTACACCCCACCGGCCTGGACGCCGAACCACCTCTATCTCACCCGCGAGTACGCCTTGGCGGGCGGGCGCAAGAAGAGCGCGGTGCCGCGCAAGTTCCCGCTGCGGATCCTCGACTACGCATACGCCCTCTATTTGACGCGATTCCAGATGACACAGCCCCCGTCCGCGGCTGCCGACGGGCGATTCAACCGCGCCGCCCGGCACAACCTGTCGCCCGCAGCGTTCCTTGACGTCAACCGGCGCCAGCTGGCGAATTTCGATCCCGCGCAAAGGGAGTCCCTCGCTCCCGGGTACCGTGCCATCGCGGAGTTTTTCCACTACGTCTCCAGCGTACGCCGGCGCGGGACGAGGACGCTCGTGGTGCTCTCCCCCAACCAGGTCCAGGTCGACCGTTCCCTGCGCGAGCGCCTCGCGGCGGCCTACCACCTGGACTTCTCGCTCTACGATTTCACGCTGCCGGCGCGCACCATCACGACTCTTCGCGACACGGTCGATCCCGCGATCGAGCTGCTCGACCTCACCCCCTACTTCGTCTGCGCCGCCGAGCGCGGCGAGCACCTCTACTACCTGACCAACACCCATTGGGGCCCGGAGGGCAATGCCCTGGCCGGACGCCTCATCGCCGCTCACATCGAACGCTCCTGGTTCGGCCGGACCCCGACCGACCAGGAGGATCGCGACGCGGAGTGCGAAGAAAAACGGGACAGGAGGGCGGCCCCCCTGTCCCGTTCGGCGATCCGGTGACCGGCGCTCGTCCTACTGGCGAGCGGCGGACCCGGCGACCAGCGCCTCCAGCCGGGCCAGGCGCTTGGCGAGGTCGCCGTTCTCGGCGGCGAGCTCCTTGTTGCGCGTCGTGAGCTCCTGCACCGCGAGCCAGAGGGTCATCTCGACCTCCTGGCCGTTGATCAGCTTGTCGGAGCCGTGGCCGAGGACGGTGTGGAAGTCCTCGGCCATGAGGCCGATCTTGTCCTTGGGGCCGTTGATGAAGTCGTAATTGTAGACCGCCACGTGGGCGATCTTGTCCAGGATGTTGGGGACCTGCACGGGCTCCAGGTTCTCCTTGAGGGAGCGGGAGGAGGAGGCGGTGAAGGTCGTCGAGCCGGCGTCGATGAAGGAGCGCGTGGCGGAGGAGCTACAGGCAACCCCGGTACCGTTCCCGAGATCGAGGCGGTGGTCCGGAGCGTTGCAGCCGATCGCGAGCTTGCCGCCCGAGACCGAGGTGAAGCGGGTGGCCTCGAGCCCGGTGTCGTCGAAGACCGAGAACAGGCCCGCGCCGGCCGTGGTCTCGAAGATCCGGAAGATCGTCTGGCTGTCGGCCTGGCTCCGCTGCAGGATGAAGGCGTCGGCATTGGCCGTGCCGTTCTTGAGGGTCAGCCTCGACGAGGCCGACGCCGTCCCCACGCCGACGTTGCCGCTGGCGTTGATGTCGATCGAGCTGGTCGGCGCGCCCGGGCGGATGCGGAAGGGGAGGCGCGAGCCGCCGGTCACGTCGCGGACGAAGAAGTTGGCCTCGTTGCCGGCGATGTCCCAGGTCTGGGCGGTGAAGCCGCCCGAGTTGTTCTGCTCCAGCCGCAGGGCCGGGGTGTTGCTGGTCGCCACGTGGAGGTCCAGGACCGGCGTCGAGGTGCGGAAGCCCACCCGGCCCGAGGAGTCGATGAAAATCGAGTTGGTCGGGGCGCTGCCGGTGACGGTGACGGGCACCGTGGCGGCGGTGATGTCCTCGATCGAGAACTTGTTCGCCCCGCCGGAGGCCGAGTCGTTGGCGGTCAGCTGCCAGTCGTGATTGGGGAACCCGGTGCCGGTCGAGGTGTCGTCGAACTTGATCCGGGTGTTGTTCTCCTTCAGCCGGATGGTGTCGAAGCCGAAACTCTCGTTGTTGACGCAGTCCAAGCCGACGCAGAGGCTGCCCTGGATGATCGCGTCGTCGGCGGTCACCACGTCCTTGGCCGTCAGGTTGGTCATGCTGCTGCTCGCCTTGGGCTTGTGCGCCACCGGCTGCCGCGGCTCGGTCAGCCCCGGGGTGACGAAGGCGCCGCCCTCGATCCGCAGGCTGCCGCTCTCGATCACCGAGGCCGGCAGCCGGCCGGCCTTCTGGAGCTCGGCGACCGCCTTGGACGCCGCCTCGTCCCCGGCCTCACGGGCCGCCGCCAGCGCCTTCTGGGTGCTCCGGTCGACGTGCGGCACGACCTCGAGCTGCCAGGTGTAGGCGCCGTCGGCCAGCCGTTCGCCCCGCTCGTCGAAGAGGCTCAGGGCGGCCGTCTTGCCGGCCACGAACTCCTGGCGCAGCGAGAAGCCGCCGGGACCGGAAACGGTCAGCACCAGCCGGTCGTACCGCGCCGCCTGCGGCAGCCATTCGACCCCCGCCGACCCCACGCTCACCCCCACCGCCGACCGCGGTGCCTCCTGAGCCCTCGCCCCCAGAGCTCCCAGCGCCAGAGTGATCCCCAGGGCCACGACGGCCGTACGCCACGACCTACGCGTCTCTCTCATGCATTGCTCCTTTCTTCCATCGAGTCATCGAGACCGGACCCGCCGCGCGTGGGTCCGGAGAAGAACCGCTTCCACAACAGCTAAAAGCCTGTCCTACAAGAGAATAGCCGCGCCAGTAAACGATTAGGATACCACGCCGGCGAGCACGGCGGCGCCGACCGCCCCGCAGAAGGCGCCGTCCGGCAGCAGCCAGGCGTCGGCGCCGCCGAAGCGGGCGGCCTGGCGCAGGATCTCGCCGAGGAGCGGGCTGGCGGCGAGGGCGCTGCCGCCGACGACGAGGGTGTCGATCCCCCGCGCCTGGGCGAGCGCGGCGCAGGAGATCCCGACGTTCTCGCCGAGGAGACCGACCAGGGCCTGGGCGAGGTCGGCGGGCTCGCGCGAGGCCACCTTGGCGAAGCTCGCAGCGGTGATCTCGGGCGGCAGGGAGATGCCGCCCTCGGGATAGATGTCGCCCACCGTCAGGTCCACCCGGCTGCGTTCACCGCGGGCGGCCAAGGCGACGATCTCGGCGAAGGAGTCGGTCCCGCAGAGGAGCCGCCCGAGCCCGTGGAGCGCTCCCCCGCCCAGGGTCAGTCCGGAGAGCCGGGTGGCGACCGGGCCGTCGACCTCCAGGATGGAGGTGCCGGTGCCCAGGCTGACCAGCAGGTAACGCTGCGGCAGGGTCCAGCCGGCCCGCCCGGCGAGGAGCGGCGCGCCCTTCGCCCAGGCCGCGAACTCGGAAACGGGGGCGACCTCTCGGGTCGTACCGGCGAGCGCCGCCACCAGCTGCGCCGCGCCGCCGCCGGTGACCTGGACCCGCTCCGGCCCCCACTCCCCCACCTGGTGGCGGACCGCCTCGACCGCCCCCGCCGGGACGGCCGCGAGCTTCAGCTCCTGCGCCGATTCGGGAAGCCGGGCCAGCTTCCAGAGGGTGGCTCCGGCGTCGATCCCCACCCGGCCGTCGCGTCGCTCGTTCGGTTGCGCCATGGGCGCCGTGATCTTACGACACCCTGCGGTATGCTCGCAGGATGCGCATCCCGCAAAAGACCCCGGCCCAGATCGAGAAGATGCGCCGCGCCGGGCTGGTCGTCTGGCAGGCCCATCACGAGGCCGGCAAGCTCATCCGGCCGGGGGTGACGACGGAGGAGATCAACGCCGTGGTCGAAGCGGTGATCGCCGACCACGGCGGCATCCCGCTGTTCAAGGGGGTGCCGGGCACGGTCCCCTTCCCCGCCGGTACCTGCATCTCGATCAACTCCGAGGTGGTGCACGGCATCCCCGGCCCGCGCCGGCTGGCCGCGGGGGACGTCGTCAGCGTCGACATCGGCGTCCGGCTCGACGGCTGGTGCGGCGACGCCGCGGTCACCCACCCGGTGGGCGAGGTCGCCCCCGAGCTGCGCCGGCTCCTCGCCGTCAACGAGGGGGTCCTCCGCCTCGCCATCCGGATGATGCGCCCGG
>DASQPA010000479.1:0-25514 GCA_035644215.1 Thermoanaerobaculia bacterium
ATGGTCGGCCGCCCACTTCTCCATGAGAGGGGCGGATTCGACCAACAGCTCGCGGGTGCGCGGGTCCAGCGTATAGAGAGAGCCAGCAGGCGTCGTCGTCGGCGTTTGCATGCGTGAATCCTCCTCAGGTTCCTTGACGGAGTTTGCCCTCAGCGGCCCGAGCCCTGCTTACTCCCTGGGATCCGCCGATGGAGCCTTCCAGCGAGGCAGTATAGCACAAAGTGCGACGCAAAAATACTACTTCCGAATTGTATTTCACGAATTCTGAAATTCATGCAGACGCAGGGTCGCGAATCCGTCTTGCCGCTCGCAAGTAGAATGCAGTACTCTTAGAGAGAATTGTATCATTGCATCGATAACGACGAGACGGAGGGTGCCCATGGAAACCCTGTTCCAGGACCTGCGATACGCGCTACGCAGCTTGTGGAAGAGCCCGGGCCTGGCCTCGGTGGCCGTCGTCTCGCTGGCCCTGGGGATCGGCGCCAACACGACGATCTTCACCCTGATCAACGCCGTGCTCCTCCATTCCCTGCCGGTCGCCGAGCCCGAGCGGCTCGTCGCGCTCTACACCTATGACGAGAAGGGGGACGGTCCCCTGGGCGCCTACCTGACGACTTCCTATCTCAACTTCGAGGACTTCCGCGACAAGACCTCCGTCTTCTCCCACCTCGCGGCCTTCCAGATCGCGCAGCTCTCGGCGCTCATCGGCGACGAGCCCGAGCAGGTGCTGGGGGAGGCGGTGAGTGAGAGCTACTGGGAGCTTCTCGGCATCCGACCGGCGGTGGGCCGCTTCTTCGCTCGCGACGAGAACCACGACCTCGGCCGCTCGCCCGTCGTGGTGCTGAGCTATAGCTTCTGGAACCGGCGTTTCGGCGGCGATCCCGGGGTGATCGGCCGGACGATGACGATCAACGCCCAGCCCTTCCACGTCATCGGCGTCGCCCCGCGCGGCTTCACCGGCACCTACCTGCTCAACACGCCGGACCTCTGGGTGCCGATGACCATGCACGAGCAGATCTTGTCCGGGCCCTTCAAGACCTTCTTCAAGGAGCGCCGCGCCCTCCTCCTCTGGGTGATCGGGCGTTTGAAGCCGGGGGTCACGGTGGCGCAGGCGCAGAGCGCGGTCCAGGCCCTGGCCGGGAATCTCGCCCAGCAGTTTCCCGACGCCAATGGCGGCCTTTCCGCCGTTCTCCTGCCCCTCACCCAGTCCTACGTCCAGCCGGCGCGCCGCGGTACCTTCGCGGCCGGCGGGATCGTCCTCATGGTGGTCGTCGGGCTCGTCCTCCTCATCGCCTGCGCCAACGTCGCCCACCTGCTGATGATCCGCGCCGAGCGGCGGCGGCGGGAGATCACCGTCCGGCTCGCCATCGGGGTCGGGCGCGCCCGGCTGATCCGCCAGCTGATGACCGAGGGCCTCCTCCTCGCCCTGGCAGGGGGCGCCCTGGGGCTTCTTCTCGCCCGCTGGTGCCGCGACCTGCTATGGGGGATGCGCCCGCCGTTCCTCGCCCAGGCCCATCCCAACCTGAGCTTCGACGCCTCGGTCCTCGGCCTCACCCTGGCGCTCTCGCTCGCCACCGCCCTGGTCTTCGGGCTCGTGCCGGCTCTCCGCGCCTCGAATCCGGATCTGGCGACCGCCCTGCGCGGCCGCACCGAGATCCCCGGCGTCAACCGGATCTGGAGCTCACGGAGCCTCCTGGTCGTCTTCCAGATCGCGGTCTCGCTCGTCGCCTTGATCATCTCGGGCCTCTTCATCCACAGCCTGCGGCAGGCCCAGGCGATCGATCCGGGCTTCGCCGCCGACCGGCTGGCGGTCCTCGCCTACAACCTGGGGACGCAGGGCTACGACCCGGAGCGCGGCCAGCAGTTCCATCGCCGGGTCCTGGATGCCGCGCGGGCGGTCCCCGGAGTGCGCTCCGCGGCCTTGGCGAGCACCCGGCCCTTAAGCCAGTTCGGCGGCTTCCAGCGCACGGTGATCCCGGCGACGAAGAACACCGCCGATCCCAAGGCCGGGACGTTCATCACCACCGATTCCGTTAGCACGGACTACTTTTCGACCCTGGGAATCCCCATCCGGGAGGGACGCGATTTCACCGGCGCGGACCGCGCCGACTCCCGCCGGGTGGCGATCGTCAACGAGACCGCGGCACGACAGCTCTGGCCCGGCCTCGATCCCATCGGCCAGCGGTTCACACTCTTCCGTTCCAACCTCTTCTTCGAGGTCGTGGGCGTCGCCCGAGACAGCAAGTACGTGACCATCACCGAGAACCCGACGCCCTACGTCTACCTGCCGCTGGAACAGAATTACAGCGAGAACGTCCACCTCTACCTGAGCTCGGCCGGCCGGCCGGCCCAGCTCCTGGAGACGGTGCGCAGGAGCCTCCGGCCGCTCGATCCGGGCCTGCCGTTCACCGATCTCGCCACCCTCTCCCAGGTCCTCGCCGATTCGCTGTGGGCGCCGCGGCTGGGGGCGCTCCTGCTCGGGCTCTTCGGCATCCTCGCCCTGCTCATGGCGGCGGTCGGCAGCTACGGCGTCCTCTCCTATTCGGTCAGCCAGCGCAACCGCGAGATCGGCATCCGCATGGCGCTCGGGGCGATGCCGGGATCGGTCGTCCGCCTGGTTCTGCGCCAGGGCATGACGCTCGTCGGGGTCGGCATCCTCGTCGGCTGGCTCGCCGCCGGCTTCTTCGCCCGCTTCCTGGAGCAGCTGCTCTTCGGGGTCAAGGGTTTCGACCCCCTGACCTTCTTTTTCACCACGTTGGTCCTGGGGGGCATCGCGCTCCTCGCCAACCTGATCCCCGCCTCCCGCGCCACCGCCGTCGATCCCCTGGGAGTGCTCAACAGCGAGTGAGTCGGCCGGCCGCAGATCCCATTTCGTGGATGCTTTGAGGGCTGAAATAGCAAGGGTTTTATTCACCTTGCTTAATAGCTGATTTCTAATTTCTTGTGTTTACGCGTAAGAGTCCATGCTAGACTTCGCTCGCTCTTATGGATGGGGGATCCCGTAGCCCTGACTGGCGGTTGATTCGGCGTGACACGATCTGATCGCCATTCCCTGACCGGCAACGGCACCGCGATCGAGCCGGGCGAGACCGGTTTCCTCTCGCTTTTCACCCAGCAGGTCGAGCGGTCGCCGGAGGCCATCGCCGTCGTCTCTGGAGATCGCCGTTCGACCTATGCTGATCTCGACCGGGCGGCCGGCCGTCTGGCCCGGCGCCTGCGCGGCATGGGGGTGGGTCCGGAGAGCACGGTCGGCCTCCAGCTGGAGCGCTCGCCCGAGCTGCTGGTGGCGATCCTCGGCATCCTCAAGGCGGGCGGCGCGTACGTGCCGCTCGATCCGGCGACCCCACCTGAGCGGGCGAGCTTCATCCTCAAGGACGCGCGGGCCGCCCTGCTGGTCACCGAGCGGCCGCTCCTCGCCCGCCTGCCGCCGCCCATCCCGCGCGCGCTCTGCCTCGATGATCTCGGGGATCTCGGGAATCCCGCGGAGCGCGACGATCTTCAAGGGTGGCCTCCCGCGGTCGATCCATTGGCGGACGGCCTGGCCTACGTCATCTACACATCGGGGACGACGGGCACCCCCAAGGGGGTCATGATCCGCCACGGCGCCCTGGGCCAGCTGATGGCCGCCCACCACGCGGTCCACCCCGAGCCGCTCCACAGCTTCCTCCTCCTCCCCTCGGTCGCCGTCGACGCCTCAGTCCCCGGCCTCTTCTGGACCCTCTGCGAGGGGGGGAGCGTCGTCCTGCCGCCGGAAGGGGCCCAGGCCGATCCGGCGCGGCTGGTCGAGCTCGTCGCCCGGCACGGCATCTCCCATTGGCTGAGCGTCCCCGCCCTCTACGCCGCGGTTCTCGCCGCCGCCGAGCCGGCGAACGGCGCTGCTCTCGCCTCGCTCTCCAAGGTGATGGTCGCCGGCGAGGCCTGCCCGCCGGCGCTCGTCGAGCGCCACTTCGCCCGGCTGCCTGGCGTCGCCCTGACCAACGAGTATGGCCCGACGGAGGGGACGGTCTGGGCGACGTTCCATCACTGCCGTCCGCGCGAGGGGAAAACGGCGGTCCCCATCGGGCAGGCCATACCGGGAATGCGGGTCTACCGGCTCGACCCGTCCCTCGCGCCGGCGCCGGCGGCGGACGCCGGGGAGCTCTACCTGGGCGGCGAGTCGCTGGCGCGCGGCTATCTCGGCCAGCCGGCGTGGACCGCCGACCGCTTCCTGCCCGATCCGTTCGCCGGGCGGCCGGGGGCCCGCATGTACCGCACCGGCGACCTGGCCGGCGTCTTCGCGGACGGCGGCCTCTCCTACCTGGGGCGCTCGGACCACCAGATCAAGCTGCGCGGGGTGCGCATCGAGCCCGGCGAGATCGAGTCCCGGTTGGGCCTCCACGGCGCGGTCGCGGAGGCGGCGGTCGTCCTCCACGACGAGCGCCTGGTCGCCTGGTTCGTGCCGCGCCCGGGCCGGCCGCCGGAGGCGCGGGAGCTGCGCGAGTTCCTGGCCCAATACCTGCCCGAGACCCTGATCCCGACCGCCTTCGTCCCCCTTTCGGAGCTGCCGCTCACCCCCGCCGGCAAAGTGGACCGCAAGGCGCTCGCCGGCCGCGAGCCGGTGGGGGAGCCGGCCGCCGCCCCGCTCGCCCCGCGCACCCCGCTCGAGCAGGTGCTCGCCGCGATCTGGTCGGACCTCCTGGGCGTCGACCCGGTGGGCGTCGAGGAGGGTTTCCTCGAGCTGGGCGGCCACTCCCTGCTCGCCGGCCGGGTGATGGCGCGGATCCGGGAGACCTTCGGGGTGGATCTGCCCGTCGCCGCCCTGTTCGGCAACCCGACCGTCGCCGCGCTGGCGGCGCGGATCGCCGAGCGGGGGAGCGCCGAGACGCAACCCCCGGCCCTCCAGCCGATCGATCGCCGCGGCCCGCTGCCGCTCTCCTTCTCGCAGCAGCGGGTCTGGTATCTGGCCGAGCTTGCCCCCACCAACATCGCTTATCACACCCAGGTCACGCTCCACTTCGCCGGCCGCCTGGTCCCCGCCGCCCTGGAGGCGGCGCTGTCGGAGATCGTGCGGCGCCACGAGGTTCTGCGCACCTCCTTCGCGACCGTCGGCGGCCGGCCGGTGCAGACGGTGCGGACCTTGGAGCGCATCCGCCTCCCGGTCGTCGACCTCAGCACTCTCCCCCCAGACCGCCGCGACGCCGAGTCCGAGATCCGTCTCCGGGCCGAAGGCCGGCGGCAGTTCGATCTCGGCGCGGTGCCGCTCGCCCGCTGGCAGCTCCTGCGGCTCGGGCCCGACGAACACCTCCTGATCCAGACCGAGCACCACCTGGTCCACGACGGCTGGTCGCTGGCGGTGCTGCTGCGGGAAATGACCGCCCTCTACCGCTGCGCGGTGGCAGGCCGACCCTCGCCGTTGCCGCCGCTCCCGGTCCAGTTCGTCGACGTCGCCGCCTGGCAGCGGCGGTGGCTGGACGGCGAGGTCCTCGCCGCCTACCTCGCCCACTGGCGCGGCAAGCTGGCCGGCTGCCCGCCGCCGCCGGAGCTGCCGACCGACCGGCCGCGACCGGCGGCGCAGCGCTTCCGCGGCGCGATCGAGCGCGGCGAGCTGCCGGCCGCGCTCTACCGCGCCGCCAAAGCCCTGAGCCGGCGGCAGGGGGTCACCCTGTTCATGGCTCTCCTCGGCGGCTTCGCGGCGCTCCTCGCCCGGTCCTCGGGCGAGCGGGACGTCGTCGTCGGCTCGACGGTGGCGAACCGGCGCCGGCGGGAGACCGAGAGCCTGATCGGCATGCTGGTCAACAACGTGGTGCTGCGCCTCGACCTGGCGGGCGATCCGGCGTTTGCCGAGATCCTGACGCGGGTCCGCCGGGAGGCGCTCGACGCCTTTGCCTACGAGGACCTGCCCTTTGACAAGCTGGTCGAGGCCCTTCAGCCGCGGCGGACGCCGGACCGCAACCCGCTCTTCCAGCACATGTTCAGCGCCCACGACTCGCCGCTCCCCGAGCTCGACTTCGGGGACGTCGCCGCGACTCTGGGCTACCGCCACAACGGCTCGTCGAAGTTCGATCTCGACGTGGTGGTGATCCCGCGCGGCGAGCAGCTCGCCGGCCAGGCGGTCGCCGCGGCGAGCGAGCAGGTCGAGATCATCTGGGAGTACTCGACCGACCTGTTCGAGCCGACGACCATGCGGCGGATGCTCGGCCACTACCTGAACCTGCTCGAAGGGGCCGTGGCCGACCCCGGGCGGCGGCTCTCCGAGCTGCCGCTGCTTAGCGCGGCGGAGGAGAGCGCCGTCCTGCGCGAATGGAACGACACCGCGGTCGCCACTCCCGTCGCCGCCGCCGCTACCGCGCCGCAGCCGGTCCACCGGCGCTTCGCCGCCCAGGCGCGCCGCGCCCCCGACGCCGTCGCCGTGGTCTACGGGGAGAGCGCCTTGAGCTACGGCGAGCTCGACCGGCGCGCGAACCGCCTGGCGCACCACCTGCGCTCGCTGGGGTTGGGGCCGGAGTCGCTCGTCGGCCTCCGCCTGGAGCGCTCGCTCGACCTGCCGCTCGCTCTCCTGGCGACCCTCAAGGCGGGGGCGGCCTACCTGCCGCTCGACCCCTCCTATCCGGCGGAGCGCCTGGCGGCGATGGTCGCCGAGGCGCCGGTCGCGCTGGAGATCGCGGCGCTTAAGGCGGCGCTGCCGGCGGGCGGGAGCGACCGGCCCCCGTCCGGCGGGACGGACGGCGGGGCGCTGGCCTACGTCATCTCGACCTCGGGCTCGACCGGCCGGCCGAAGGGGATCGCGATCGCCCACCGTGGTCTCGAAAACCTCGCCACGGCGCTCGCCGAGCGCTACGCTCTCGCGCCGGGCGACCGGGTGCTGCAGTTCGCCTCGATCAGCTTCGACGTGGCGGGGGAGGAGCTCTACCCGGCCTGGCTCGCCGGAGCGACGGTCGTCCTCCAGCCGGCGGAGGGGCTGGGCTCGCTCGCCGAGGCCGGACGGTGGCTGGCGCGGCAGCAGATCACCGTCCTCAACCTGCCCGCCTCCTACTGGCACGAGTGGGTGGCCGAGCTCGACCGGGCGCGGCAGCGGCCGCCCGCCGGCCTGCGGCTGATGATCGTGGGGAGCGAGCGGGTGTCGCGCCGGCGCCTCGCCGACTGGCGGCGGCTCGCCGGGGACGGGGTGGCCTGGTTCAACGCCTACGGCCCCACCGAGGCGACCATCACCGCGGCGCTCTACACGCCGGGGCCGATCGACCGCTGGGCGTCGAGCGACGCGGTCCCCATCGGCCGGCCGCTCGCCGGCACTCGCCTCACCCTCGCCGATCCCGCCGGCAACCCGGTGCCGATCGGCGGGGTGGGGGAGGTGCGGATCGGCGGCGTGGGCCTGGCGCGCGGCTACCTGGGGCTCCCGGCCTTGACCGCCGAATGCTTCGTCCCCAACCCCTGGGGCGAGCGGCCGGGCGAGCGCCTCTTCAAAACCGGCGACCTCGCCCGCCATCTGCCCGACGGCACCCTGGAGATCCTCGGCCGCGCCGACGCCCAGATCAAGGTGCGCGGCTTCCGCGTCGAGCCGGGGGAGATCGAGGCCGCCCTCCTCCGCCATCCCGGCCTCCGCGAGGCGGCGGTGGCGGCCCGGCAGGACCCCGGCGGCCATTCCCGCCTGGTGGCCTGGGTGGCGGCGTCCGGCGCCGGATCGCCCGGCGCGCCGGGCGCCGACGAGCTGCGCCGCTTCCTCGCCCCGCTCCTGCCGGACTACATGGTGCCCTCGGTCTTCATGGAGGTCCCGGCCCTGCCGCGGCTGCCCGGCGGCAAAGTCGACCGCCGCGGCCTGCCCGACCCGGACCTGGCGCGGCCGGAACGCGAAACGCCGCTCGTCCTCCCTCGCACGCCGACCGAGGAGCGGGTGGCCGCCCGGTGGTCGGCGGCGCTGGGGATCGACCGGGTGGGCGTCGACGACGACTTCTTCGCCTCGGGCGGGCACTCCCTGCTGGCCACCCAACTGCTTTTCGAGATCTGCCAGGCCTTCGCGGTCGAGATCCCGCTGCGCCGCTTCCTCGCCCGCCCCACGGTGGCCGAGCTGGCGGCGGCGGTGGAGGAGGCGCGCGGTGCGCCGGCCGGGGACGGCTCCGCCGAACGGCTCGTCGGCGCCGCGGGGCGCTCCCTGGCCGATCTCCAAGAGGTCTTCTTCCCGCTCTCGTTCGCGCAGCGACGCCTCTGGTTCCTGCATCGCCTGGAGCCGGAAAGCCCGTTCTACAACTTCGCCCGCGCCCTGGCGCTGCGCGGTCGGCTCAACGTCGCGGCGTTGGCCGCCGCCCTGGTGGAGATCCTCCGCCGGCACACGGCCCTGCGGACCGCTTTCCTGGCGGCCGAGGGCCACCCTCTGCAACACGTCCTCCCCCCACCGGCCCGGGTCCTCGCCGTGGTCGACCTCGCGGCCCTGCCGGCGGCGCGACGGGAGGCGACCCTGCTCACGCTCGCCCGGCAGGAGAGCCGACGGCCGTTCGACCTTACCCGGGCGCCGTTGCTGCGCGCCACCCTCCTGCGCTCGGCCGCGGCGGAGCACTGCCTCCTGCTCTCGCTCCATCACATCGCCTTCGACGGCTGGTCGATGGGCCTCCTCGGCGCGGAGCTCGCGGCGCTCTATGCGGCCGCCTGCGATCGGCGTCCCTCGCCGCTCTCCGAGCCGCCCTGCCAGTACGTCGATTTCACGCTCTGGCAGCGGCGGTGGCTCACCGGCGGTCGACTCGACGAGCAGCTCGCCTACTGGCGTGCCACCCTCGCCGGAGCCCCCGCCCTCTCAGAGCTCCCGGCCGACCGCCCGCGCCCGGCTCGCCAGAGCTTCCGCGGCGCCCGCCGCGCCCGACTCCTCCCAACGCAGCTCGCCGCGGGTCTGCGCGAGCTGGCGCGCCGCCGCGGCGCGAGCCTCTTCATGGTCCTCCTCGCCGGCTTCAAGGCCCTGCTCCAGCGGTACCTGGGGCAGGACGACGTCGTCGTCGGCTCGCCCATCGCCAACCGCTCCCGGCGGGAGCTCGAAGGGCTGATCGGGTTCTTCTCGAACACCCTCGTCCTGCGCACCGACCTCGGGCGCGATCCGGGGTTCGCGGAGCTGCTCGCGCGGGTGCGTGAGACGGCCCTGGGCGCTTTCGCCCACCAGGACCTGCCGTTCGAGCAGCTGGTCGAGGACCTCCAGCCGGAGCGCAGCCTCGCCCACGCGCCGCTCTTCCAGCTCCTCTTCGTGCTCCAGAACACCCCGGGGAGCTCCTTTGCCCTGCCCGGCCTCGCCACGGCAGTGCTCCCGATCGACAACCGCGTCGCCATCTACGATCTGACGCTCGGCATTGAGGAGGAGCCGGCAGGGCTCGCGGCCGTGGCGCAGTACAGCACCGACCTCTTCGACGGCCCTTCGATCGAACGACTCCTGTCGCATCTCGCGAGCCTCCTCGCCGGCACCGTGCGCGATCCGAATCTCCCGGTCTCCGCGCTGCCGCTCCTGGCGGCGGGCGAGAGCTGGCAGCTGGTCGGGGAGTGGAACGACACCGGAGCACGCTTTCCAGCGGCGCTGTCGATCCAGGGGCTGATCGCGGCGCAGGCGGCGCGGACGCCGGAGGCGGTGGCGGTGGTCTTCGCCGACCAGTGCCTCTCCTATGGCGAGCTCGCCGCCCGTGCCGGCCGCCTGGCCGGGGCGCTCCGCCGGCTGGGAGTGGGGCCGGAGGTGCGGGTGGGGATCTGCGCCGAACGCTCGCTCGACCTCCTCGTGGGGCTCCACGCCATTCTGCGGGCAGGGGGGGCCTACGTCCCCCTGGACGCCGCCTACCCGGCCGAGCGGCTGGCCTTCATGCTGGAGGACTCCGGGGTGGAGATTCTCCTCACCGAAGGCCGCCTGGCCGCGTCTCTCCCCACCGGCAGGGCGCGGGTGGTGCAGATCGACGGGGCGCTGCCCGACCCCCTTCCGGCGGGAGATCCTGCCCCGGAGGCCGACCTCGACCCCCTCGCCTACGTGATCTACACCTCGGGCTCGACGGGACGCCCGAAAGGCGCCATGAACACCCATCGGGGGGTCGTCAACCGGCTCCTCTGGATGCAGGAGCGGTACGCTCTCACCGCCGCCGATCGGGTGCTCCAGAAGACGCCGATCTCCTTTGACGTCTCGGTCTGGGAGCTCTTCTGGCCGCTCCTCTCCGGCGCCTGCCTCGTCGTGGCGCGACCCGGGGGGCACCAGGATCCCGCCTACCTGGTCGAGATCCTCGCTCGGGAGGAGGTCACCGTCCCCCACTTCGTGCCGGCGATGCTCGCGGCCTTCCTGGAGGCGCCCGGGGTCGAGCGCCTGACCGCCGTGCGGCAGGTGATCGCGAGCGGCGAGGCGCTCTCCTACGACCTCGAACGGCGTTTCTTCTCACGTTCCAAGGCCCGGCTCGACAACCTCTACGGGCCGACCGAAGCGGCGGTCGACGTGACCTTCTGGCCCTGCGCTCCGGCGGGGTCGGGGGGCCGGGTGCCGATCGGCCGGCCGGTGGCGAATACCGCGATCCACCTCCTCGACCGGGCTTTCCGGCCGGTCCCCCCCGGGGTTCCCGGGGAGCTGTGCATCGGCGGCGTCCAGGTGGGGCGCGGCTATCACGGCCGGCCGGAGCTCACGGCGGAGCGCTTCGTGCCGGACCCGTTCGCGGCCCTGGGCGGCGGGCGCCTGTACCGGACGGGAGACCTCGCCCGGCGCCTTCCCGACGGGGCGGTCGAATATCTGGGCCGGCTCGACCACCAAGTGAAGATCCGCGGCTTCCGCGTCGAGTTGGGGGAGATCGAGGCGGCGCTCCTCGACCATCCGGCCGTGCGCCAGGCGGTGGTGACCGTAAGCGAGGGGGCGGGCGGAGACCAGCGGCTGGTGGCCTACCTGGTGCCCGCCACCGGGCCGGCGCCGACGGACGAAGAGTTGCGCCGTTTCCTCGCCCGCTCCCTCCCCGCGCCCATGGTGCCCGCCGCCTTCGTGCCGCTCGCCGTCTTCCCCTTGAACCCGAGCGGCAAGGTGGACCGCCGGGCCCTCGACTCCGCCCAGGCCCTGCCGCGGGCGGAGACCGCCTACGTGGCCCCCGGCCGCGGATTGGAGCGCGCCCTCGCCGAGATCTGGCGCGAGGTGCTGGGCGTCCCGCGGGTCGGGGTCAACGACAACTTCTTCGACCTCGGTGGCCACTCCCTGCTCCTCACCCGGGTGCAGAGCCGGATCGGCGAGCGGTGCAAAGTCGACCTGCCGATCGTCGACCTCTTCCGCCACCCGACGGTCGGCGCCCTCGCCCGCCACCTCGGAGGCGGCGCCGACCCCCGGACGATCGCGACGGTCGCGACGGTCGCGGACAGGGTCGCACCGCGTCCCGACGGGGAGCGGGAGACGGCCATCGCGGTCATCGGCATGGCGGGGCGATTCCCCGGCGCCAAGGACGTCGAGGAGCTCTGGCGGAACCTGTGCGCGGGCGCCGAGGGCATCTCCACCTTTTCCGCCGAGGAGCTGGCGGCGTCGGGGGTCGACGAGCGCGAGCGCAGCGACCCGGCCTACGTGCCGGCGGCGGGCGTCCTGGGCGACGCCGACCTCTTCGACGCGCCGTTCTTCGGCTACACGCCGCGCCAGGCCGAGATCATGGACCCCCAACAGCGGCATTTCCTGGAGTGCGCCTGGACGGCCTTGGAGCGCGCGGGCTACGACACGGAGCGCTACCCCGGCCGGATCGGCGTCTTCGCCGGAGTGGGGATCAATACCTACTGGCTCCACCACCTCGCCCCCAACCCGCAGGTCGCGCGCTCCGTCGGCCTGTTCCAGACCCTGCTGCTCAACGACAAGGACTTCCTGCCCACCTGGGTGTCCTACAAGCTGAACCTGCGGGGGCCGAGCGTCAACGTCCAGACCGCCTGTTCGACCTCGCTGGTCGCCGTCCACCTGGCCTGCCGCAGCCTGCGCGACGGGGAGTGCGAGATGGCCCTGGCCGGCGGGGTCTCGATCCGCGTCCCGGAGAAGGTGGGATATCGGTTCCAGGACGGGGGGATCCTGTCCCCCGACGGACACTGCCGCGCCTTCGACGCCGCAGCGCGCGGCACGGTGGGCGGCAACGGGGTCGCGATCGTCGTCTTGAAGCGCCTCGCTGACGCCCTGGCCGACGGCGACACCATCCGCGCGGTCATCCGGGGCTCCGCGATCAACAACGACGGCGCGGACAAGGTGGGCTTCACCGCTCCCGGCGTCCGCGGGCAGGCCGAGGTGATCGCCGCCGCCCTCGGGGAGGCCGGCGTCCGGCCGGCGGAGATCTCCTACGTCGAGGCGCACGGCACCGGCACCCCGCTCGGCGATCCCATCGAGATCGCCGCCCTGACCGAGGTGTTCCGCCGCGACACCGCGGAGCGGGGTTTCTGCGCCATCGGGTCGATCAAGAGCAACCTCGGGCATCTGGACGCGGCGGCAGGCGCCACCGGCCTGATCAAAACCGTCCTCATGCTCGAGCGCCGGGCGATCCCGCCCAGCCTGCACTGCGCGCAGCCGAACCCCGCGCTCGACCTCGCCGCGAGCCCCTTCCACGTCAACACCCGGCTGACCCCCTGGGAAGCGGGGCCCGGACCCCGGCGGGCCGGCGTCAGCTCCTTCGGCATCGGGGGGACCAACGCGCACGTGGTGCTCGAAGAGGCACCGCCGGCCGCCGTCCCCGCCGCCGCGGCGCGGGACTGGCAGCTGCTCCTCCTCTCGGCGCGGACGGAGAGCGCCCTGGAGACGATCTCCGGCGCCCTCGCGGAGCACCTGGGGCAGACCCCGGAGGGGAGCCTGGCCCAGACCCCGGAGGGGGCCTTGGCCGATATCGCCTATACCCTGCAGGTGGGCCGCCGCCGCTTCGCCCACCGGCGGGCGCTCGTCTGCCGTGACGGGCAGGCGGCCGCCGCCGGGCTTGCGGAAGGGCGGTCGGAGCGCCTCTGGACAGCGGTGGAGGAGGCCGCGGACCGCCCGGTCGTGATGATGTTCCCCGGACAGGGAGCCCAGTACGCCGGCATGGGGCGCGACCTCTACCGGAGCGAGGCGGTTTTCCGCCGGCAGGTCGACCTCTGCTGTGATCTCCTCCGGCCGCACCTCGGGAGCGATCTGCGCGCGTTCCTCTTCGCCGACGGCGACTCCCGCCTCGACGAGACCCGTTTCACCCAGCCCGCCCTCTTCGTCGTCGAGTACGCGCTGGCCCAGCTGCTCCTGGGGTGGGGGGTACGCCCGGAGGCGATGATCGGGCACAGCATCGGGGAGTACGTCGCCGCCTGCCTGGCGGGGGTCTTCTCACTCGCCGACGCCCTCGCCCTGGTGGCGCTGCGCGGCCGCCTGATCCAGGAGCTGCCGGCCGGCGCCATGGTAAGCGTCGCGCTCGACGAGGCGGAGCTGCTGCCGCTCCTGGACGGGATCGACGAGCGGCTGGCGCTCGCCGCGGTCAACGCGCCGGCGCGCTCGGTGGTCGCCGGGCCGATCGCGGCGGTCGAGGCTCTGGAGCTCCGGCTGGGCGGGCGCGGGGTGAGCGCGCGGCGGCTGCGGACGTCACACGCCTTCCACTCGCCGATGATGGACCCGGTCCTGGCGCCGTTCGGCGCGCGGCTGGCCGAGGTCGAGCTGAAGCCACCCTCGATCCCCTTCCTTTCCGGCGTCACCGGCGACTGGATCGAGCCGGCGGCGGCCACCGATCCGGCCTACTGGGCGGCGCATCTGCGACGGACGGTCCGCTTCGCCGACGGCATCCGCCGCCTGCGGGAGGAGCCGGCGCGCCTCTTCCTGGAGGTCGGGCCGGGCCGCAGCCTGGGCAGCCTGGTCCGCCGGCAGTCGGCGCCGGACGAGGTGGTCCTCGCCACCCTGCCGCCGGGGTCCCGCGCCGGGGCCACCGAGGACGCCGCAGAGCTGCCCCACCTGCTGGGTACCCTCGGCAGGCTGTGGCTGGCGGGCGTCGAGCCGGACTGGGAGCGCTTCCACGCCCCCGGCCGGCGCCGGCGGATCGCCCTGCCCACCTACCCGTTCGAGCGCCGGCGGTATTGGATTGACAAAATCGGGATCGAAAAAATCGGGAGCGAAGGAATCGGGAGCGAAAGAATCGGGAGCGAAAGAATCGGGAGCGAAAGAATCGCCGCGGTGGGGCTCGATACCGTGGAGCCCCTCGTCCCCGCCGACTCGCGCCGGCCCGCTGACCGGCCCTGCCTGGCGCCGGAGACCGAGCTCGAGGAGACGGTCGCGGCCCTCTGGCGGGAGCTCCTGGGAATCGAGCGAATCGGCCGGCACGACGACTTTTTCGAGCTCGGCGGCGACTCCCTGCTCGCGACGCAGGTCCTCGCCCGGCTGCGCGAGAGCTTCGCGGTCGACATCCCCTTGCGCGGCCTGTTCGAGGCCCCGACCGTCGCGGCCCTTGGGGAGCTCGTCGAGGAGCGGCTCATCGCGCAGCTCGAGGGGCTCTCCGACGACGACGTCCAGGCTCTTCTCTGACCCTTTGGAGGACCGCTCCATGGCCAACCCAGAGCAGATCCGCCAGCGCCGGTCGAGCCTCTCCGCCGCCAAACAGGCGGTGCTCGCCAAATGGACCGGCGGCCGCCCCGCCACCGAGAGAGCCGCCATCCTCCGCCGGCCGGAGGGGGAACCGGCGCCGCTCTCCGCCACCCAGCGGCCGATCTGGTTTCTCGAGCAGCTCCTGCCCAGTGGGGCGTACAACATGGCGCGGGTCGCCCGCCTGGAAGGTCCCCTGGACCTCACCGCTCTCGCCGCCACCCTGACCGAGATCCGCCGCCGTCACGAGGCCCTGCGCACCCGGTTCGAACCCGCCGGCGAGACGCAGCTGCAAGTGGTCGACCCCGCGGCGGAGCTCCCCCTGCCCCGGGTGGACCTGACGGCGCTGCCGCCGAACCGGGTCGAGGCGACCTGCCGGCAGCTGCTGACGGCGGAGTCGGTCCGTCCCTTCGACCTCGCCCGCGGCCCGCTCTTCCGGGCTCTGGTGCTCCGCTCCGCCGCGGCGGACTGGCGGTTGGGCCTCTTCCTGCACCACCTCGTCGCCGACGGCTGGTCGCTTGCCGTGCTCACCCGCGAGCTCGAGATCCTCTACGGTGCCTTCACCCGCGGTCTCCCCTCGCCCCTCCCCGAGCTGCCGGTCCAGTACCGGGACTTCGTCCACTGGGAGCGGGAGCGGCTGTCGGAGGATCTCCTCGCTCGTCAGCTCGCCTACTGGCGGGAGCATCTGGGCGGCGATCTCCCGGTCCTCGCCCTCCCCGCCGACCGCCCGCGGCCGATCGTCCCCAGCCGCCGGGGAGCGCGGATCCACCTCGACCTGCCGGCGCCGACGACCGCCGGGCTCACCGCCTTCGCACAGGGGTTGAAAGCCACCCGCTTTATGGTCCTCCTCGCCGCGTACGCGGTCCTCCTCGGCCGCCTGGGCGGCCAGGACGAGGTCGTCGTCGGCACGCCGATCGCGAACCGCAGCCGGGTTGAGCTCGAAGGGCTGATCGGGCTCTTCGTCAAGACCCTGGCGCTGCGCGTCCAGATGGCGGGGGATCTCGCTTTCCCGGCGCTCCTGGAGCAGGTCCGCGAGATCACCCTCGGCGCCTTCGCCCACTCGGACGTGCCGTTCGATCGGCTGGTCCAGGACCTCGCGCCGAACCGCGACCTCGACCAGCTGCCGCTCTTCCAGGCCCTCTTCGTGCTGCAGAACACCCCCTCCCCGCTCGTCGCCCTGCCGGGGCTCGTCACCCACCCCTGGCGGCTGGAGACGGCGGCGGCCCAGCTCGACATCCTGCTCGAGCTGTTCGAGCGGCCCGCAGGTCTCGGCGGCTGGCTCGAATACAGCACCGACCTGTTCGACGCGCCGACCGTCGCCCGGATGGCGCGGAGCCTCCTGGTCCTCCTCGACGGGATCGTCGCCCGCCCGGAGCTGCCGGTCGCGGCCCTGCCGCTCCTCGCCGCCGGCGAGCGCTGGCAGCTGGTGGGGGAGTGGAACGACCGGCGGGCGCCGGGGATCGGCCGGCCGAGCGCCCACGGCCGGGCCTACGTCCTCGATCGGCGGGGCGAGCCGCTGCCGGTCGGGGTGACGGGAGACCTCTACCTGGCGGCAGAGGGGCTGCCGCTGGACGATCCCGGCGGGCCGGAGCGGACCGCCGAGCGCCTCGTGCCCGACCCGCTATCAGAGGAGCTGGGAGCGCGCCGATACCGGACCGGCGAGCGGGCGCGCTTTCGGCCGGACGGGGAGCTCGCGCGCGAAACTCCGCCCGCCGCCCGCGGTGCCGCGGCGGCCTCGCCGGCGGCTCCGGCGCAGGAGGCGGCCGCCTACGTGCCGCCGCGCGCCGGGGCGGAGCGGACCATCGCCCAGGTGTGGAGCGAGGTGCTGGGGGTCGAGCAGGTCGGCGCCAACGACAACTTCTTCAAGCTCGGCGGGCACTCGCTGCTCCTCCCGCTGGTGGTCTCCCGCCTGCGCCTCCTCTTCGAGCGCGACTTCAACCTCGTCGACCTCTTCCGCTTTCCCACCCTGGGCGCCCTGGCCCGGTTCCTGGGGGCCGAGCCCGAGATCGCGGCGGCGCCGGCGGCCGCCCGGCCCGCAGCCCGGTCCGAGCGGGAGATCGCCATCGTCGGCATGACCGGCCGCTTCCCGGGCGCGCGAGATCCCGAGGAGCTCTGGCAGAACCTCGTGGCCGGGGTCGAGTCGATCTCCTTCTTCTCGGCCGAGGAGCTGGCGCGGTCGGGGCGCGACGGCGATCTCCTGACCCCCGGCTTCGTGCCGGCGCGCGGCGTCCTCGCCGGGGTCGAGGAGCTCGACGCCGCCCTGTTCGACATCGCCCCGCGCGAGGCCGAGCTGATGGACCCGCAACACCGCCTGTTCCTGGAGTGCTGCTGGGAGGCGCTCGAAAGCGCCGGCTATGGCTCGGCGGCCCACCGCGGGCGGGTCGGCGTCTACGCCGGCGCCGGGATCAACACCTACATGCTCAACCACCTGCTCCCCCAGGGCCTCCTGCGCGCGCTGGGCGGGTTCGCCGCGGTGGTCGCCAACGACAAGGACTTCCTCGCCACCCGCGTCTCCTACAAGCTCGACCTCAAAGGGCCGAGCCTCACCGTGCAGACCGCCTGCTCGACCTCGCTCGTCGCGGTCACCATGGCCTGCCAGAGCCTGCTCGACGGCCACTGCGACCTCGCTCTCGCCGGCGGGGTCGCGATCGATTGCCCGCAGAAGGCGGGCTATCTCTACCAGGAGGGCGGGGTCTTCTCGCCGGACGGGCACTGCCGGGCGTTCGACGCCGCGGCCCGCGGCATGGTCACCGGCAACGGGATCGGCGTCGTGGTCCTGAAGCGCCTTGCCGACGCCCGGGCCGACGGCGATCCGATCCGCGCCGTGATCAAGGGCTTCGCCTGCAACAACGACGGGGCGGCGAAGTCCGGTTACACGGCGCCGGGGGTCGACGGGCAGGCGGAGGTGATCGCCCAGGCGCTGGCGATGGCCGGGGTCGGGCCGGAGACGATCGGCTACATCGAGGCGCACGGCACCGGCACGCCGCTGGGCGATCCCATCGAGGTCGCGGCGCTCAAGCGGGTGTTCGGCGGCGCCGGGAAGCACCGCTGCGCCATCGGATCGATCAAGACCAACGTCGGCCACCTGGACACCGCCGCCGGGGTGGCCGGGCTGATCAAGACTGTCCTCTGCCTGGAGCATCGGTCGCTCCCGCCGAGTCTCCATTTCACCCGCCCCAATCCCGACCTCGGGCTCGACGACAGCCCCTTCTACGTCAACGCCACGGCCGCCCCCTGGCCGGCGAACGGCGGCCCGCGCCGGGCCGGGGTCAGCTCCTTCGGCATCGGCGGGACCAACGCCCACGTGGTGCTCGAGGAGGCCCCCGCGGCCCCGGCGGTGGAAACGGCCGGCCGACCCTGGCACCTCCTGATCCTCTCCGCCGCCACCCCGACCGCTCTCGAAGCGCTGGCCAGCCGCCTGGGAGAGCATCTGCAGGCCGCTCCGGACCTGCCGGTGGCGAATGTCGCCGATATCGCTCATACCTTGCAGGTCGGCCGCCGGCCGCTCGATCGGCGGCGGGTGCTGGTCTGCCGGGACACGGCGGAGGCGGCCGCGGCTCTCCTCGACCGCGACCCGGAACGGTCGTGGAACGGCAGCCCGGCGCGCCGGCCGGAGGTGGCGTTCCTCTTCCCCGGCCAGGGGAGCCAGTACGCGGGCATGGGCCGGGAGATCTACCGCTCCGAGCCGGTCTTCGCCGCCGCCATCGACCGCTCGGCGGAGATCCTCGCGCCGCTCCTCGGCCGTGACCTCCGCGAGGTGCTCTTCCCGGAGGCGGACGATGCCGAGGCCGAGCAGCGGATCGCCGAGACCGCGCTCGCGCAGCCCGCCCTCTTCGCCGTCGAGCACGCCCTGGCGCGGACCTGGATGGCCTGGGGGGTCGTGCCGGAGGCGATGCTCGGCCACAGCATCGGCGAGGTCGTGGCCGCCTGTCTGGCCGGCGTCTTCTCCCTGGAGGCCGCCCTCGCCCTGGTGGCGGCGCGGGGCCGGCTCGTCCAGGCGCTGCCCGGTGGCGCCATGCTGGGGGTCTCGCTCGACGCCGAGGAGCTCGCGCCGCTCCTCGCCGGGGATCTCGGTGATCTCGGTGATCTCGGAATGGCGGCGGTCAATGCGCCCGGCCTCACCACCGTTTCGGGACCGGTGGAGGCCATCGCGGCGCTCCGCGCGGCGCTCGGCCGGAGGGGCGTCGAGCACCGCCTGCTGCGCACCTCGCACGCCTTCCACTCCTCGATGATGGAGCCCGCTCTCGCCCCGTTCCGGGAGGCGCTCCGCGAGATCGATCTCCAGCCGCCGTCGATCCCGTTCCTCTCGAACGTCACCGGCACCTGGATTCGCCCCGAGGAGGCGACCGACCGGGAGTACTGGGTCCGCCACCTGCGCGCCACGGTGCGTTTCGGCGACGGCGTCGCCCGGCTGCTCGCGGAGCCGGATCGCGTCCTCCTGGAGGTCGGTCCCGGCCGGACCTTGGGCACCCTGGTCCGCCGCCAGCTCGGCGCGGAGCGGGGCAACCCCGTCCTCGCCTCGCTCGGTGGCCCGGAGCGGCGGGGCGAGGAGGCGCGCTGGCTGACCGCCTGCCTGGGCCGGCTCTGGCTCTCCGGGGTGGAGGTCGACTGGTCCGCCTACCAGGCCCCGCACCCGCGGCGGCGCCTGCGCCTGCCCACCTATCCCTTCGAACGCCGGCGTCACTGGGTGGAGCCGGGGAAGCCGGCCGAGGCGGCGCCGCTCGCGCGACGTCCGCGGCGGCAGGGGATCGAGGGCTGGTTCCATGTCCCCTCCTGGCGGCGCCTCCCCCCACTCGCCCCGGACGCCTCCGCCGGCGCCCGCGGCCCGTTCCTCCTCCTCACCGGCGGGGGAGAGCCGGGAGGGGAGATCGCGGCCGCCCTGCGGCGCCGGGGCCACGCGGTGATCTCCACAGCCGCGGCGGACGATTTCGCCCCGCTCCTCGCCGATCTCGCGGCAGAGGGCCGGGAACCGGCGACGATCGTCCACCTGTGGAGCCCCGATGGGGACGCCGGGGAAACCGGCGACGCCGGCCTGCGGCGCCTGCTCCAGCTGGCCACGGTGCTGGGGGGACGGGCGGCGCGGGGGGAGGCCTCTCCCTGCGAGCTGGTGCTGGTCACCGAGGAGGCCCTGGAGGTCACCGGCGAGGAGCGCCCGGACCCCTGGCAGGCGGCCCTCCACGCCCTCGTCCGGGTGCTACCCCGCGAGCACCCCTCTCTCTCCTGCCGGGCCGTCGACGTGAGATCGGGCCTGGATCGGGACGCCGCGGAGCGCCTGGCCGACGAGCTGTCCAGCGCTCCGTCCGTTCCCGTCGTCGCCCATCGCGGCCGCCACCGCTGGGCGGAGACCTGCGCGCCGGTCGCGCTCGTCGCCCGCCCCCCCGATCTCGGCGGGGTCTATGGGGTGGTGGGCCGGGGGGACGAAGACTGGGAGCGGCTCTTCGCGCGGCTCTCCCAGGGAGCCCCGGAGCGCTGGGCGCGGATCGACGCCGAGCTTTCCGCTCCCGCGCGGCTGGCCGCCGCGCTCGCCGAGCTGGAGGCGCAACGCGGCCCCCTCCGCGCCGTGCTCTATCTCCTCGACCGGCCAGAGCGGGAGAGCGTGGCGGCGCTCGCCCCGGAGGCGGACGTCTCCCGGCTCCACGCCCTTGACGCCCGTCTCACGGCGCTCTCCGGCAGTCTCACGGCGCTCGCCGCCGCGCAGGTCCCCTGTTTCCTGGTCGGCTCCTGGGCCGCGGTCTGGGGCGGGGACGGACGCCTGGCCGAGGCCGCCGCCGCTCTCTTCGCCTTTGGCTTCGCGCGCCGCGAGGGGTGGGGGAGTGTCAGCCTGGAGCTCGCGCCGGCCGAGGCGGCGGGGGCCGCGGACGGTCCGGGCCTGTCGCTCGACGAGGCGGCCCGGGCACTGGAGCACCTCCTCGCGGCTCCTCCCTCCCCGCGCCTCGTCCTCGCGCCGTTCGACGCCGCGGTCCTCCTCGCCCGCGGTCCGCAAGCGCCGGAAGAGCCTGGCCTCGACCGCGACCGGCCGCCGCTCCCGACGCTTGCCACGCTCCCGATCGAGGCGCTGCCGCGCAACGACCTCGAACGGCGGATCGCGGCGGTCTGGCAGCGCCTGCTCGGCCGCCAGGAGATCTCCGTCCACGACGACTTCTTCGAGCTCGGCGGCCACTCTCTCCTCGCCGTCACCGTGGCCGCCGGGCTGCGGGAAACCCTGGCGCGGGACGTCTCCCTGGCCACTCTGCTGAGCCATCCCACCGTCGCCTCCCTGGCGCGGGAGCTGGCGGAGAACGCGCCGGCCGGCCTGGCGCTCGACCTGCCGCCG
The DNA here is from genome assembly GCA_035644215.1 of Thermoanaerobaculia bacterium. Taxonomy (GTDB): domain Bacteria; phylum Acidobacteriota; class Thermoanaerobaculia; order Multivoradales; family UBA5704; genus DASQPA01. The sequence goes on from DASQPA010000479.1 coordinate 20,808, forward strand.
ATCGTTCCGGTGCCGCGCGGCGGCGACCTGCCGCTCTCCTTCGCCCAGGAGAAGCTCTGGCGCTGGCACCGGGCCGGGCCTGCGGTGGCCCAGCCGCCCACCGCCAGCTTCGCCTGGAACCTGGTGGGGGCGCTGTCCCCAATCTGGCTGAAGCTCGCCCTGGAGGAGCTCGTCCTCCGCCACGAGCTGCTGCGCGTCCGTTACCCGGCGGATGGGCCGCGGGGAGAGGTGGTGGCGGGATTCCGGCCGGGCCTGCCGTTGGTCGATCTCGAGGCGCTGCCCGAACCGGTGCGCCAGACGCGGATGCAGGCGCTCGTCTTCGCCGAGGCCCGCCGGCCCTTCGACCTCGCCGCCGCGCCGCCGTTCGCGGTCACCCTCCTGCGCCTCGCCGCGGACGAGCACGTGCTGCTCCTCACCCTGCACCGCATCGCCGGGGACGGCGAGTCGATCGACCTCCTGACCGAGGAGCTGATGGCGATCTACGCCGCCCGCTGCGCCGGCCGCCGGCCGAGCCTGCCGGCGCTGCCCGTCCAGTATGCCGACTTTGCCGCCTGGCAGCGGCGGGTCTTCACCGGCCCCCGGCTCGCCGAGCTCCTCGATCACTGGCGCGAGCTGGCGGGCCACCTCCCCCGGCTCGTCCTCCCCGCCGCGCGGCGCTCCGCCCAGGTGCGGGGCTTCCGCGGGACGCGGCACCGCATGGCACTCTCGGGGGAGCTGAGCGCATCGCTCAAGGAGCTGAGCCGCGCCGAAGGGGTGACCCTGTTCATGACCCTCTACGCGGCCTTCTCGGTCCTCCTCTCCCAGCTCTCCGGCCAGAGCGAAATGTTGGTGGGGACCCTGGTCAGCACCCGCGAGCCGGTGACCCAGGGGGTGATCGGTCGTTTCCTGAACGGCATCGTGCTCCGCGCCCGCCTGGCGGACGATCCCTCGTTCCGCCAGCTCCTGGGCCGGGCGCGGGAGGTCGCTCTCGGCGCCTGGTCCCGGCAGCAGCTGCCGTTCGAGCGCCTCGCCGCCGAGCTCCTGCCGGGGCCGGAACGGTTCGATCCCACCGCCGTCTTCCAGGTCATGGTGCTGGTGCACCAGCCGCTCCCCAGCCTCACCGTCCCGGGGCTCGCCGTGCTGCCCGTACGGGTCGACCGGGGCACGGCCGATTACGATCTCACCCTCTCCCTGGGGGAGTCGCCCCAGGGCCTGGACGGTTATCTCGAATACAACACCGAGCTCTTCGAACCTTCCTGGGCTGCCCAGACGGCGGTGCAGCTCCAAAACCTCCTGGCGGATGCCGTCGCCGATCCTGATCGCCCCCTCTCCGCGTTGGCGCGCTCGGTGATCGCGGTTACGGTCCCCGCCCCTACCTCCGTCTGAAGGAGTCTCACGGTGCCCCTAGAGAACCCGCAAGAGAGCCCGCGGCAGCGCCCCACCGGCATGCTCGGCTTCACCATCGTCTGGTTCGGGCAGGTCGTCTCCCTCCTCGGTACCGGGATGACCCGTTTCGCCATCATCTTCTGGTCCTGGCAGTTGACCGGCCATGCCATGACCACGGCCCTGGTCACCTTCTTCTCCTTCTTGCCGACCGTGCTGTTGAGCCCGGTGGCCGGAGCGCTGGTCGACCGCTGGAACCGTAAGCTGGTGATGATGGTGAGCGACCTCGCCGCGGGGCTCACCAGCCTCGCCCTCCTGGTCCTCGTCTCGACCGGCCACCTGCAGATCTGGCACCTCTACGCCGCCGGGGCGTTCGCCGGGGTTTTCGAGTCGTTCCAGATCCCCGCCTACGGCGCCGCGCTCAGCACGATGCTCCCCAAGAAGCACTACGCGCGGGCCAACGGCATGATGGCGGTGGCGCAGTCGACGGCCGAAATCGGCTCTCCCGTGCTCGCCGGCATCCTCATCAAGCTGATCGGGATCCCCGGCATCCTGACGATCGACGTCGTGACCTTCGCCTTCGCCCTGGGGTCGTTGGCGTTGGTGTTCATCCCCCAGCCACCGCCGAGCGCGGCGGGGGCCGCCGGGCGCGGCAGTCTCTGGCAGGAGTCGCTCTTCGGCTTCCGTTTCATCCTCGACCGGGCGGGGCTGCTCGGTCTCCAGATCGTCTTTTTCGCCGGCAACCTGATCGCCGCCCTGGCGTTCATCCTGCTCCCCGCCATGGTGCTCGGCCGCACCGGCAACAACGGAGTCGCGCTCGGCAGCGTGCAGGCGGCGATCGGCGTCGGCGGTCTCCTGGGCGGGCTCGTGCTCAGCGCCTGGGGAGGTCCCCAGCGGAAGGTGCACGGCGTCTTCGTCGGCTGGACCCTCTCGATGGTGGGACAGCTCGCCTTCGGGCTCGGCCGGGGCCCCACCAGCTGGGCTATCGCCGGAGCGCTGATGATGTTCTTCACCCCCATCCTGAACGGCTCGAACCAGGCGATCTGGCAGGCGAAGGTGGCACCCGACGTCCAGGGGCGGGTGTTCGGCGCGCGGCGGCTGATCGCGCAGGTCAGCTGGCCGCTCGCCGGGCTCTTGGGCGGCTTCCTTGCCGACCATGTCTTCGAGCCCGGCATGCGCCCCGGCGGCGCCCTGGCGAGCACCTTCGGCGGCCTCGTGGGAACCGGAACCGGCGCCGGGATCGCGCTGATGTTCGTCCTCACCGGCTGCCTGGGGATCGTCGTCTCGCTGACCGCTTTCGCCTTCCGTGCCATGCGGGAGGTGGAAGATCTCCTCCCCGACCACGACGCCGTGGCGGCGGAGGCCTGAGCCAGCACGCCCGGCACAGCTGTGATGGCCGCCAAGGGGGAGGGTGGGTCCCTCCCCCATAAGCGCTAACTTTGGCCGAAGAGAGGGCCGGGAGGGGGTCCCTCCCCCCTGGGAGGGGGCGGGTTGGATCAGGGGGGAGGTCAGGAGGGGGGCGGTCCGCTGTGCTTCAAACGTCCCTCCAGCCAAACCACCTCCCGTTCCCGGCGCTTATATCCCGTCTCGTTCACGAGCCGCCGCGCTGCCGCCACGTGCTCCCGGGCCGCTTCGGCATTGCCCTGCTGGAGGTCGAGGCGCGCCCACTCCAGGTGGGCGTCGCAGACGTGGAGGCGCATGCCGCCCCGCTCGGCAATCTCCAGGGCCTGGGAGAGGTCCGCCGCGGCAGCCGCACGGTCTCGCCGTAGGCGGTGCAAGGTGGCCCGGGCCAGGAGGCCACGTGGGCTGTCGTCTTCCCGTCCCGCGAGCCTCACGCTCCGCAGAGCGCTGTCGAATTGCTCCGCAGCTTTAGCGAAGTCCGCATCTGACCTCTCTCCAGTAGTATCAGGCCCCGGCGTGAGAGCCAGGCCGAGATGTGCACGTCCCAGGCTTAGGTAGTCGAGGGCGATGTCGAGTAGGAATCGACGCTGAGTGGCCCACTTCATCGTCTGCACCGCCCGTTTCTGCACCTCCTTACACACCCTGCGGAATCGACGCGCTTCCTCTGAGGTCCCGGCGAGTTCGTCTAGTGCCGATCCGTCCTCTGGCTCTTCACGACTTAGCAGAAGGTCACAGTAGCGATGACCTCGCAGCGAATAGAGTATCGGATACAGAGGCTTTAACTTTGCCTGCATCGCTTCGGCCTGCTGGAAGGCTTCCATGCTTTCCTCCCATCTGCCCGCCTGGTGTAGGGCATCGGCCAGTGTCGTCCGCATGCTAATCCGTTGGAAAGTGTCTCCGCTGCGGTCCGCCAGAGCGACGCTTTGCTCCCCGAAGGCGACTGCATGCTCCACTTCCCCCTTGCTTAACATCAGCTCGCTGAGGTTACTGGCAGACACGGCAGCTTCTGCCCAATCCTCCAAAGCGATACGCATTTTCATTGCTACCTGCATTGGCTGGGCTGCTTCTGCGAGCCGGCCGAGAGCGCGCATGCAGAAGGCAGCATCGTTTAAAGCGAAAGCCTGCCACTGCACGGCGAGACTCTCTGAAGGCTGGTCCCAACGCCGAGCAAAGAAGCCAGCCAACGCCGTCAAATTTGAGCCCAAGGCTCCTAATTTTCCACTGCTGTAGAACGCATTGCCACGCTGGATCCGCCGCCTGTAAACCTCATCCATCGCATCCTGCTGCCGACCCGCCCGGCAACCGTGGACTACCGCGGCGTAGAGCGGCTCCATCGTCTCCAGCGTCTCGGGGAACTCCGGCGCCGCCTTCTTCAGATACTCGTAGAGCCGAAGGTTCCCCTCCTGCCACGCCTTCGGCCTCTCCCTCTGTAGCTCCTCCTGGAAGTAGACCCGCACCAGAGGATGGGCGTCGAGATACCCGGGCTCTCCCGCTTCCTCCACCAGCCGCGCCTGACACAACCGTGCCACGGCCTTCCGGAATCGCGCTTCCTGCTGCGGTCCGATGTGATCGGTGAGTTCCGCAATCGACGGCGCCTTCCGCAACGCCATCACCAGCTCCGGCGCTGCCGTCCGATCGAAGAAGCCCAAGAGCCGTAGCACCTCCAGCTCCGGTTCCTGGAGCCAGGCAGCATAGGAGGTGATAACGCGCCGGGCATGGCCGTCCTCGTCGGCACCTTCGTCCAGAAGCGGTACTTCCTTGCGCCGCCGGACATCGCCGTCGCAGATGTCGCGAAGATAGGTTCCCTGTCACCGATACGCCTAAATTCCCCCCATCCTCGCCGCTAAAAATCCCCCCCTCCGTCAGGAGGAAGCATGGAGATCGAGGAGAGATCGGAGAAGCTGTCCACGACGCCTGAAGGCGCCGTGGAGGTGGGCGAGTTGA
>DASQPA010000480.1:0-4295 GCA_035644215.1 Thermoanaerobaculia bacterium
ACATCCAGGTGCACGTGATGAACTGCGCCGAGGGCAACATCAAAGTCGACGCCTACGATTCCAAGGACTCGGTGAGGGTCACCCCGGCCTCGTCGAAGAAGTTCTCGGAAGGCGAGAGCGACTCTCTCCATTGTGCCGGAGAAGGCAAGGGGTACTGTCAGATGGTGTTCACGCCCACGGAAAATGAGGACCGTTGCTACGGCGGTAGTCAATTCAGTACGGGTATGCACATCGATTCGGGCAAATGGGCCGTCGTGAAGGGCTTCTCCGTGGGTACGTCCTGCTCTCCGCTCGTCGAGCAGGTCGACTCCCCCCCTTCCGCCAGTGACTGTGAGAAGCTCGGCATCGACAATGACTGAGGTCGTGGCGCCGGTTACCTAGAGCTCAGCGGCGGGGCGGAGAAACCGCCCCGCCGGAATTCTTCTACTTCGGAAACCCCTCTCTATAGAGCAGGCGCCGGTTACTTCTGATCCTTGAGCTCGACCAGGATGAGATGCACGGTCGTGGTGCCGATATTCTCGGCCCAGTGCGTCAGCGGCTCGCGGTAGATCGTGGCGCCGGGCTGCAGCTCGGACTCCGTGACCTTGCCATCGGACGTGTGATTGCGGATCTTGCCGCCATCGATGACGTAGATTAGGGAAGCCGGATGAGAGTGCAGCTGCTCCTTCTGGCCCGGCTTGAGCACGGAATCGAGCACGCGCACGTGAGCGTTGTCGAGCTTCACCGTGACGGTGCTCGAATTGACCACGGCAGCGTCCTGGGCGAGGGCCGGAACGGCGCAGAGAGTCACAAGAAGAGCTGCGGGGAGCAATCGGACGGAACGACGCATCGTGTCGAGCATGGAACCTCCCTGTTAGGGCGAAGAGAGCGCACTGATCGTGACGTAATACCCGTCCGGATCTCGGAGCGAGAGCTCCATCGTTCCGGTGTTCGGGTTCAAATGGGGCTCCTCCTCGAGCCGAGCGACGAGAGCGCGTGCCCTGGGCAGCGCCAGGTCGAAATCGTCGACTCGAAAAAAGAGGAGGAGGCCGTTGCCAGGCGGCGCGGAATCGGGGCTCATCAAGGAGGGGTGCTCATGGGCGCCCCACTCGTGAAGGCAGAGCAGGACCGTTCCATCCGAGTCGAGGATCTGCCCGAAGTGGTCGTGGGCGGGAGCCGCCTCCGGCAGGCCCAGCAGCGACTGGTACCACTTACAGCTGCCAGGTACATCGCCAACGCCAAGGATCGTCCACGTGCGTCTCATGGGCGAGGCCCTCGCACCTCGTAACGAAGCTCCACCATACCGTTCTTGTAGGCTTTGACCTCCGCCAAGTGGAGGGCGACGTCGCGGTCGAGCTTCTCGAAGAATTGGATCCCCTCACCAATCAAGATCGGCAGGATCGAATAGCGAACTTCGTCGGCCAGCCCGAGGCGAAGGCATTCGGCGGCGACCATGCCGCCGCCCACAAACCAGATGGAACGGAACCGGGGTCGCAGGCGCTCGTTCACGAACGGCGCGAGATCGCCAGAGTGGAGCTCGACGGTATCCCGGGTCCGTGGCAGATCGCGATGAGTGAGGACGAAGGTGGGCTTGTCGCCGTACGACCACCCGAACCCCTGGGATTCGAATCGCAGCGCGGTCTCGTAGGTGCGCGATCCCATGACGTAGCAGTCGATCGTCTTGAGGAACGCCTCGACGAATCCTGGCTCCAGGGTGTCCCCGCCGGCGAATTCGTCGGAGGTTTCGAGCCAGTCGACGCGCCCGTCCTTGCGAGCGATGAAGCCGTCGAGGCTCGCCGCCATGTGGATCGTGACGCGAGAATCAGGATTGGACATCATTTCCTCCCTACGAGTAGGAGAGAGGGGGACGAGGGGCATAGCGCTAACGCACCGGTGCCCTGATTGGCGGCGTTCTCCTCGGCCGGTCCTCCGCCCGGAGATTCATCTCCGGCGGGGCCGGGCCCTCCTCGACAGCCTCCTACCCCCGCCCTCCCACAGCTTGGCGGCTAAGGGAGCAGGGGAGAGGGGGACGCGCTCCGCCCGCTCTACAGCACGACGCCCTTGACCTCGACCTCGACGGTCGGGGTCTTCGGGCTGTCGGTGTGGACGGTGATCTTGCCGTTGAACGGACCCTTGCTCATCTCGGGCTTCAGGGTCAGGCGGACCTGGTACTCGCGCCCGGCAGTGACCGGCTCGAGCTGCGCGTCCATCCCCTTGACGCTATTGTCGATCTTGGTGACGTTGATCGACTCGGTGGCGAAGTTGCGCACGAAGAGCGCCTTCTTCAAGGGCTCCTTCAAGTCGACCTTGCCGAAGTCGGCGACCGGCGGAGTCACCGCGATGACCGGACGGATGAAGCCGGAAATGGGGATCTGCACCAGCTTCTGCTTCGGGTGGTTGGTGTGGACCGTCACGTAGTTGGCGAGCGGGCCGACCGGCGCGTCGTTCGACAGCAGCGTCTCCACCCGCCACTGCTTGCCCTTGATCTCCGCCACCCGCTCCTTCTCCGTCGCCTCGCGGAAGTTGACCTTGAGGGCGGGGAACGGCGAATCGACCGAGAGGACGTCGAACGGCGTGCCGTCCGAGGCCCAGAGGGTCTGGGCGATGTTGCCGTCCTGCGGCTCGCCCTGGACGACGATGTAGCGCGCGTAGCCCGGCCGGACGTAGATGTAGGGCTCCACCTTGGCCTTGACCGTGAGGTCGATCTGCGGGGTCTCGGGGTCGTTGGTGTAGACCGTGACCCCCTTGGCGATGGGGCCGTTGAAGGTGACGGTGTCGACCACCGTGTGCACGACGCCGCTCTTGCCCGGGGCGATCGTCTTGTCGAAGCTGACGACCGTGCAGCCGCAGGCAGGCTTGACCTGGGTGATCTCGAGCGTCGCGGCGCCTTCGTTCTTGATCACGAAATCGTGCGTCACGTTGTCGCCCTTGGCGATCGTCCCCACGTCCACGACCGGTTCGACGGCGACCGCCTTGGGTTTGCCGGCCGCGGTGCCCTGCGCGAAGAGCGTCGCGGGGGTCGCGGCGATCGCGGTGATCGCAACCAGGGCCACGAGGGCACAGAGTGTCAAAATGGCAGTCGTGACTTGACGTTTCATACGGACAAACTCCTTTGAGATGAACGGGCGGTACGTGCGGGTAATGCTACACTCTGGCCGCCCCATGATAAAGCCGGACCACGCCCTCGACATCTATTGCATGGCCGTCGGCGGTACGGGGATGGCTCCGCTCGCCTGCCTGCTGCAAGAGCAGGGCCACCGGGTGCGGGGGACGGACGGGCCGCTCTACCCGCCGATGAGCACCCTCCTCGAACGGGCCGGAATCCAGCCCTCGGTGGGGTACGACGTCGCCCACCTGACCCCCCGGCCGGACCTCGTGGTCATCGGCAACGCCATCCGCCGCGACAACCCGGAGGCGGTCGAGGCCGAGCGGCTGGGCCTCTCCATCCTCTCCATGCCGCAGGCGCTCTCCCGCTTCTTCCTCGCCGGGCGCCGCTCCCTGGTGGTGGCGGGGACCCACGGCAAGACGACGACCACCGCCATGGCCGCCTGGGTGTGGGCGGCCTGCGGCCAGGACCCCGGCTACCTGATCGGCGGCGTCCCCCGCGACCTGCCGGCGAGCTTCCATGCCGGGACGGGCGACCGCTTCGTGATCGAGGGGGACGAGTACAACGCCGCCTACTTCGACCGCGGCCCCAAGTTCCTCCACTATCAGCCGGAGACGCTGCTCTTGACCAGCGTCGAGTACGACCACGCCGACCTCTACCCGAGCCCGGAGGCTTTCCGCGCCGCCTACGCCCAGCTCCTCGACCTCCTGCCCGCGGGCGGCTACGTGGCGGCCTGCGGCGACACCCCCGAGGTGCGGCAGCTCGCGGCGCGCGCCCGCTGCCCGGTCCTCTTCTACGGCCTCGATCCGGGCAACGACCTCCATCCCCTGGGGGAGATCGAGGCCCGCCCCGACGCCAGCCGTTTCCGCGTCGCGGACCCCGAGGCCGGCGAGGTGGAGGTCACCCTGCCGCTCGCCGGCGAGCACAACGTGGCCAATGCCCTCGCGGTCTGGGCGGCGGCCCGGCACGACGGCCTGCCGGTCGCCGCGGTGGTCGACGCCCTCTCCCGCTTCCGCGGCGTCAAGCGCCGACTGGAGGAGCTGGGGACGGCGCGCGGCGTCTCCGTGGTCGACGACTTCGCCCACCACCCGACGGCGGTCGACAAGACCCTGGGGGCTCTGCGCCAGCGCTACCCCGGCCGCCGGCTCCTCGTGCTCTTCGAGCCGCGCAGCCTGACCGCCGGCCGCTCCATGTTCCACGATCCCTACCG
>DASQPA010000481.1:0-17070 GCA_035644215.1 Thermoanaerobaculia bacterium
CCGCGCCGCCGACTACGTCCGCGCCTACCCGGACCAGGTGGCGGTCCTCCTCTCGGTCGAGCTCTGCTCGCTCACCCTTCAATCGGAGGACCTGTCGATCCCCAACCTCATCGCCTCCGGCCTGTTCGGCGACGGCGCCGCGGCGGTCCTCGTCGTCGGCGACGAGCGCCCGGCGACAGGGGCCAGGGGGGCCATGGGTCCCACGATCGTCGCCAGCCGCTCGATTTTCTACCGCGATTCCGAGCGGGTGATGGGCTGGGACATCTCGGAGGAGGGATTTCGCATCGTCCTCTCGGCCGACGTGCCGCAGGTGGTGCGCGACCACCTGCGGGAGGACGTCGACGCCTTCCTCGCCGACCAGGGTCTCACCCGGAAGGACGTCGTCTCCTGGGTCTGCCATCCCGGGGGGCCGAAGGTGCTGGAGGCCATGGCGGAGACCCTGGAGCTGCCGGATGGCGCGCTCGACGTCACCTGGAAGAGCCTGCGCGAGGTGGGGAACCTCTCCTCGACCTCGGTGCTCCTGGTCCTCGAAGAGACCCTCGCCTCCCACCGGCCGCCGCCGGGCAGCTTCGGCATGCTCCTCGCCATGGGTCCCGGCTTCTGCTCGGAGCTGGTGCTGCTCCGCTGGTAGATCGGCATGACCTCGGGGCTCGACAGCCGCGTCTTCTATACCTTCCTGGTCGCCCTCGCCGCGGTCGCCCGGCTGGTCGAGATCCGGATCGCCGACCGGCACCGCAAGAGCCTCCTCGCCCGCGGCGCCGTCGAGGTCGGGGCCGGGCACTATCCCTGGATGGTCCTCCTCCATACCGCCTGGCTCGTCGCCTGCCCGCTCGAGGTCTGGCTTCTCGGCCGGCCGTTCTTGCCGCTCCTGGGGGCGGTGTCGCTCCTCGCCTTCCTGGGGGCCATGGCGCTGCGCTACTGGGTGATCGCCACCCTGGGGGAGCGCTGGACCACCCGCGTCCTCGTCCTTCCCGGGGCGGCGCCGATCACGGGCGGCCCCTACCGTTTCACCCGCCATCCCAACTACCTGGCGGTGATCGTCGAGATCCTGAGCCTCCCCCTGGTCCACACCGCCTGGGGGACGGCCGTCGTCTTCAGCCTGGCCAACGCCCTCCTGCTCCGGGTGCGGATCGCCGCCGAGGAGAAGGCCCTCTCGGAGGTGTCGAGCTACGGCGCCGTCTTCGCCGGCCGGCCGCGCCTCCTGCCCCGCCGGAACGTTGGCAGCAGAATTGAATGAACCCCGGCAGTCGTTTTGGGACTAAGAGAAGTGGGAGGGGCATGAGCCTGACGCACCAGGAGACCACAATCCTCGAAGGCATTGCCACCGTCGCCCGCGACCATCTGGGCTGGGAGGGACCGGTGACCCCCGGGATGCGCCTGGTCGAGGACCTGCGCCTCGACTCGATCCGCCTGCTCACCCTGGCCGCCGAGGTCGAGAACCACTTCCAGGTCCGGCTCGACGAGGAGGACGAGGCGGGGATCGAGACCGTCTCCGACCTGGTCCGGGTGGTGGGGAGGAAGCTTGCCGGCTGAGACTCTGAACGACCTCCTGGCCGCCGCCGGCCGGGCGCCGGAGGGCGGCCTGCGCTTCGTCGGCCGCGACGAGCAGGCCACTTTCCTCGGCTGGGCCGAGGTGCGGGAGCGCGCGCTCGCCGCCTGCGGCGGGCTCCAGGAGCTGGGGATCCAGCCGGGCGACCGGGTGGCCCTGGTCTTCCCCACCGGCCCCGACTTCTTCGCCGGCTTCTTCGGCGCCCTCCTGGCCGGTGCCGTGCCGGTCCCCCTCTACCCGCCGGTCCGGCTCGGCCGGCTCGCCGAGTACTTCGACCGCACCGCCCGCATGCTGACCCGGGCGGGAGCGCGGTTGGTCCTCGCCGACCGCCGGGTCGAGCGCATCCTGGGCGAGACCGTGGCCGCGGCCCGGCCCGCCCTGGGCTGCCGAACGATCGGAGAGCTGCCGGCCGCCGCCCCGCGGCCCGTGCCGGTCGCCGCCGCCGACCTTGCCCTCGTCCAGTTCTCCTCCGGCACCACGGTCGATCCCAAGCCCGTCGCCCTCTCCCACCGCGCCATCCTCGCCCAGGTGGAGGTGCTGAACGGCTTCTGGCCGGATACAAAGGAGGTCCGGCACAGCGGGGTCTCCTGGCTGCCGCTCTACCACGACATGGGGCTCATCGGCTGCGTCTTCCCGGCCCTGGAGCGCGACGCCACGCTCACCCTCCTGGGGCCGGAGCACTTCGTGGCCCGGCCGGCCCTCTGGCTGCGCGCCCTCTCGCGCTACCGGGCGACCATCTCGCCGGCCCCCAATTTCGCCTATGCCCTCTGCGCCAGCCGCATCGCCGACAGCGAGCTCCTGGGCGTCGACCTCTCCTCCTGGGTGGTGGCGCTCGACGGCGCCGAGGCGGTCGTCCCCTCGGTGCTCCACGCCTTCGAGGCGCGCTTCTCGCGCTACGGCCTGAAGCCCGGGGTGCTCACCCCGGTCTACGGGCTCTCCGAGGCGGCCCTGGCGGTCGCCTTCTCCCCGATCGGCCGGCCCTACCGGATCGGCCGCTTCGACCGCGAGGGGCTGGCGCGGGAGGGGGTGGCGCGGCCGGTCCCCCCGGCGCAATCCGGCCGGGAGATCGTCTCGGTGGGGAGACCGATCCCCGGCTTCCAGCTCCGCATCGTGGGGGTCGACGGCAAGAATCTCGCCGAGGGTGGGGTGGGGCGGGTCTGGACCACCGGGCCGTCGCTCATGGAAGGCTATCTGGATGACCCCGAGGCGACCGCCAAGGCGCTCCGCGACGGCTGGCTCGACACCGGCGACCTGGGTTTCCTCCTGGACGGCGAGCTTTATCTCACCGGCCGGGCCAAGGACGTCATCCTCCTCCACGGCCGCAACCATTCGCCGGAGGAGGTCGAGCGCGCGGTCGAGGGGGTGGCGGGAGTACGCGCCGGCTGTGTCGTGGCGGCGAGCTGGCTGCCCGAGGAGGCGCCGGGCGAGGAGCTGGCCCTCTTCGTCGAGCGGCGGCGGGGCGCGCCGGAGGAGGAGATCGCGGCTCTCCCCGAGGCCTGCCGCACCGCCGTCCTCGGCGCCACCGGCCTCGCGGTCGATCACGTGGTGGTCCTCGCGCCGGGGACCCTCCCCCGCACCTCGTCGGGCAAGCTGCGGCGGAGCGAAACCCTGCGCCTCTACCTGGAGGGGGAGCTCAAACCGCCCCAGAAGGTGACCACCCTCCGCCTGGCCGGCGCCGTGGCGCGCTCCCAGCTGGCCTACGCCCGCACCCGACTCCAGCGGCGCGGAGGAGCGGATGGCTGAGAGGATGGATGCCTTCGACGTCGCGATCGTGGGCGGCGGGCCGGCCGGGCTCGCCACCGCGATCGGCGCGCGGCTCGCCGGGCTCTCCGTGGTGGTCCTCGACCGCCGCCAGCCGCCCATCGAGAAGGCCTGCGGCGAGGGGCTGATGCCGGATGCCGCGGCGCGGCTCGCCGAGCTCGGGGTCCAGTTGCCCCCCGGCGCCAGCCACCCGATCCGCGGCATCCGCTACGTCGACGGCCCGGTGGTCGCCGAAGGCATTTTCCCCGGTCGCGGGGGGCTCGGGGTGCGGCGGCTCGCCCTCCACCAGGCCCTCGTCGCCCGCGCCGCCGAGGTGGGGGTCGAGCTGCGCTGGGGCACCCCGGTGCGCGGGCTCTGGTGGGCGGGGGTCGAGACCGACGAGGGGCCGGTCGAAGCCCATTGGGTGGTAGGAGCGGACGGACTCCTTTCCGCTGTGCGGCGCTGGACGAGGCTGGAAGGAGAGCCGGTCCCGCCGGGAAGGCGCCGCTTCGGGGTGCGCCGGCACTACGCCCTGGCCCCCTGGAGCGACCTGGTCGAGGTCCACTGGGGACCGGAGTGCGAGGCCTACGTCACCCCGGTCTCCCCGGAAGAGGTGGGGATCGCCCTCCTGTGGAGTGGTCCGACGCATGGCTTCGACGACCTGCTCGGCCGTTTCCCGGCCCTCGCCGCCCGGGTGGCCGGGGTGCCCGCCACCTCGCGCGACCGCGGGGCCGGACCGCTCGCCCAGCGGGTCCGCGGGGTGGTCCGCGGCCGGGTGGCCCTGGTGGGGGACGCCTCGGGGTATCTCGACGCCATCACCGGCGAGGGGCTCGCCGTGGCGTTCCACCAGGCGTCGGCTCTGGTCGCGGTGATCGCCGGCGGCGCCGCCGGCGACCTCGCCCGCTACGCCGCCGCGCACCGCCGGATCGGCCGCCTGCCCGGTTTCGTCACCGGCCTGGTCCTCGCCTGCGAGCGGCGGCCGGCTCTGCGCCGGCGGGCGGTGGCGGCGCTCGCCGCCGAGCCGGCCCTCTTCTCGCGCCTCCTGGGCATTCACGGCCGCACGCTGCCGCCGCGGCGGCTCGGTTTCGACGGCGCCCTCCGCCTCGCCTGGCGGCTGGTCGCCCGCACCGCCTGACGCGGTGGGTCATTCTTTCTACGTTTTGCTTTGGAAGGGAGAACTGCCATGCCTCGGCTTCGGAACACGACTCTTCTCCTGCTCCTGGTGATGGCCGGCCTGTCGCTCGCCGCCCCCGCGGCGGCCCAGACCCTGACCTTCGACCTCGACTCGCAGGCCACCCGGCTCACCTTCGGCTTCGGCGCCACCCTGCACTCGGTCGACGGGACGATCCAGGTGTCGGCGGGGAAGATCCAGCTCGAACTCGCGACCGGCAAGGCGTCGGGGGAGATCGTCATCGACATGACCAGCGCCCAGACCGGCAACGAGCGGCGCGACAAGAAGATGCACGAGAAGATCCTCGAAACCGCCCGCTTCCCCCAGGCCGTCCTCCACGTCGAGCGCGTCGACGGCGAGCTCCACCGGGAGGGGCGGAGCGAGATCCAGCTCCACGGCACCCTGGACTTCCACGGCGCGAGCCACGTGATCGCCCTGCCCGTCGTCGCCATCGCCAAGGACGACCATGTGACCGCCTCCGGGATGCTGACCATCCCCTACGTGGAATGGGGGCTCACCGACCCCAGCGTCTTCCTCCTGCGGGTCGAGAAGGCGGTCAAGGTGGAGGTGCACGCGGTGGGGAAGGTCAGCGGGTAGGGGGGCCTGCGGAATGCCGGCCCCCTCCCGGCCGTTCTGTTGCTTGGCTTTGTATGAAGAAATCCCGCCTCCAGGACTGGTCTCCCTTCCGCGCCGCCGAGCGGCCCGTGACCCGCTTCGCGCGCCACGGACGGCACCGGCTGGCCCTCGCCTATGCCAACTCCTACCACGTCGGCATGTCGAGCCTGGGGTTCCAGCGGGTCCATGAGCTGGTCCACGCCCGGCCGGAGTGGGTGGCCGAGCGCTTCTTCACCGATGGCTCGCACCTATCCGGCATGCCGCTCTCGGTCGAGGCGGACCGGCCGCTGAACGACTTCCGCTGCATCGCCTTCTCGGTCTCCTTCGAGCAGGACTACGTGCATCTCCTCCAGATGCTCGACCGCGCCGGTATCCCGCTGCGCCGCGCCGAGCGCCGGCCGCACGACCCGGTGGTGGTGATGGGCGGCTCCTGCGCCGCCATCAACCCGCTCCCCATGGCCGAATTCGTCGACGCCTTCGCCCTCGGCGCGGCCGAGAACGTCCTTCCGGGATTGCTCGCCGCCCTGGAGGAAGAGGACGGCCGCGAGGCGGTGCTCGAGCGGCTGGCCCACCAGCCGGGGTTCTACGTGCCCAGCTGGCACCACCCCGAAGGGGCGGGCGAGGGCTTCCCGAAGCTCCACAAGCTGGAATTGACCGAGGCGCAGATGCGGGAGCCGGGCTATCTCCCCACCACCTCGATCGTCACCCCGAAAACCGAGTTCGCCGACAAGTTCCTGATCGAGATGTCGCGCGGCTGCCCGGAGAAGTGCCGCTACTGCTGGGCGACCTTCGGCATGGGCCGCTTCCGCTGGCACCCCACGGACGCGATCCTCGCCTCGCTCGACCGCGCCCGCTCGGTGACCGACCAGCTCGGCTTCGTGGCCACGGCGGTGGGCGACCATCCGGACATCGAGCCCATTCTATTGGCAGCGAACGACCTGGGCTTCCGCACCTCGGTCTCCTCGATCCGCATCCCGGCGGTCACCCCCGGGGTGCTCGCCGCCCTCCACGCCTCGGGCGACCGCTCGATCACCCTCGCCCCCGAGACCGGCACCGACGAGCTGCGCATCAAGATGGGGAAGCCGATCTCGAACGACTTCCTCTTGGAGAAGATCCGCCTCATCTTCCGCCACGGCTTCACCCAGTTGAAGCTCTACTTCATCGTCGGCCTGCCGGGCGAGACGATGGCAGACGTCCAGGGCATCTTGGACCTCGCCGCCCGCGCCCGCGCCGCCCTGCTCGAAGAGGCCGCGAAAACCGGGATCATCGGCAACATCCACCTGGGCGCGAGCGTCCTGGTGCCCAAGCCGTACACCCCCTGGCAGCGCGAGGCGATGGACGACGAGCGGAGCCTCAAAGAGAAGATCGCGCTCCTCCAGCGCGGAGTAAAGAAGATGCCGAACGTCTCCCTGGGCTCGGTCTCGATCCGCGAGGCCATCTGGCAGACCTACATCAGCAAAGCCGGTAGCGACGCCGCCGACGCCATTGAAGCCGCCGCCCGCGGCGAGACCCTGAGCGGCGTCCTCCGCCGCTTCGAGGCGAAGATCCGGCCCGAGGTCTTCGTCCCCCAAGGGGAAAATCTCCGCTGGCACTTCCTGCGCACGGCCGACCCCAAGATCTCGCTGGGACCGGTGGCGGTGGGCGCGGTGGCGGAGTTGGCGGCGGCCAGCTGTTTGTAGAGCGGCGTCCCCCCATCCAGCTTCGCGTTTCGGAAACTCCTGTGGCGGAGCGTGAGCTCCAGCGCAAAGCGGGCGCTGGTCCATTCTGAGCCGTATCTGCGGACAATGGCCCGTTGTCTCGGGATCTGAGCTGTATCTGGGGACAATGGTCCATTGTCTCGGGATCTGGGCCGTATCTGGGGACAACGGCCCGTTGTCTCGGGATCTGAGCCGTATCTGGGGACAATGGCCCAGTGTCTCGGGATCTGGGCTGTATCTGCGGACGCTGGCCCGTTGTCTCGGGATCTGGGCTGTATCTGCGGGCGCTGGCCCGTTGTCTCGGGATCTGGGCCATATCTGCGGACAATGGCCCGTTGTCTCGGGATCGCGTCTGTATCCGAGTACTACGCCGCACCTTGAGGAGATGCATAGGCTACCGTCGTTCGGTCATGGGCTGACTGTCGTCGGTCATCGGCTACCATCATTCGGTCGTCGGCTGACTGCCTGCGTTGCCTGGCTACCCTGGGGGCCTACGGTCCGGTACGACGAGTAACTCTTGCACGATTCAACAAACGTGCAGCCCCTGTGCCTGGTAAGCGTCTGCGGGCACTCCCACCGACCGCTCCGCTTATACGACCCTCTCTCCAATGTTGACGCTGATCCTGAGGCAGGATAGAGTGTCGGCAAGTCAAACGTGCACAGGAAGATAGCTCATGCAAGCCGCAACGGGCAGACGTTTCCGACCAATAGGTGACACTAAGACCGCACAGCCGAGCGATGGGCGCTATCGCTCACACATAGGGTCGCCCGGACCGCTCTTGGTTTCGCCCTGTAGACTCTGAGGCGCAGTATGCCGCCGCCGCTCTCCCTCACGCACCGCAAGCGCTTCGCGGAATTCCTCCGCGCCTCGATGGGCAAGGGGTCCCCCGCCGAGATACTCCGTAGACTCTCCGAAACCGCACTGCCAGCGCCCTACAAAGCGCGCCTCAAGGTTGTCTACTCCGACCCAAGCCCACTCACGGCGATCGCGAATCTCGCGGCCGGTAGCTACACAGTGCATCCCTTCGCCCCCGAGGCCACATCCTTCTTCATTCGCCCTCTAGAAGGCCAGCGTGGCACAACCACAGGTGATATTCCCTTCACGGTTGTGCCTTTCGACGGCATAGACAGTAAGGTCCAAGCCGTCCTGACTGTCTCGAACACGCCTCAGTGGACTGCCATCAAACGTGAGCTGCGCTTCGCTTACCCCCGCCTTGTGCCCGTGCTGCTGTCGCAAGCCGAGCTCGTAACGTCTGCCAAGGCCTTGCGTCGCGAGACAGATCACGACGTTCGAGTACGTTCGTTTACCGCCAAAGAGGAAATCGCCACTCCAGAAGGAAAGGCCCGGCGCTCTGTACGAGAGTGGACAGACGAAGAATTGGATGGCGCCTTGCTTCACGTGAGCGACCGCAGACAGCTAATCACATCCATTGATCTAGAGTTCTTTCCTCGCTTTGACAACGTCACGCACGTTGTACCGAAGGCTACATGCAAGATCAGAAAGTACGGGGAGGTCGAAGTAACGGGGAGCCTTTCTCTTGCCTACAACACGGTAGCTCGCGAGGTGGCCCAAGTGGGCTTTTCAAAACTACAGTTCTACTCGGGTCGTGGCCTTCGTGAAGCCCATTACAGACCGCATCCTCTCGCAATTAACTACTCCAAGCCCCTCTTCAACGATGTTGAGATCGTCAGGTCTCTCGTCGCCACGCTTTCCAGGTACCCCAGGTCCATGCATGCGGTGCAGCACGGCAATCCTTATGCCCATCTTCGCGTCACGGATCTCTTCGACTATTCGTCCTTCGATGTTTGGGCTCTGCCACCGGGCCGCCTTGTTCTAGTACCTGGGCTCCGTGCGTCAGAGGCTGCATGCGAGCGCCTTGTGCACTACATATTTGACTACTTCAGAGAAGGTGATATCGCCAACTATGAACGCGGATCAACAACGTCGTAAGTACCTGGACCGCGCTGACAACTATCAGCAGACGGTTTCAGCGCTGATGGCATTCGCTGCCTTCGTCGTGCATGACGGAAGTAGTCAACGCGAGGGCGCGAGTTTCGGCGTGGGGCGCAGGATGCAGACATCAGCTACAAATCGTATTGCGCCAAACACAGAGATTACTCCCGATTTGGTGTCGCAGAAGTCGGCGACGTTTGGGATCGTCGCGGAAGCGAAAAAGTCGCTCCCTAAGAACCAACAAACCTGGGCAAGTTTTCTTGAGCAGCTCAGGAAGTACGACGATTTCCTGACCGGCTGGTGGACGCAGGACCAGCAGATGCCGGAGTACAATGCTCTTCTGTTGCTTCATCACTCGCGGAGTCGCCTGTTTATCCAGTACCTCCAAGAAGCTTTGAGGACCGACCCGGCCGCTGTGGGCCCTCGCAGCGCCGTAGTGGAGTTCTCCACTTCCATGGAAACAGAGTTGTACTACTTTTTCCGCTTGGAGTATGGGGCTCTGCGCGATGCCGAGCTTCATCCAAGGCTAGCATCAGGAGTCCAGATCCCGTTCGAGCGAGTGCTTACGTCGTATCCTAGCCTTCACTACTACGACTCCGAGCCCCCAACAGAGTTACTGCTCACCGAACTTTGGTCCGGTGTCTTTCCGAGCCTCCTCGGTGACCTCAAGATCGACGAGGCCCTCAATGCCTTTCCGCTTCGGGTCTCTGTAGCGGAGCTAACGCTTGAGCTGCAGCGCGCCTTCGGCTCGGCGACGCTGCCAATCGACGTTCGATCAGTTGAGTTCCCCAAGCAGTCGTGGGTGCGCAAGGCCCTCGACAGGCTGGTCGGCTACAAGTATGCCAAGCCTCCCGACCAAGGCGACACCTATACTGTGCTCTACCGCCCCTTCAAGAAGGACGTTATGGAGCGCTTCATAGATCTTGCACTGTCCAAGAGCACTGCGACCGGCAACTCCGACCCCCAGCTGCTGCTGTTTGCGGACGGCGAAGAGAGCGGCGCCTAAGGCTTCGCTTCCACAGGGAACCGCCCGCCGGCTCACACACGACAGAGAGATGCCATGCGCACCAATGTTCAGAAATTCCGCGAGCTGATCCTGTATGTCGCGAGACGGTGTGAGGCAGATCCTAAGTGCAGCGCGACGAAGTTGAGCAAGATTCTCTTCTACTCCGACTTCCGCGCGTATGAAGAGTTGGGAGCCTCGATCTCAGGCGAGGTTTATGAGAGGCTTGAGAACGGCCCCGCGCCCAAGCGATTCGTTCCCGTCCTCCGCGATCTGGAAGAGGAGCGGGCCTGCGTCTGGGCGGACCGCTACTATCATGGTAAGAATCTGAGAAAGCTCATCGCGCTGCGGGAGCCCGACCTTTCCGGCTTCAAGCCCGAGGAGATCGATCTCGTCCGCGACGTCATTATGGATCTCTGGGAGCTCAACGCCACCGAGGTCAGCGTCCTCTCACGCCGTTTCGTGGGCTGGCAGGCGGCGGATCTCAAAGAAGAGATCCCCTATGGCACGGTGTTCGTGGACGACCCTCGCCCTCTCTCCGCCGAGGAGCATGAGTGGGCTCTTCGCGTCAGTGGCGGACACCGTGAGAGAGCGGAAGCGGCGGGTCGTCCCCGAACCGGCATGTAAGAAGTGCTTCAAGAGGATTGCACATTGAGGCGGCCGAGAGGTGGCGGATCTGGCGGCGGCGAGTTGCTCTTGAAGAAGCCCACTTGACGAAAGAGTGTACGCCTGTCTATGATGACGCTCGGGGCTGGGAACTGCGTTAGCGGGTCCTGGCCCTTTAGCTTTTTGGCAGCACGACCAACTCCATCCCGGCGTGTTCTCCTCGCCAGTTGCATCGGAACTTCGACTGGATCACTCCGTAGTCCACAAGACAGGACCCGGGGGACTCCCAGAGTTTGACTACGCCGCAACGCTCCGCAGATCCAAGCCGGGCATCGGGTAGTGACGGGGATTGCAGGTGTACAGGGGGATCTCTCTGCCGAGCGCGGTAGCTCCGATCAGCGCGTCCGGGAGTGAGATGGTGACACCGTTGGCGCGAAAAGAGCGGAGGATCTCGGCGCCCTGCTCCGCGACGGTAGCATCCACCGATAAAGTCTGACAGGCGTTCAGAAAATCGAGAGTCGCCTTGCGCTCTGGCTCGCGCATACCCAGTAGGACCTCCGCGCGGGTGATGGCGGACAGGCCCAGCCGTCCACTCCGAGCCAGGGCGAGCACACGTTCGACGACCGAGCTCCTGCCCCGCAGATGCCAGATCACGACATCGCTGTCCAGGAGAAGGTCAGCCATGGGTGTCTTCGCGAGGGAGGTCCCGAGTCGCCCACGCTTGGCGGATTTCTCGAATCTCCTCGTCCGGATCTCTCCGGCCCTCCTCGCTCCAGGCTCCAGCCGCCGCCTGCGCCGCCCTTTCCTGCTTCAACTGCAGCAGCCGGGCCTGAACCGCCTCGGCGATGAACTGACTGCGCTGGCGCGCCGGGACCAGATGCCGGAAGTCCTCAAGAAGAGAGTCTGCGAAAGCCACATTCATCCGTGCCATTGGGGAGACCTCCTATGCGCATAGTAAGTATACCTGACTGCGCGCATCAGGTCGAAGGGCCTCCTGGCCGCGGAGGAGGCGGTCGCCGTCCTCGCGCTCTACAAGCCGCGGCGTCGACGCCGGAATCCATCGCCGCGGGCGCGCCGCGGGCGGCCGGAACCGGGCGAGATCGAGATAGGATGCCCGGGTTCACGATCCGTCTCTCGTCCCGGAGGATTCCTGATGCGTCGATTCGCTCTTGCCGTTCTGCTTTTCGCGACCGGTCTCGTGGCTCCCTTGGCCGCCCAGACCCGCGTTCCGGCCGTGCTCGCGCCCGGTCGCGAGCTGCCCGTCGATGCCGATGCCACGGCGAAGATCCGCAAATATACGACGGCGCCCGAGTTCAACTCGCCGCTCACCGACTACCTGCCGGCCTCGGCGACCGTGCCGAGCCCGAGCGCGGTCTTGGGCGACGTCGCCGGAGCACCGGGGATTCTGCCCTACACGGCCGAGGTCCATCGCTACTTCCGGATGCTTGCCGCGGCGAGCCCGCGGGTGCGGGTGATCTCGATCGGGACGAGCGAGGAGGGGCGCGAGCGGATCGCGGTGGCGGTCAGCTCGGAGGCGAACCTCGCGCAGCAGAAAGAAAACGACGCGCGGCTGGCGCAGCTGGCCGACCCGCGGGTCTTGAAGCTCGACGACGCGCGCGCCGAGAGCCTGATCACGGCGAGCGTGCCGGTCTATTACATCACGGGCACCATCCATTCTCCCGAGACCGGCGCCCCCACCGCGCTCATGGAGCTCGCCTACCGGCTGGCGGTCGACGAGAGCCCGTACATCCAAGCGATCCGCGAGCACGTAATCACCTTGATCACGCCGGTCGTCGAGGTCGACGGCCGCGACCGCATGGTGGACGTCTACCGCTGGCATCTGGCGCATCCCAAGGCGAACCCGCGCCTGGCGTACTGGGGCCACTACGTCGCGCACGACAACAACCGCGACGCCATGGGGCTCACGTTGTCGCTCTCTCGGCAGGTGCTCGACACCTATCTCGGCTGGCATGCCCAGGTGCTCCACGACCTGCACGAGTCGGTGCCGTTCCTCTACGACAACACGGTGGGCGACGGCCCCTACAACGCCTGGGTCGATCCCATCCTCACCAACGAGTGGCAGCTCTTCGGCTGGACCAACGTGGCGCAGATGGGCAAGTTCGGGATGCCGGGGGTTTTCGCCCACGGCGATTTCGACACCTGGAGCCCGGGCTATCTGATGTTCCTCGCGGCGATGCACAACGGCGTGTCGCGGCTCTACGAGACCTTCGGCAACGGCGGTGCCGACACCGAGACGCGCGAGATCCGGCCCGGCGAAACGTCGCGCACCTGGTATCGCCAGGACCCGCCGTACCGGAAGGTCTCCTGGTCGCAGCGCAACAACAACAATTATGAGGAGACCGGCCTTCTCGTCTCCCTGGCCTTCGTGGCGGAGAACCGTGAGCTCTTGCTGCGGAACTTCTGGGAAAAGAGCAAGCGCTCGATCGCCAAGCCGGAGAAGGAGGGGCCGGCGGCCTACGTCCTGCCCGCCGACGACCGGCGGCCGGGGGCGCAGGCCGAGCTGCTCCGCATCCTGCAGCTACAGCACGTCGAGGTCTCGCGCGCCGACCGGGCGTTCACCGTGACCGTGCCGAGCCCGGCGAGCCCGGACAAGCTGGCTGACAAGAGCGCCGCCAAGGTCACGGAGCCCAAGGAGGCGCCCAAGGACAAGGCGCCCGCCACGCGGACCTTCCCGGCCGGCAGCTATGTCGTGCGCATGGACCAGCCCTACAGCCGCGCCGCCGACGCCCTCCTGGACCGCCAGTACTGGAGCCCGGACGATCCGCAGAAAACCCCCTACGACGACACCGGCTGGTGCTTTGACGCGCTGTTCGACACCGAGGCCGTCCGGGTCACCGACCGCCAGGTGCTGGCGGCGCCGATGCGCCGGGCCGAGGCGCCGGTCCGCCTGCGCGGCGGGGTCACGAACAGCGGTCCCGTCTTCCTCGTCGCCCAGCACGGGGACGATGCCATGTTCACCCTCCGCTACGCGCTGGGAAACGCCACGGTCGAGGCCGCGGCCGCGCCGTTCCAGGCGGGCGGGCACGACTATCCGCGGGGAACCTGGCTGGTGCGGGGGATCGCGAAAGACGATCTCGATCGCGCCGCCGCGGAGGCCGGCGTCGCGGTCGAGGCGGTGGCCGCGGTCCCGACCGGTGTCGCGACGCGGCCGGTCGCCAAGCCGCGCCTGGCTTTGCTGCACAGCTGGCTCAACACCCAGACCGAGGGCTGGTGGCGCCAGCGCCTCGACCTGCTGAAGATCCCCTACCGCTACATGAGCACCCAGGACGTCGCGGCCGACGCCAACCTCGCGGCCCACTACGACGTCATCCTCTTCCCGCCCGTGGGCGGCGGCGATCCGCTGCGCATCGTCAGCGGCCTGCCGATGTGGGGGGAACCGGTGCCCTGGAAGACGACGCCGGAGACGCCGAACCTCGGCAAGATCGACTCGACCGACGACCAGCGCCCCGGCCTGGGATTCGCCGGGCTCGATCACCTGCGCCAGTTCGTCGAGCAGGGCGGCCTGCTGGTCGCCGTCGAGGACACGGCGCAACTGCTGGTCACGACCGGCATGGCGCCCGGCGTGCGCGTCGCGGACACCAAATCCCTCCGGGTGGTCGGCAGCGTGCTCGACGCGCGCTTCCCCGATCCCACCTCGCCGATCGTCGACGGCCTGGGCGATCACCTCTCGGTCTACAGCGCCGAGGGCATGAGCTTCGAGCTCAGCCAGGCGATGGTGGGCGGCGGAGCCGAGGAGGAGCGCGACCGCCCGACCGGTCGCGGCGGCGCCAAGGAGGTCGATACTCCCGAGGGGCGGCCGGCTCCGCCGCCGCCGTCCCCGCCGGCGAAAGTCGAGCGCTGGGAGGCGCGGCCGCTCCGCGGCGAAGAGCTGCGCCACAACCCCTTCGTCATCCCCGAGGCGCTGCGCCCGCGCACCGTGGTGCGTTTCGGCGACGCCGACGACCTCCTGGTGTCCGGCCTGCTCGAACATGGAGGCGAGCTGGCCCGCCGCGCCGCGGTGGTGGACGTGCCGCTCGGCAAGGGCCACCTGCTGCTCTTCGCCATCAACCCGATCTGGCGCGGCTCGACGATCGGCAGCCATCCCCTGGTCTGGAACGCGATCCTGGAGCACCAGGTCCCGGCGCCCTGAAGCGGCCTCCCGGGCGACTTGCGCATTCCATGCCTTGGCAGCATAGAATAGGGTCGTGACCTCACGACCCTATTCGTCCCTGCCCTGAGGAGCTCGCGATGACCCTCGACCGTCTGCCGCGGCCTGCCGCCTTCCGGCTCGTCCTCTTCCTGCTTCTCGTGGCGGCGGGCGCGCCCCCACTCCAGGCCGGCGTCAACTTTTGGACGCCGATCGGCCCGAACGGCGGACCGGTGTATACCCTGGCGATCGATCCGGTGACGCCGACCACCCTCTATGCGGGGACGAACGGCGGCGTCTTCAAGAGCGTCGACGGCGGGGCGAGCTGGACGCTCGCCAGCCGGGGCCTGGGCAATCATCTGGTGGTCGCGCTCACTTTGGACCCCCACCAGCCCACCCATCTCTTCGCTGTCACCGAGCTCGGCCTCGTCTTCAGGAGCACCGACGGGGCGGCGACCTGGCAGACCGCCACCAACGCCCCGACGGGTGGGATCACCAGCCTGGTCATCGATTCCCAGAACCCGGCGACGCTCTATGCCTCCAGCTTCGCCGCCCGGGTCTGGCGGAGCACCGATGGCGGGAAGACCTGGCAGCAGCGGTCCGTAACCTCCATCTTTGGCTTCTCTCTGCTCGCCGATCCGGTGCACTCCGGGACCCTTTACAGCGCCGCCGGCACCGACACGGCCTCCTTCGTGCTCAGCACCGACGGCGGCGTCACCTGGGTCAACCGGGACGCTGGCCTGCCGCGCCGCGTCGACGGCCGGGGCGAGACCCAGATCGCCCTCGATCCCGAGGTGCCCACGACTCTCTACGCGGCGATCCGCACCGACTACGACCAGCCGTCGCACCTTTTCGTGAGCCGCGACGCCGGCCTGCACTGGGAGGCGGACGGCCCGGGCGGACTGCCGCTCGCCACCGGCCCCGGCGGCGCCGTCTACGCGGGCACCGCGCGCAGCCTGGATCACGGGCAGACCTGGACCACCGTGCAGGCTCCTGCCGTGGAGGCGGATGAATTCGACCTGGCGGTCTCTCCCGTCTCGCCGACCCTCGTCTACGCCAACACCGCGAGCGGACTCTTCAGGAGCACCGATGGCGCCTCCTCCTGGCAGCCGCTCGTGAACGGGCTCGCCGCCACGACCATCACCGCCCTCGCGGTCCGTCCGGCGACGCCGATCTTCGTCCTCGCGGGCGTCGACAAGGTCGGCATCCAGCGCGGCCGGCCCGCCGGCGGCGCGACCTGGAAGCCCGTCGCCCCCTCGCCCGGGCCGCAGAAGATCGTCTTCGATCCGGCCAACCCGGCGGTCGTCTACGCGCAGACCTACCAGCAGATTTCGCGGAGCACGGACGGCGGCCTCAGCTGGGAGGATCTCGCGCTCCCCGCCGTCACCGCCAACTGCGCCTCCTCCGCCTTCCTCCGCGCGATCGCGGTGGGGCCGGGAGTGGTGTACGCCGGCATCAACCTCCCGGCGCACTCGACCTGCACGCCGCAGTGCAGTCTCTTCAAGAGTGTGGACCAAGGGGCGAGCTGGACCTGCCTGACGCTCCGCACGCCCGACGTGCGCAGCCTGGCGGTCGCCCCGTCGGCGCCGTCCGTGGTCTACGCCACCGAGAGCACCAACCTCTGGAAGAGCACCAATGGCGGTACGACCTGGACCGCCCTGAATCATGGATGGCAGCGGGTGACGACCGAGCTGGACCTCGTGGTGATCGATCCCACCCGCGCCGACGTCCTCTATCTGAGCTCCGCCAACGGACTGCTCAAGAGCACCAACGGCGGCGTCACCTGGGCGCTCGTCAACCGGGGCCTGCCGGCGAATTCCATTCTCGACGCGGTGGTGATCGATCCCAGCACGCCGACCACCGTCTACGCCGGGTTCCGTTTCAGCGGCGTCTACCGGAGCGTCGACGGCGGCAAACGGTGGTTCCCCCAAGTCGGCGGTCTCAAGGGCTTCTCGGGAGCCCTGGCGATCGATCCCCTCCACTCCGCGACCCTCTACGCCGGCACCCCCGCCAACGGGGTGTACACGCTGACCGAAGTGCCGTAGGAACGGTAGGGCCGGCGCGAGCCGCCGGCCGGCCCTATCTAGGCGGCGGCGACGACGGCCAGCTCGTGCAGGTAGTCGACGAACGAGCGCACCGCGCCGTCCCAGCCGCTCACCTTCGGGTTGGACGACTCGATCACGAAGTACTCGTCGGGAGCGTGGGCGCCGCTGCCGTGGCCCAGGCCGAAGTGGCCGGCGGGCAGCTGGAGCGGCTCGGCGGTGAACACATAGCCAGGGTAGGAGCCCGCGTTGCGCGGCCAGAGGATGGGGTCGAGGTGCGCGTGGCGGTAGACCGCGACCGCGGCGCGGATCACGGCGGCGTTCGCGTCGGTGCTGGTGGGATCGTAGCCGCCGCTCGGGTTGACCTCGACGTCGCCGAAGCCGTGCTTCTGGAGGTGCGCCTTCAAGGCCGCGATGGCGCCCTCGTAGGTCATGTCGGGCACCAGGCGGAGGTCGAGCTTGGCGACGGCCTTGTGGGGGAGCACGGTCTTGCCGCCCGGTCCGGTATACCCGGCCACCAGGCCCTCGATGTTCACGGTGGGGGCG
>DASQPA010000482.1:0-21063 GCA_035644215.1 Thermoanaerobaculia bacterium
CCTCGCCTACGTCATGTACACCTCGGGCTCGACCGGGATGCCGAAAGGGGTGGCGGTGCCCCACCGGGCGATCGTGCGGCTGGTGCGCGGCGGCTTCGCCGCGCTGGGACCGGCGGAGGTGCTGCTGCAGCTCGCCCCCACCTCGTTCGATGCGGCGACCTTCGAGATCTGGGGAGCGCTGTGCACCGGCGGCCGGCTGGTGATCGCGCCGCCCGGGCTGCTGTCGCCGGACGAGATCGGCGATCTCCTGGCGCGCCACGGGGTGACGACCCTCTGGCTGACGGCGGGGCTGTTCCACCAGATGGTCGAGTCGCGTCCGGAGCGGCTGGGGCCGGTGCGCCAGCTGCTGGCGGGCGGTGACGTGCTGTCGGTGGCGCACGTGCGGCGGGCGCTGCCGGCGGGCCTCGGCCGGCGGCTGATCAACGGCTATGGCCCGACCGAGAACACCACCTTCACCTGCTGCGAGAGCGTGCTCGACGGCGGCGATCTCGCCGGCCCGGTGCCGCTCGGCCGGCCGATCGCGGGAACGCGGGTCTATCTCCTCGACGTGGATGGAGGCCCGGCGCCGATCGGGGTACCCGGGGAGCTCTGCGCGGGCGGGGCGGGCCTGGCGCGCGGCTACGTCGGCCAGCCGGAGCGGACCGCCGAGCGGTTCGTCCCGGCGCCGAGCGGCTGGGCGGAGGCGCCGGGAGCGCGGCTCTACCGGACGGGGGACCTGGCGCGCTACCTGCCCGACGGCCGGATCGAATTCCTCGGCCGCATCGACCAGCAGGTCAAGATCCGTGGCTTCCGCGTCGAGCCGGGGGAGGTCGAGGTGGCGCTGCTCGGGCATCCAGCCGTGCGGGCGGCGGTGGTCTTGCCCTACGTCGGCGCCGCCGGCGGGCGGGCGCTCGTCGCCTACGTCGACTCCGTCCTGGTCGCGTCGGCGGAGCTGCGCGCCTTCCTGCAGGCGTCGCTCCCCGACTACATGGTGCCGTCGGCCTTCGTCGTCCTCCCCAAGCTCCCCCTCACCACCAACGGCAAGATCGACCGCCAGGCGCTGGCGCGGATCGAGCCCGAGCCGGGCGGCCCGGGTCGCGGGCTCGGCGGGGAGCCGCGGACGCCGATCGAGGAGATGTTGGTGGGCCTCTGGGTCGACCTCCTGGGCGTCGAGCGGGTGGGGGTCGAGGACAACTTCTTCGACCTCGGCGGCCACTCGCTGCTCGCCACCCAGGTCGTCGCCCGGGTGAGCGAGCAGTTTCGCGTCGAGCTTCAGGTCGGGGCGCTGTTCGAGGCGCCGACGGTCGCCGGCATGGCCCGCGAGATCGAGGCCGCGTGGGCGGCGGGCCGCGGCGTGCTGGTGCCGCCGATCGATCCGCTGGGCGAGATCGCCGAGGCGCCGCTGTCGTTCGCCCAGGAGCGCCTCTGGTTCCTCGACCAGTTGAACCCCGGCAGCTCGACCTACAACATCCCGATCGGCTACCGGCTGCGCGGCGAGCTCGACGTGCGGTCGTTCCGCTTCAGCCTGGCGGAGATCGTCCGCCGGCACGCGGCGCTGCGCACGCGGTTCACCTTCGTCGCCGGCCAGCCGCTCCAGGTGATCGCTCCGGCGGTCGAGTTGGAGCTGCCGGCGATCGACCTCGCCGCGGTGGGGGAGAGGGAGCGCGAGACGGAGCTCGCGCGCCTCGCCCGGGAGGAGGCGCTGCGGCCCTTCGACCTCGCCCACGGACCGCTGCTAAGGACCTCGCTGGTCCGCCTCGCTCCCGGCGAAGCGGCTCTCCTCGTGACCCTGCATCACATCGTCTCGGATGGTTGGTCGATGGGCGTCTTCGTGCGCGAGCTGGGGGCGCTCTACGCCGCCGGCCGGCGCGGCGAGCCGTCACCGCTCCCCGAGCTGCCGATCCAGTACGCCGACTTCGCGGTCTGGCAGCGCGAGCGCCTGGAGGCGATCCTCGACGCCGAGCTCGCCTACTGGCGCGCCGCGCTCGCTGGTCTGGCGACGCTCGAGCTGCCGACCGATCGGCCGCGTCCGCTGGTGCAGACGGCGCGCGGCGGAGCGCGGCCGCTGCGGCTCGCCGGGCCGGCGACGGTCGCCCTGGCGCGGGCCGGGCGGGCGGAGGGGGCGACTCTGTTCATGTCGCTCCTCGCGATCCTGACCACCCTCTTAAATCGCTACTCCGGGCAGACCGACGTGCCGGTGGGGACGGTGCTCGCCAACCGCAACCACCCGGAGATCGGCGATCTCATCGGCTTTTTCGTCAACACCCTGGTCCTGCGCGCCGACGCCGCGGGCGAGCCGACCTTCCGCGAGCTCCTCGTCCGCCTGCGGGAGACGGCGCTCGGCGCCTACGCGCACCAGGACCTGCCGTTCGAAAAGCTGGTCAAGGCGCTCCAGCCCCAGCGCGATGCCAGCCGCACGCCGCTCTTCCAGGTCATGTTCACCCTGCAGAACGCGTTCGAGGGCAGCCTCACGCTGGCCGAGCTCACCGCCGATCCGTTCCTGGTCGAGCTCAACGCCACGATGTTCGACCTCACCGTCTTCCTGACCGGCGGCGAGGCCGGCCTCGCGGGCGCCTTGAGCTTCAACCGCGACCTCTTCGATCGTTCGACGATCGAGCGCCTGGCGGGACACTTCGAGGCGCTGGCCGCCGCGGTGAGCGACGCCGCCACGGCCGAGCGCCGGCTCGCCGACCTGCCCTGGCTCGCCGCGCCGGAGCGCCACCAGCTCCTCGTCGAGGGGACGGCCGTCGAGCGCCATGCGGCAGAGGCGACGCTCCACGGCCTCTTTGCCGAGCAGGCGGCGCGCTCGCCGCGGGCGGTCGCGGTCCGCTCTGGCGACGCGGAGCTCTCCTACGGCGAGCTCGCCCGGCGGGTCGCCCGGCTCGCCGGACTCCTGGCGGCCCTGGGGGTCGGGCCGGAGGTGCCGGTCGCGCTCTGCTGCGGGCGCTCGCCGGCGCTGGTGGTGGCGATCCTCGCGGTGCTCCAGGCGGGAGGCGCCTACGTGCCGCTCGATCCGGCGGCGCCGCGCGAACGCCTGGCCCTGGCGCTCGCCGACAGCGGGGCGCCGGTGGTGCTCGCCGACGAGAGGTCGATGGCGGCCCTGCCCGCGCCGCCCGCCGGGGTGCGGATCATCCGCCTGGACGATTCCGGCGCCGTGGCGGAGGCCGCGCTCCCGGCAAAACTCGTGATCCCCGCGACGTCGGGGAACCTCGCCTACGTCATCTTCACCTCGGGCTCGACCGGTCGCCCGAAGGGAGTCGCGGTGCGCCACGCGGAGGTGGTGCGGCTGCTGCGGTCGACGGAGGAGCGCTTCGATTTCGGCCCCGAGGACACCTGGACGATGTTCCACTCCTACGCCTTCGACTTCTCCGTCTGGGAGCTGTGGGGGGCGCTCCTCTACGGCGGCCGCCTGGTGGTCGTGCCCTACGAGGTGAGCCGCTCGCCGGAGAGCTTCTACCGGCTGCTCGTCGAGGAGCAGGTGAC
This sequence comes from Thermoanaerobaculia bacterium, assembly GCA_035644215.1. Taxonomy (GTDB): domain Bacteria; phylum Acidobacteriota; class Thermoanaerobaculia; order Multivoradales; family UBA5704; genus DASQPA01. The sequence continues at coordinate 3,463 of DASQPA010000482.1, forward strand.
GGTGCTCAACCAGACCCCCTCGGCCTTCCGGCAGCTGCTCTGGGCGGAGGAGGCGGCGCTGGCGCGGGACGGCGCGGCTTCCGCGCTCGCCCTGCGCTGGGTGATCTTCGGCGGCGAGGCGCTGGAGCTCCAGGCGCTCGCCCCCTGGTTCGCCCGCCACGGCGAGGAGCGCCCGCGGCTGGTCAACATGTACGGGATCACCGAGACCACGGTGCACGTGACCTTCCGGGCGCTTCAGGCGTCCGACCTGGCGAGCCCGGCGAGCGTCATCGGCCGGCCGCTGCCGGACCTCGCGGTCTACCTGCTGGACGCCACCGGCCAGCCGGTCGCGCTCGGCGTGGTGGGGGAGATCTTCGTCGGCGGGGCGGGCCTCGCGGCGGGCTATCGGGGACGCCCGGAGCTCACCGCGGAGCGCTTCGTGCCCGACCCCTTCGGGCCGCGGGCGGGGGGCGCGCCGGGCTCGCGCCTCTACCGCTCGGGCGATCTCGCGCGGTACCGGCTGGGGCGCCCGGGGAGCCTGGGGGACGAGCTCGAATACCTCGGGCGCGCCGACCAGCAGGTCAAGATCCGTGGCTTCCGCATCGAGCTGGGCGAGATCGAGGCCGGCCTCGCGGCCCATGAGGCGGTGCGCGAGGCGGTGGTGCTGGCCCTCGCCGGGACGGAGACGGGGGAGCGCCGCCTCGCCGCCTATGTCGTCCTCGCGGCTCCCGGCGAGGAGGCGGGGACCGAGCCGGCCGGCCTGCGGAGGTTCCTCAAGGACCGCCTGCCCGACTACATGCTCCCCGCCTCCATCGTCGCCCTGCCGGCCCTGCCGCTGACGCCGAACGGCAAGGTCGACCGGCGGGCGCTGGCGGCGATCACCGTCGAACGCGGTGGTGTCGGCGGGATCGGCGTCGGCACCGTACCCACCCCGCCGAGCGGTGCGGTCGAGATCGCCCTCGCCCGCATCTGGGAGGAGCTCCTGGGGACCGGCCCGGTGGGGGTCGACGACGACTTCTTCGATCTCGGCGGCCACTCGCTCCTCGCCGTCCAGCTGGTGTCGCGGGTGCGCGAGGAGCTCGGCGTGGAGCTCCCCCTGAGGCGCCTCTTCGAGACGCCGACGATCGCCGGGCTGGCGCGCGAGATCGAGGTGGCGGTCGAGCTGCGGGGCCAGGCCCATCGGCCGGGCGAGGAGGCGCTGGTGCCGCTCTCGCCGAACGGCGCGGGCGAGCCCTGCTTCTGGGTCCACCCGATCGGCGGCTCGCTCTTCTGCTACCGCGACCTCGCCCGCCACCTGGCGCCGGGGCAGGCGGTCTACGGCTTCCAGGCGCGCGGCCTGGCGCCGGGCGAGGTGCCGCGCGAATCGGTCGCGGCGATGGCGGCGAGCTACCTCGAAGCGCTGCGCGCGCTCCAGCCCGGCGGCCCCTACCGGCTCGGCGGCTGGTCGTTCGGCGGCCTGGTGGCGCTCGAGATGGCGAGCCAGCTCGAAGCGCAGGGCGAAGAGGTGGCGGGCCTGGCGCTGATCGATCCCTCGACCGTACCGGCCGGCGAGCGCGCGGCGCCGGTCGACGACCTCGCGGCGCTCGCTCTCCTGGCGCGCGACCTGGGCGGCCTCGCGGGACGGCCGCTCGCCGTCGCGGCGCGCGACCTCGCCGGGCTCGACGAGGCGGGCCGCTTCGACCTCCTCGTGGCGCGCACGGTGGCCGCCGGCATCCTGCCCGCCGGCACCGCGGCGGCGGACCTCCGGCGCCTGGCGTGGCTGGTCACCGCCCACCTCCGGGCCGCCTATGCCTATGCGCCGCCGCGGGTCCAGGCGCCCATCCGCCTGGTGCTGCCGGAGGAGCGGACGGCAGCGGCGGTCGACGGCTGGGAGCGGACCGCGGCCGGCGGCCTGGAGGTCCACCGCCTGCCGGGCGACCACTACAGCCTGCTGCGCGAGCCGCAGGTCGGGCGGGTGGCGGAGATCCTCTGCGCCGGTTTCGCCCGGCCGCAGGAGGTGCGCGTCGAGAGAGGTTCAGAGTAGACTCCAAGCCGAGCTTGGAGGCTCGCGACCCACCATCTACGGAGGATCATCCCTATGCATTCGCGCCCATTCCGTCGGACCCTGCTCGCGTTCGCCCTGCCGCTCGCCCTCGCTTCCCATCCCGCGCTGTCCGAGACGCCCGCCGCAGGGGAGCCGATCGTGCTCAAGCCCGGCGCCGCGACGGTGAGCGGCGCGTTCATCCAGCCGTGCACCAACCGGTGGTCGGTGGCCCAGGTCAAGCCGGACGGAACGACCAAGCCGGTCGGCACCTGGACGGACGACGTCAAAGTCGAGACGATGAACGGCCGCCCGGTCATCAAGCGCCAGCAGACGGCGACCTTCGGCGACACCGAGGTCAAGTACCTGAACGTCGTCGACCGCGGGACCATGGCGCCGATCCTGAGCGAGCAGTCGAGCTCCAAGGGGCTCTTCGAGCACTTCGATTTCGACGGCACCCACGTCAAGTACCGGCACGCGGCGATGCCTTCGGGCGGCGCGATCGAAGAGAAGGACATCCAGCTCACCATGCCGGTCTACCAGTTCGGCGGGATGTTCGGCATGCTGCTGGTGACCTTCCCGCTGCGCGAGGGGGCGGTCTTCAAGTTTCCCAACTTCGACGTCACCCAGGCCGACAACGTCGAGTGGCTCGCCTTCCGGGTCAAGGGCAAGGAGATGGTCCCGGCGGGCGCGGGCAAGAAGGTCGAGGCCTGGATCGTCGAGAGCGAGCCGAAGCCCGGAGCGAAAATGCGCTTTTCGCTCACCAAGGAGGCGCCCTACATCATCCGCCTCGAACAGGAGAAGGACGGTGCCGTCGTGCGGTGGGAGATGATCTAGCCCAGGAAAGAATCGAGAAGGCTCCGCCGCACCCGGGCCGCGCACGGAAAGCGGCGGCCCGGGGCGGCGGTGTTTTTTCAGTCGTCCTCTCCGTGGTGGTGGTCGTCGCCGCCGTCGAGCAGGAAGGGGTTGCTCTGGATCTGCTGCTTGCTGATCGACGTGCTGCGCCGGATCACGTCGGAGAGCGAGAGGTGGTTGAAGTAGTTGACCCACTGCGGCGGGTAGATGTTCCCGAAGTAGAATCGATCGCCGTCGCGCGAACGGGTGAACTGGTCGGCGACCACGGTCTTGACCAGCTCGCCGACGATGGCGCCGGGCACCGGCTTCTCGCAGATGCCGCCGAGCCACGGGTCGACGTCGTCGACGCTCGTGTAGACCGACGACAGGCTGGCCGCGACGCTGGGCGAGGTCGGGTTGATCGCCCCGAAGCCGGATTTCGGCGTCAGCCCGAAGCCGAGGCGAGCGACATTGTAGCCCGGCAGGCCGTTGTCACGTCCGCGCTGCATGTTGAGCGAGGCAAGGTCGAAGGCGCCGGGCATCGGGTCGTTGATGAGGAAATTGCGGACGTCGTCGACGATGAAGCAGTCGTAGCGGTTGGCCTGCTCGTGCGCGGCGCCGCGCAGATAGACGTCGACCCCGAGCTGCTGGACCGGCGCGGGGTTGAAGAAAGCCTCCTGCAAGGTGATCGGACCCTGCGGAATCGGCTTCAGGTCGGAACCCAGGCGGTTGAGAAAATGGCTCAGCAGGGTGTGGCCGAAGCGGTAGGACGCGGTCGAGAACATGGTCTCGATCCCCGGGTTCACGTTCGGGTGATAGCCGGTATAGGGCGGAATCGCGTGCGGACCGAGCAATGCGGGAAGAAACTCGTTGTAAGTGATCGCCTGGAGCTCGGCGCCGACGATGGCACGGGCACGCAAGTAGATGTCGTCGTCGCTCATCGTGCCGTGGGCGCTCTCGCGGATCTTCCGTGCCCAGTAGTTGTGCTCGCGCACGAACAGTGTGTGCATCGAGGTCAGGGCGTTGTTCTCGTTGGCGCGCTCGTCGCCGGCGATGAACAGCGTGGGGCGGGGGTCGCCGCCGTTGGGCAGCCCGTCGGTGTTGTGCGGCAGAAGGACCTCGCCGTTGTCGCCGATGCTCGTCTTGAGCTCGCCCGAGCCGTCGTTCTTGCGCAGCCAGGCGGCGCGCGCGGGGCTCGATCCGTAGACGTTCGAGGCGTCGATGAACGAGGTGATGACGGTAATCTGCTGGCGTGGGTTGGTGACGCTCGTGCCGGTCGCCGGGTCGAAGACCGAGCGGCAGAAGTCGATTACCGCGCTGCCCGTATTGTGGGGATCGAAGATCGGATCGCCCGCCGGCACCGAAACGTTGGCGACCTCGCCGCAGAAGGGGGGGACGGCAATGGCGCTGCTCGGGGTCAGATCGAGGTCGTGGTCGATGAACTGGCCCCACATCCAGATGAAGTTCGAGATGTTGGGCTGGCCGGGAGCGCTCTGCTGGGCCACAACGGCGTTGCTGATCACCCGTGGCGACGGGCGATCGGCGCCGACCATGGTCTGGCCGCCGTCCCCATAGGCTGCCGGAATGCGCCGCAGCAGCTGGCCCCCGACGGCGCCCCAGTTGGGATGGTCGTGGTTGTTGCCGGTGCCGTCGATGGAGCGGAACGGACCATCCGGCAAGGTATGGACCGACGGCGCCTCGGCGGCGGACAGGGCGGCGACCGCCAGCGCGGCCATCAAGATCGCGGCGAGAGCGATGTGGCGCCTCGGTTGAGAGCTGCCGGACGAATCCACGGCGCCACCTTCGCGCGTACTCAAGATGGTATGCAACTTTCTGGGCATGTTGGTTTCTCCTTTCGACGTCGATGCACTCACTCCCCTCCGGCACGGGCGGAGTGGTGAACAGGGAGAAGGGGAGATCCGGGCGGGAAGCAGCCTCGCGCGGAACCCATTCTTTTAGAACGGCACCCTTATAGAAAAAGGGCTTCTAAGGATATTGGTGCATTAGACTTCGACGAGCGGGACAGTCCTGGTCCCGGTTTTCTCAACCGATGCGCGTCGGAATCAGGACGAGTTTAGGAAGCAATACTGTCTTTGCCTCACCGCCAAAGCCGTGCCGCGAGCGGAGCTCTGCCTCCGCGGTTGCGACGGCGAGCCTCGCCTGCCTCTGCGGGGGGACTCGCGGGACGGCGGCCCGGTTCCCAGGCCACCGTCCTCCGGTCCGGATCAGGCCTCGGCCAGCGCCTCTTTCCCGGCCGCGACCTCCTGCCGGGGCGGGCGCATCTTGCGGTCGCTGAAAACCTTGTCGTAGTTCTCGGAGAGGGCCATCGCCACGTCGCCCAGCGGGTTCTCGGTCTCCGGGTTGCCGAAGAGGATCTGGTTCCCCCAGGTCGCCCGCTGCTGCGCCGAGCCGAGCATGAAGCGGACGTAGCGCCGGGCGCAGCCCAGCCGCTCGCGCCATCCCGCCCACTGGATGTGCTTCCACAGATAGCGGAAGTTGTAGTTGGCGTAGTCGAGCTTGCAGAGATAGAAGAGGTAGACCAGCATCGAGTTGATCCGGTAGCAGCGGTTGAGCGCCGCGTCGTAGCGCTTCAAGAGGGAGAGGTCGGCGTTCTCCTGATCTAGGAGCTCGGTGAGCGGATCGATCAGGGCATAGGAGCTGTTGAACGCGACCTGGAGGCCGGTCGAGAAGATCGGATCGATGAAGCCGGCGCTGTCGCCGACGATCACCCAGTGATCGCCGTAGTAGCGCTTGGAGCGGTAGGAATAGTCCTTGACGACGCGGAACTTTTCGACCGGTTTCACGGTCGGGTCCTTCAGGAGGTCGCTGATGTAGGGGATGTCGGCCGCGTAGTCGTAGAAAATCTCCTCCAGCGACTTGGTCTTCGCCTCCTCCTTGACCGTCTGCTGGGAGAGGACGACCCCGAGGGAGACCGTGTCCTTGCCGATCGGCAGGAACCAGGCCCAGTCGCGCCGGTTGCGGTGCACGCAGAGCTTGAAATTGAGCTCGTCGTCGTCGTTCTTGATCTCGATGTCGCCCTGCCAGTGCGAGAAGACCGCCATCTTGTTTTCGAGCAGCGGATCGTTGTACCAGTTGTTCTTGAGCTGGTGATTGATCAGAGCTCCCTGGCCCGAGGCGTCGACGATCCACTTGGCATGGGCGGTCTTGGTCTCGTCCGAGGGACCGTTCGAATAGTCCTTGTACTCGACGCCCACCGCCCGCTCGCCGTCGAAGATCACGCGCTTGACCAGGTGCTCCTCGCGCACGTCGACGCCATGCCTCCGGGCGGCGTCCAGGAGGACCTTGTCGAGCTTGCCGCGCGCCATCTGGAAAGCCCACTTGCGCTCGGTTTCGCCCTTCTCGCGGAGAAAGTAGGCCTTGAGCCTCTTCTCGTGCATGACGAACTCGAGCCCCTTCTTCTGCACGTAGTTCATGGCGTTGAGCTCATCCCAGACGCCCAGGTCCTTGAACACGGTGAAGCCGAAGGCGGTGATCGATTCGCCGATGTGGAAGCGGGGGAATTTCTCCCGTTCGAGCACGAGGACCTTGCGCCCCCGCTGGACGAGCTTGGTGCCGACGGTGGTCCCCGCCGGGCCCGCGCCGATGATGATCACGTCGTACGTTTCGGTCATGATCGATCTTCCTTTGACGACTGATGGAGCGTTACGCCGCGCCGGCGTGAGCATTGAATTATATCAGTAGCTCGATAGGCGGAGGCGACACCGGTTAAGAACCTGTCGTCATTTCTTTGGCTCGATGCGTCAGATTTCGCGCGGTGCACCGCCTGCACCAAGGGCCGGGGGGGCCTGGCCACCATGCGAGCCTCTCCGGGACCGTCCGGAACGCCTCCGGCCGGTTCCGGACTCTCTCCGGGCGTTTCCGGGCGGTCTCCGGCAGCTTCCCGAGCTCCTCCGGACGCTTCCAGAAGCTCTCCGGCCCCTTTCCGCCTCTCTCCGGGCGCTTCCGGCTGGTCTCCGGGAGGTTCCGGCGGGCCTCCGGGAGGTTCCCAAACTTCTCCGGCCGCTTCCCAAAACTCTCCGGGAGCTTCCAAAATCTCTCCGGACGGTTCCAGACGCTCTCCGGAAGCTTCCGGACGCAAGGAAAGTCTTCCCGGACGCATGGGAAGTAACTTTCCATGCATGGGAAGTCGAGCCGGAGACATGAGAAGTCCGCCCGGAGACATCCGAAGTAACTTTCCAGGGACGGAAAGTCGACCCGGAGGGATGGGAAGTCGAGCCGGAGGCATTGGAAGTCGAGCCGGAGAGGTGAGAAGTCGAGCCGGAGGCATCGGACTTGTGTCCGGAGAGTTTTTCCGCGGACTTCCAGGCGCCGACCGCGGTCACCGCAGCCGGACCGGCACCACCTCCAACTCCTGGAACTCGAGCCCGGGTATCAAAACCTGGCGGTCCGCCGTGGCACGCCGGTGCACGTCGGCCAGGGCGACCGGCGAAAGCTGAGGGCGGCCACTGAAGAGGACCAGGGTCGCGGTGGTATAGCCCCGAGACCGGAGGAGATCGAGGACGCTGCGATAGTCGGCATCGGAATGGATGAGCAGCATCTTCCTCTGGAAGTAGAGCCCCGCCGCCTCCTCGGTCAGCCAGAAAGCATCGGTGATCACCACATCGGTCGAGTTCCTTCGCACCGCGTCAAGGATCTTCGCCGTTCCTTCCCTCTTGCGGGCGAGGAGAAACAGCCCCCGGCTCTCCAGCGCGAGCCCCAGGACCACCAGGACGGCGGCGAGGGCCGCCAGAACGCGGCGACTCCCCAGCCCTGCCGTTCGGCTCCAGAGGTCCCGGAGCGCGAGGAGTGAGAGAGGTACGAGGAGCGGAAAGAGAGCCAGGAAATGCCGCGGCCCCCAGATGATGCCGACGTCGCCCCGGTTCAGGGGAATCCCCACGAGGAGCGCGAAGAGGATACAGGCTGCGGCGAGGAAACGGGCCGGCGGTTCCGGGCTCGTGAGCTCTGCCCGCAGGCCGAGAAGGACGATGAGGAGGAACGGCGTCTGCGGCAGGAGCCCTTGGGAGAAGATGGTATCGAAGACCCCATTCGGATCGCCGACGAGGAGGACGACGAAGACCACGGCGGCGAGAGTCCCGAGAGCGAGGAGCGCGAGGTCGAGCCGCCCGATCCTCTCGCGCTTGCGGAGCCCGGCCAGGAGCACGAGGACGGAGGGAACGGCGAGCGCCGCGCTCACCCACGGGACGGGGTGAGAGCCGAAAAGGAAATAGGCGAGGTCGCCCAATTCGGCCGCGATCGTCGCCAGACCGGTCCGGTTGGTGAGGTCGGTGTAGACGGCGGCGTGGATTCCGAAGGGCGAACCGTAGAGGTGAGCTTGGAGTCCCCAGAGTGGAACCAGGACGGCGAGCCCGCCGGCGGCGAAGACGATCGGACGACGGACGCGCTGGGTGCGGAAGGCCCAGAAGGAGGCGGCGAAGAGGGCCGCGAAGAGCACGTACCCCTCCTCACGGAGGAGGGTAGACAGTCCGAGACAGACCCCGGCCGCGAGAGCGAGAGTCGTGGCGCGCCCTCCCTCGCTGCGACCGGACCGCAGCAGGCAAAGGGTCGCGAGAAAAGCCAGGAGCACCGCCAGCGAGTGCTCCCAGAAGGTCAGGCCATAGAAGACAAGAGGGGTGCAGAATCCCAGCCCCAGGGTGGCCGGGGCGCGCCAGGCCCCAAGCCCCACCTCTTGGAGCAGGAGAGGAAAGAGGACGAATAGAGCGAGCGCGGCGGCGAGCGGCAGGAGGTAGACACCGGCCGGCCCGGCCAGGCGGTAGGCGGGGAGCGAGAGAACGGCGAAGTAGGGCAGGTAGAAGGAGACGACCCGGCCGCCGACCCGCTGGAAGTGGTGGTTGTCCCAGGGGAAGAAGCGCAGAGCGGGATCGATGTCGCGGGCCGGGTAGGCGATCTCCGGCGGGACCTGTCGGGCGAAGCTCTGGACCTGGACATAGCGGTTGCCGTCGTCGGAGATCCAGAACCCCTCCTTGGGCAGCACCCAGGTGAGCAGACAGAGCACGACGGCGGGGACCAGGACCGCCAGCACCAGGGCGGTCCGGCTCCCCAGCCAGGGTACAACCGTCGGCGATGGAGTGGACGGCTGGCTCATTGGAGCTCCTTGTGAGGGGGGGCGGGCGGCCGCGAAAAAATTCGGGACCCGAGAATCAGCATTCCCTTGAGCAGGATCGGTACGATCAAGATAGGGCGTACGAGGTAGAAATAGCCGGCGCGAAGGAGGGCGCTCGAAACTCGCTGGGAGAAGGCCTGGTCCCCAAGCCAGAAGACCCCGCGCCGGGTGATGAGGAAGGCCGGCGGGATCTCCTCCCACCGGGGGACGAAGACCCGCCGCTCGAACTTGAGGAACTGGAGGTGGAAGTACATCAGCTCCCTGCCGGTCACGAGGTCCTCGACCTTGCCGCGGTCTGCCCTGATCTTCAATCGCTTATCCGCGTTGCCGCCGATGAGCAGGAACACCTGCTCACCACAGATCGTCTCGTAGTGGACCCGGACCTCCGGCGAGCGCGCGAGCAGGTGCATCATGCTGTCGATGCGAGCCTCCCCTGCCACCTCGGCGAAGGGCGCTCCGCGGAGGAGCTTCAACTGGAGGCCGTGCCCACACTCGTCGAAGTTGAAGACTTCAGCGCTCGAAAAGATGCGCCGGTAATCCCTGCTGCGCTCGAAGAGATGCGTGATATCGAAAGTGTTGCGAAAGAGCATGAAGTGGCCGCTCGGGAATTCCCGCCGGCAGGAGATCAGGTCGTAGCGGTCGAGTAACTCCTCGTTGAGGAACGCCCGGATGTTACCCAGGACGATGTCGAGGTCGCAGAAGCCCCAGAAGTCATAGCTCTCGACGTAATCTCTCAGGATGACGCCCCAGGCCGGTTTGAAGTCGGTCAATTTGTAGGGCTTCGGCAGGGCGATGTCGAAACCGAGACGCTCCGCGGCGAGGGCGCGGAAGTCGGCGAAATCGATCTTCACCTGCCTGACGTTGGCGGGCCATCCCTGCCGGGGGGCCGCGCAGTCGCTGACGAGGAAGAAATCAACCGTGGGGTTGTAACGGCAGGTCTCGATGAACAGGTCTCCCCATTCGGGCCATTCGCCGAAGAAGCAATTGAGGATGCCGATGGATTTCAAGTTTCGTCTCCGTTAAAATATGCATAATGTACCACACGCAGGGGCCGGCGTGCCGGAAGCCGCTCCCGGCCAGGACCGTAGGGCGGAATCAGGGGGTCTGCCAGGGAGTTGCGCTTCATCGTATCTTGGGCTATTCTTACTCTGTGAACTTTTCAAGATCGCGCAATAGGTAAAGCTGGAGGGCGCTCCGGGGACCCGGGGCGAGGAACGTCTCTTCTCGGGCAAATGCGGTAGAGAGGTAGCTCCGTGGAAAGCCTTTGGCAGGATGTGCGCTTTGGCCTGCGGCAACTGGTGAGGGACAAAGTCTTTTCCCTCGCCTCGATCCTCACCCTCTCACTCGGGATCGGCGCTGTGGCGGCGATTCTGACAGTGGTTGAAGCGGTGCTTCTCAAGAATCTCCCCTATCGGTCTCCCTCGCAGTTAGTGGTAATAAAAGGAACCTTCGAAGACAAGGGCGAGGTGAAGAGTTGGCTGGTGTCGGAGATGGACTTCGTCGACTGGCGCCAGCGGAGCACGCTCTTTTCGGCCATGTCGATATGGGGTACTTTCGCTTTCAATCTCAAGCAGGGACAGCAATCGCAGCGAATCTCGGGCGAGCTGGTCAACGACACCTATTTTTCGCTTCTCGGGTTCAACCGACCGACACTCGGTCGCTTTTTCACCCCGGATGAGGACGCGCGGCCGCTCGAGCAGTATGTAGTGGTGCTTGGGGAGAACCTCTGGCGGACAACCTTTGGCGCTGACCCTGGAGTGTTGGGACGAAAGCTGCTGCTCAACGGCAAGCTCTTTGAGGTGATCGGAGTGGGGCCGCGTGGCTGCCGGGGGATGTCGGACCAAGCCGACCTCTGGGTGCCGTCGAAGCTGCCTCCCGTTCGCGAGTTCCTCACCATCCGTAGCCTGCGTTGGGCCTCCGGGGTGGCACGGCTGAAGCCCGGAGTGACGCTGCCCATGGCGCAACGGGAGCTCGACGGCACGACCGCCGCCCTGTCCAGGGAGTTCCCGGACACCAACCGGGGGCTCGGCGCGGCGTTGATGCCCTTGAAGGAGTTCTGGCTCGGCAAACTGAACCGGGGCCTGCTGATCCTGACCCTCGGGGCGGGTACGCTTCTCCTCATCGCGTGCATCAATATCGCCAGTCTGTCGCTGACTCGCGCGGTAGCCCGGCAACGCAGCTGGGGGATTCAGGTTGCGCTCGGGGCCAGCCGCGGGCGGCTGGCCCGCCGGTTGTTAACCGAGAGCGTCCTCCTCTCCCTCTGCGGAGCCGCTGCCGGGCTCGTCCTGGGGCAGTGGGCCACCCGTGCTCTGATCGCCGCGGGGGGCACCCAGTTTCCGAGCTTCGTCCACATCGCCATGGAGCCGAGAGTGATCGTGTCGACCGTCGGTCTGGCCGTGCTCTGTGGTCTGTTGATCGGGCTGGCGCCCCTCTGGATCAGCTTTCGGGTCGATCTCAGCCGGAGCCTCGGCCGAGTGGAGAAGCTGCCATCGCGCAGCCAGGGCTGGCAATGGTTTCAGAACGTCGTCGTCATCCTGCAGGTGGCTTTGGCGCTGACTCTATCGGTCGACGCGGTCCTCATGACGAAGAGCTTCCGCGCGAGGCTCGGTCAGAATCTCGGTTTCCGCTCCGACAACCTGCTCACCTCCCGCATCGATATATTGGATCCGAAATACGACGACGAAAAACGGGTATTTAAAAAGATCGAGACCGAATATCTCCCCCGGATCGGGGCCATCCCCGGGTTGCAGCAGATAGCGCTCTCCGATCCCACGATCCCGACCGATGATTGGTATGGTGGCTTTATCACGGTGGAAGACCACGACAGCGACCGGCCGAATGGCACCTATCCGGCCTCGATACACTCCGTGAGCCCGGGGTATTTCGAGGTTCTCGGAGTACCGATCGAGAGGGGCCGCGGCTTCACGATGCAGGACACCCGGACGAACGCCGTCATCGTCAGCAAGGCGATGGCGGCAGAGCAGTGGCCTGGCCAAAACCCGATCGGTAAACGGATCAAGCTCGACACCCGCAACGAACGAGGAGTCCCGTGGCTCACCGTCGTCGGGGTCGCCTCGACGGTCCGGCACGAGGGCTTCCAGCCGGAGAGCGCGGCTCCGGCGCCCGAGCTCTATCTGTCGCTCCTGCAGTTCGTGCGGCGCCCGTTGACGGTTAACTTTCTCCTGCGTCCAAAGCCGGGAGTGTCGACGGCCCAGCTCGGGCGTGCCCTGCACCGGGAGCTCCTTGCGATCGATCCCGAGCTGCCCGACTACGACATGATGACGATGCAGGCGCGCCTGGCGAAACAGCTGGACAAGGCGAGATTCCTCTTCATCCTGACCAATACCTTCGCGACTCTGGCCTTGATCCTCGCGGTCATTGGCATCTATGGCGTCACTTCGTACAGCGTCATGCAGCGGGCGGGTGAAATCGCGACGCGCATGTCGCTTGGAGCGGCCCGGGACGCCATACTCCGCATGGTCGTGGGGCGTGGCGCGGTGCTAGCGGTCCTGGGATTGGCTCTGGGGCTGGTCGCTGTCCTGGCTACCAGCCGACTCTGGGGCGGCGAATTGTTTCAAACCAGCGATACCGATCCACGGGTCCTGGCCGGTACCTCTCTCGGTCTGCTTCTCGTGACGCTCGCGGCGAATTACCTCCCGGCGCGGCGCGCCGCAACCCTCGATCCAATGGTCAGCTTACGGCAGTAGCCCAGGAGCCGGGCGAAGCGATGAGCAATCAGGCCGACAGCCACCTTGCGATCCCTCCGGCTCACAGGCCCTCGGGGCTCGACCGCGAGGCGCTCCTCGCCGTGCCCCCTGCCGACCGTCGGTCGACGCTGGCGGCCGCTCTCGGCGAACGGGCCGCCCGGCTGCTGCGGCTTACGGCGCGGCCTCGGCCCACCCAGCCCCTGATCGGCCTCGGGCTGGACTCCGTCACCGCCTGCGAGCTCCAGGTGGAGGTCGAGGCGACCCTCGGGGTAGCGCTGCCGCTCGACACCCTCCTCGCCGGGGCCGGCACGGGAGAACTGGCCGACCACCTCCTCAAGGCCCTGGCCGAGGAGGAGCCGTCGCCCCCGCCGCTCCCGCCGGACAGCGAGCCGCCTCCCGCCGAGTCGATCCAGTCGCTCTCGGCAGGGCAACGGGCCCTCTGGCTCCTCGAGCGGATGGCGGCGGGCAGCGCCGCCTTCCAGATCGCCGGCGCCGCGCGGTTGGCGGTTGCGACCGCGCCGGAAGCGCTGCGGCAGGCCCTCCGGGCGCTGGTCGCACGCCATCCCGCCCTGCGCACGACCTTCGTCGAGCGCGACCAGGGGCTCGTCGCGGTGATTCACGACCTTAAGGAGGCGCCCCGGATCGAGATCGACGAGATCGACGCCTCCGCCTGGAGCGCCGAGGAATTCCGCCGTCGCCTCTCCGCCGCCGCTTTCGCGCCCTTCGACCTCGAGCGCGGACCGCTCGTCCGGCTCACCCTGTTCACCGGCGCCGCGCCGGGGGACTTCCTGGTCCTCGCCGTACATCATATCGTCGCCGACTTCTGGTCGCTGACGGTGCTCGTGCGGGAGCTTGCGGCGCTCGTCGCCGGCGGGACCGCCGGCGCCCTGCCGCCTCTCCCGCTCACGCCGCGTGACCTCGTCCGGCGGCAGGAGCAGGCGCTCGCCGGCCCGCGCGGCGCAGAGCTCGCGCGGTTCTGGCGCGAGCGGCTGACCGGCGTGCCGCTCCTCGAGCTTCCCACCGACCGGCCGCGGCCGCCCGTCCAGACCTACCGGGGAGGGCTGTGCCGGGCTCGCATCGGCGGGGCCGGCGTCGAGGGCCTGAGCCGGCTGGCGCGGAGCCGCGGCTGCACGCCCTTCATGGTCCTGCTCGCCGCCTTTCAGGTGCTCCTCCATCGCCTCGCCGGCCAGGAGAGTTTCCTGGTCGGGGCTCCGACCTCGGGCCGGGGGGCGCCGGAGCTGGCTGGCCTGGTCGGCTACCTGGTCAACCTCATCGCCCTCCGCGCCGACCTCGCGGGAGAACCGAGCGTCGAGGAGCTCCTGTCCCGCACCCGCCGGACGGCGCTCGCCGCCTTCGCGCACCAGGACCTGCCCTTTCCCCGCCTCGCCGAGCTCCTGGAGGCCCAGCGGGTCCCCGGCAGGCCGACTCTGGTCAACGCGATGCTGGTCCACTATCAGGCCCCTCTGCCCGAGCTCGCGGCCCTGCACGCCTTCGCCCTCGGCGAGGCCGGCGCGCGGCTGGAGCTCTCGGGCTGGGCGCTCGAGTCGGTGGCCCTGGTGCCGCCCGGCGCCCAGGTCGACCTGACTCTGACCGCCGCGGAGGTCGGAGGGGAGCTCGCCCTGGCCCTCGGGTACGACTGCGATCTCTTCGATGCGACGACGGCCGGGCGCTGGCTGGCGATGCTCTCAAACCTCCTGTCGGCGCTCGCCGCGCCCGCCGCGCCCGCGGTAGGGACCGTGGGGGATCTCGACCTGCTGGGCGCGGCCGAGCGACAGCAGCTCCTGGTCGAATGGAACAACTCGGCAGGGGCGGCACCGGCCGCTCCGGCCGCGGCGCGAGGGCTGCACGAGCTGTTCGAGGCCCAGACGGCGCTCAAGCCCGACGCGGTGGCCGTCCTCTCGGGCGAGCGGCAGGTGAGCTACGGCGAGCTCGACCGCCGGGCCGAGCGCCTGTCGCGCCGGCTGTCGCGGCTCGGGGTCGGGCCGGAGGTCCGGGTCGGGATCGCCGCGACGCGAAGCCCGGAGATGGTCACGGCGATGCTCGCCACGCTCAAGACGGGCGGGGCCTATGTGCCGCTCGATCCGGCCTACCCGCGCGAGCGGCTGCGCTTCATGCTCGAAGACAGCGCGGCGCGCGTGGTCCTCTGCGAGATGAGCTGCGTCTCCGCTCTCCCCGCCGGGCATGGCGAGGTGCTGCTCCTCGACGGGCCGGAGCCGTCGACCGGCGACGCCTCCGGCGTCCCCCGTCCGGCCTGCCACCCCGAGCAGCTCGCCTATGTGATCTACACCTCGGGCTCGACCGGAACCCCCAAGGGGGTGGCCGTCCGCCACCGTGGTGCGGTGGCGAGGGTCGTCTGGGCGGCGTCGACCTATCCGCCGCCCCAGTTGGCGGGTGTGCTCGCCGCGACCTCGATCTGTTTCGACCTCTCGGTCTTCGAGATCTTCGTGCCGCTCGCGGTGGGCGGCACGGTGATCCTGGCCGACGATCCCCTGGCCCTCGCGGGTCTGCCGGCGGCGGCCGCGGTCTCCCTGGTCAACTCGGTCCCATCGATCGTGGCCGAGCTGGTACGGTGCGCCGCGCTTCCGACCTCTGTGCGCGCGGTGAATCTGGCAGGGGAGGCGCTGCCGCGCCCGCTGGTCGACCGGCTCCACGAGTTGCCGTGGATCGAAGCGGTAAGGAACCTCTATGGGCCCTCCGAGGACACCGTCTACTCGACCGGCCAGCGCCTCGCCCGCGGCGTCGGCGACCGGCCGACGATCGGCCGGCCGCTCCCCGGCGGCGCCGCCTACCTGCTCGATCGCGCCGGCCTGCTCGTACCGGCCGGAGTGCCGGGCGAGCTCTGGCTGGCCGGCGTCGGCCTCGCCCGAGGCTATATCGGCAGGCCCGACCTGACCGCCGACCGCTTCCGTCCCGACCCCTTCGCCGGCGAGATCGGCGGCCGCCTCTACCGGACCGGCGACCTGGCGCGCCGCCGGCCGGACGGCGAGATCGATTTCCTCGGCCGGCTCGACCACCAGGTCAAGATCCGCGGGCTCCGCATCGAGCTGGGCGAGGTCGAGGCGCTCCTCGCGGCGCAGCCCGGCATCCGGGAGGCGGCCGCCCTGGTGCAGGAGGGCCCGGGAGGGAACAGGGACCTCGTCGCTTTCGTCGCCAGCCCGGATCCCGGCGGGCCGCTCGTCGCGCGACTGCGCCGCGAGCTGGCGGATCGCCTGCCGCCCGCGATGATCCCCTCGGCCTTCTTCGTCATCGAGGCGCTGCCGCGCACGCCCAACGGCAAGCTCGACCGGCAGGTCCTGGCGCGCCGGGTTGGCGCCGCGGCGCCGGCCGCGGCGACCGCGCCGGGCGCCGCCGTGGCGCCCCGGACCGCCGCCGAGGAGCTCGTCGCGCGGGTCTTCTCCGAGGTCCTGGGGGTGGAGCAGGTCGGCCGGCTCGACAACTTCTTCGACCTCGGCGGCAGCTCTCTCCTGATGATCGAGCTGCGGGCTCGCCTGCGGCATCATGTGGGGCGGGACCTCTCGGTGGTCGAGCTGTTCCGCTATCCGACGGTCCGGTCGCTCGCCGAGCACCTGAGCGAAGAGACCGCGGGGCCGGCTCCCGGCGCGCGGCAGACCGCCGTGCTCCCCGCTGCCGCCGGGACGGCAGCGGAGGACCGGGGCGGGGTCGCCATCATCGGCATGGCCGGGCGTTTCCCGGGGGCCGAAGACCTCGACACCTTCTGGCGTAACCTCGAATCGGGACGGGAGTCGATCTCTCTCTTCACCGAAGCGGAGCTGCTCGCGGCCGGCGAGCCGGAGGAGCTGATCCGCGACCCGTCCTACGTCCGGGCGCGCGGCGTGCTCGAAAAGGCCGACTACTTCGATCCCGCCTTCTTCGGCTACAGCGCGCGCGAGGCCGAGATGATCGACCCGCAGCAGCGGCTGTTCCTGGAGTGCGCCTGGGAGGCCTTGGAAGACGCGGTCTATGACGCGCAGCGGTTTCCCGGCGCGATCGGGGTCTACGGGGGCGTCGCGCCGAGCACCTACGGTTTCGAGCTCCTCGCCCAGTCGCGGGTGGTGGGCACGTTCGGCAAGCTGCAGATCCTCCTCGCCAACGACAAGGACTTCCTCTGCTCGCGGGTGGCCTACAAGCTCGGCCTGCGCGGGCCGAGCGTCGTCGTGCAGACCGCCTGCTCGACCTCGCTGACCGCCGTCCACCTGGCGGCCACGGCGCTGCTGCGCGGCGAATGCGACATGGCGCTCGCCGGCGGCGTGGGGGTGAGCTTCCCCCAGCGGGTGGGCTACCTCTATCAGGAGGGCGGCATCTTCTCCCGAGACGGGCATTGCCGCTCCTTCGACGCCCGCGCCCTGGGCGCCGTGGGCGGCCAGGGTGTCGGCATCGTGGTACTGAAGCGTCTGGCCGACGCGCTGGCCGATGGCGACGCGATCCGCGCCGTGATCAAGGGATCGGCGATCAACAACGACGGCGGCCTGCGGGCAGGCTACACCGCTCCCAGCCTGGAAGGCCAGGCGCGGGTGATCCGTGCCGCGCAGCTCGCGGCCGGCGTCGAGGCCGAGACGATCGGCTATGTCGAGGCCCACGGCAGCGCCACCCGCCTGGGCGACCCGATCGAAGTCGCCGCCCTGACCGAGGCCTTCCGCGCCAGCACAGAGCAGCGGAGCTTCTGTGCCCTGGGCTCGGTCAAGACCAATATCGGTCACCTGGATGCGGCGGCGGGCATCGCGGGCCTGATCAAGACGGTGCTCGCGCTGCAGCACCGGGTGCTGCCGCCGAGCCTCCACTTCGGGGCGGCGAATCCCGAGATCGACTTCGCCGCCAGCCCCTTCTTCGTCAATACCCGCCTGCGCCCCTGGCCGGCGGGTCCGGCGCCGCGGCGTGCCGGGGTCAGCTCCTTCGGTCTCGGCGGCGGCAACGTCCACGTGATCCTCGAGGAGGCTCCGGCG
>DASQPA010000483.1:0-29030 GCA_035644215.1 Thermoanaerobaculia bacterium
GCTGCGGAGCCCTCAGCCGGTCCAGCCCACCCCCCAGGAGATCGCCCAGGCGACCGCGCAGGCGCGCTATGCCCTGGCCTACATCGGCAGGGTGAGCCGGCGGGCCGGGCTGGAGCTCAAGGACGAGGTCCTGCCGCGCCACCTGGTGGAGCCGGCCGCCCGCACTCTCTCCCGCTCGCTGGGGGAGACCCCCGAACCCGATTCCGCCCCACGACAAGGGAGCTGACCGATGTCGACCCGAGCCACTTTCTGCCTTTTTCTCCTGCTCGCCGCTACAGCGGTGGGGGCCGCTCCCGCTCCGCCGCCCTCCCCCGGCGCCCTGCCGTTCAGCGAGCTGGAGATCTTCGCCCGCAAGGACCTGACGACCGAGATCAACCTCTCGGGGGCGCTCTTGAAGCTGATCGGCAATGCCACCCGCGAGGACGATCCCGAGTTCGCGAAGCTCGTCTCCGGCCTCCAGGCGATCCGGGTGCAGGTGGCGCCGCTCAAAGATCTGGACGCCGAGAAGGTGCGCGCCCGGATGGACCACACCGTCGGCTGGCTCGAAGCCCAGGGTTGGACGGCGGTGGTGCGGACCAAGGAGAAGGGCGAGGAGACCTACATCTACACCCGCGAGATCCAGAACCAGATCGTGGGGCTCGCGGTGCTGTCGCTCGAACCGGGCAAAGAGGCGGCGGTGATCAATATCGTCGGCCGGCTCGACCCCGACCAGATCGGCCGCCTCGGCCGCGGCCTGCACGTCCCCCAGCTCGAAAAGGTCACCCCCAAGGACAAGACCCATCCCCGGGACGCCAAGCGCCCCGGCTGACCCGCCGGCTGACCCCGAGGTGATCCGCGACCTCTACATCGTCGCCCTGAACCCCAAAGAGCTGTCCCTCATCCGGGTCAGCGGTCGCCAGATGGTGCGGCTGGCGAAGCACCCCGCTTGACGTAGCGGTCGAGCCACTGGTCGGTCTCCCAGAGCAGATGGAGCACCGACTCGCGCGCCCGGTAGGTGTGGGCCTCGTAGGGCAGGAGGACGAGGCGGGCCGTCCCTCCCAGGCCCTTGATGGCGTTGTAGAAGCGCTCGCTCTGGACGGGATCGGTCCCCGAGTTGTTGTCGGCCTGGCCGTGGACGAGGAGGATGGGCGTGGTGACCTGGTCGGCGTGCTGGAAGGGCGACATGTCGGTGTACACCGAAGGCGCCTGCCAGAGCGAACGCTCCTCGGCCTGGAAGCCGAAGGGGGTGAGGGTGCGGTTGTAGGCGCCGCTCATCGCCACCCCGGCGGCGAACAGGTGCGAGTGGGCGAGGAGGTTGGCGGTCATGAAGGCGCCGTAGGAGTGGCCGGCGGCGGCGATCCGGCCGCGCTCGGTCACCCCCCGCCGCACCACCTCGTCGACCGCCGCCGTGGCGTCCGCCACCAGCTGCTGCACATAGGTGTCGTTGGGCTCCTCCTCCCCCGCGCCGACGATCGGCATGCTGGGATTGTCGAGCACGGCATAGCCGCGGAGCACCCAGAGCATCGGCGAATACCAGGCGATCTGCTCGAAGCGGTAGGGCGAGGGGGTCACCTGGCCGGCCGCCTCGGCGCTCTTGAACTCCTCGGGATAGGCCCAGAGAAGAAGCGGCAGCGGGCCGTCCTCGGGGCGGTGCCCGGCGGGCAGGTAGAGGGTGGCCGAGAGCTCCACTCCGTCCGCCCGGCGATAGTGGATCACCTCCTTGTGCACCCCGGCGAGCTGCGGCGCCGGGTTGGGGAAGGTGGTGATCTGCCGCTGCGTGCCGGCCTTCCAATCGCGCACGAAGTAGTTCGGCGGCTCGCTGACCGATTCGCGGCGCAGGAGGAGGGTCCGGCCGGCCGGGTCGAGCAACTCCAACGGCTGCTCGAAGTAGGGGGCCGCCGAATGGAACAGCCGGCGGGTCTTGTACGTGGCGCGCCCGGCCTTCCCTTCGGTGCCGAGATCGAGGGCGTCGAGGAACGGCTGCTCCCCCTCGGGCGAGGCGCCGAGGCCGGCGAAGAAAAGAGTGCTCCCCTCGATGCGCAGGACCGGCCGGCCGTAGGCGTTCGGCACCGTCAACGGCTCCCCGGGATCGCCGTAGCGGTCCTCCGACGAGCGGTCGAAGAGCAGCGCCGGCGCCGTTCCGGCGGGGGCGTCGGGCTGGACGATCCAGGTGCGGGTGCGGCGGGTCTTGCGCCAGGACTCGGTCACCAGGGCCAGGTTGCCGTTCCCCCAGGCCACCTCTTCCAGCCGGTAGCCCAGGTTGGCGAGCACCTTGGGCGGCCCTGCGAAGGGGGCCGCGAGCTGCTGGACGCAATCGCGCAAATCCGTCTTCTGCCGGGAGTCGCCGCCGTCGAGCGCCTCGACCCAGGCGACGGTCGCCGGCGCATCGGCGCGCCAGTGCAGGCTCCGCGCTCCCGCCGGCACGCTGTCGAAGGCGATCGGCACCTCTTCGCGGAGAGGCAGATCGGCGATCTGCCGTACCGGCGCGCCCGCCGCGTCCCACACTTCGACCCGGCGCGGGAACCGCTCCTGCGGCACGAGGTAGGAGTAGGGTCGATGGAGGGTCTCGACCAGCAGGTACCGGCCGTCGGGCGACGGGGAGGCGCGGCGCAGGCCCGGGCTGCCGAGCCGGACGACCTTGCCGTCCAGGTCGACGCGGGCGAGTTGCACGGTCAGGTAGTGCTCGAAGAGCGCCTCGTCGTAGGTGTTCTTGAGCAGGTCCTGGTAAGTGCGGGCCGGCGCGGCGCGCCCCGCCGTCTCCTGCTCCACCGGACCCGCCGGGACCGGCGGCGCGGGCGGTTCCGTGCCGCGGCCCTCGGGCACCAGGGCGCAGAGCAGGGAGCGGTTGTCGGCCAGCCACTGGGGACCGGCGTTCCAGGTCAGGCTCAGGCGGGCGTCGCTCACCCGCGCGGCCCGGCCGGTCGCGACGTCCAGGACCCAGAGCTCGATCCCCGCCTTGCCGGTCAGGGTGAAGGCGGCGTGCCGGCCGTCGGGAGACCAGGTCAGGTTACCGATCCGCGCCGCGGCAAGGCCGGTCACCGGGCGCTCGGAGAGGTCGGCGAGATGCACCAGCCGCATCCCCGTGAAGTAGGGCCGGCGGCTCTGGCCGTCGATCTGCGGGTTGATGCGCAGGCCGGCCAGCCGCAGCTCCCGCTGGGCGAGCTCGGCGATGGGCGGCAGGCTCTCGTACGACAGCACCAGCATCCACTGCCGGGTGGGGTCGATCCGCACCAGCGGGGTGCGCGGGGCGTCCACGACGTCGATCAGGACCTTGGGCGGCGTGCGGTACTCGGCCGGGCCGGCCTCCTGAGCAGCGGCGGTGTGCGCGAGGAGGGCTCCCAGCGGCAGCAGGAGCAGGACGGCGGCGAGACCCAGGCGGCGAGACGACGGCGAACAAAAGGCGCGTGCCATGACGAATCCCCCTTCTTCGGGCAGTGCTCTGCTCTCGCTATATATCTGAAATCAGGTGTCGAAAGAAGGGGGCGGCGGAGACGGGGGAGTACAGGCCTTCGCGGATGGCATGGAACTCGAGCGGAAACTTGGGCATGAGCCGCTAGGCGTGCCTCAGCAGGGAGACCACGTCATGCCCATTGGCATAGATCATGACCGCCGCGAGGACCACCATCCCCAGCACCGTCAGAGGCGCCCGCAGGCGAACCAGGCGGGGGAACAGCTCTTCCAGGCACCCCATGAGGATCTGGCCGCCGTCGAGCACGGGGATGGGCAGCAGGTTGAGCACGGCGAGCGATATAGAGAGGGAGAGCGCGAATTCGACGAAGGTTCCTTGTGTCGCTGCCTGACTGTTCCCCGTGACCATGATTCCGACGACTCCCGCGATTGCGCCCGGGTGGGTCAACATCCCAGCCAGAGAAGCGAGGATCTGCCCGCACCCTTCTGTAATCTGCACGAAGGGGAGGACCAGGACCGTGTAGAGCGAGGCTCCATACCGGGACCCGTCGAGCACCGCCAGGACCGGCAGAGCGGCCACCAAATTGGCGAGCGGCCCGCCCAGGAAGTAGAGGACCCGCCGCCCCAGCGGGAAGGCCCGGAACTCGTCGGGATCGGCGACCGCCGGGAGCACGAAGCCGCCGAGCGGCAGTGCCCGCAACGAATACTCCGTCCCCCGCCACTGCCGGCTCCAGAGCTTCGGGCCGAAGCCGACGGAGAAGCCGGCGACGGGGATGCCCACCCCCTTCGCCGCCGCCAGATGGCCGGCCTCATGGATCAGGATCAGCAGTCCCAACAGGACGAGTGTTGCCAGGTAGCCCATGGTCCATCCTCTCGATCCGCGTCTTTGGTGTTCGGCGGCCTTCTCATTCTACCAGCCGCCGGCCCCACCGAAGTGACTCCCTCGGTTTTCAGAACGGTCCCCGTGGCTAAAAGGTGGCCCCTCTAGGAGTTGGGATAAGATTCGTCTTCCTTTGAGACCGCAAGATGTGCTTTTTACGCACTTTCCCTTGACTTCTAGCTACCGGTAAGTACCATTGTCTCCGCTGGAACGAATTTTACCAGGCCGGTGACGGCCTGGACAAGAGAGGATGGAGGAGGGCTCCCGGATCAGGAGAGCCCCCCTCCGGGTGTCGCCCTAACCGAGAAGCGGAGGAGATCCAAATGAGCACCGCCATCCATCGACCGGGCCGTCCCACGAGGCAACCTCGCCGAGGCATGGCGCTCCTGACCGCCAAGATCGTCCGCTGGCTGGCCCTGAGCAACAGCCTCGCCTTGCAGCTCGACCAGCTGCCACCGCAGTTCCAGGAGCTGTTCACCCATTTTCAGTCGTTGCTGGGAGACGCGCAGGTGCTCTCGGAGCGCCTCACGGTCCTGCAGGCAGAGACGGATACCTCTCT
This sequence comes from Thermoanaerobaculia bacterium, assembly GCA_035644215.1. Lineage (GTDB taxonomy): Bacteria > Acidobacteriota > Thermoanaerobaculia > Multivoradales > UBA5704 > DASQPA01. The sequence goes on from DASQPA010000483.1 coordinate 4,827, forward strand.
GTGCCAGGGCGACACGATGATCTCGGCCGGCGACGACATCTTCAACCGGCTGAGCCTGGCCCTGCGCGCGGTCCACGGGCCGGAGAGCCCGCGCCTGCGCGAGTTCGGCCTGAAGCCGCAGGCCAAGCGCGGCCGGAAGAAGAAGGTTGTGGAGATGGTGCCCGAAGGTGACCCGCAGGGGGTTGGACAGTAGAGGAGAAGGCGTAGACCTTTCTCATCTCAAGCCAGGGAAGGAGAGGACAGCCTCGCGAGTCTCGGCGCTCAACCCCAAGCCATGGATGAAAGCCAGCTGCAGCAGCGCCTGTGACCGGCGTGGGGCGTTAAAGGCACGCGCCAGTTCGTTGTCCCGTTCCCGGACGAGCCGGTAGATCGCCAGGTAGCGCTCATGTGCAGTCCTCTTCGAATCGGCGGAGATCCGCTCGACATCGGTGAGGACGCGCCGGCAGAAGCGGTCGAGAGCCATGGAGCTGAGCTCTCGGAAGACCTTCCAGTCGGATTCGGGGAAGTCAGGCATGGCGGAAGCGTACCAAAGAAGCGTCGTTAAGACACACCACAAACCTAGACTCAATTGTCGTCGGACCGGTCTGCGACGACGTGATGACGAAGACTGGGGGGAGGCCTTCCGGCCTCCCCCTCACACCGCTCGACCTCATCTTACTTCGCCGCAGCAGACGGCGTCACCTCCTTCGCTCCCAGCGCCCCGGCCCCCGGCGACTGAACCTCTATGGGCGGCGGCGGTGGAGTCTGTGGCGGTTGTACCGGCGGCGGCGGGTTCGTGCCGTCGGTCTTGCGCCGCTTCGGGACCTTTCTCGGCTGTAGACCGAAGCCCACGAGGTTTTGGTTGCGCAGCCCGAGCTTCCCCTTGAGCTGCGTTGCCAGACGCTCGTGGAGGTCGACACTCTTGAGGAAGATCGCCCGGCGCTGCTGTGTCGTATCCTGGAGCTTGCCGCGGAGCAACTTCTGTTGGTTATCCAGTTCCTTCGCCTCCGCGACCATGACTTCGAAATCGGCCTGGTCCGCTGCGAGATGAGGTAGCTGGGGTAGAAGAGGCTTGAGCGCGTTGTTGAAGCGCTCCCACCTCCGAATGAATTCTGCAAACGCCTGTCCTGCCATGTTCCTTCTCCTCTCTTGAATGTGTTGAACCTGTCTACGTTTTTTTGATCTGTCGGCTGAAGTGCACGCTGCAACGGTTGCATCGCGCACTGCGGGTGCCGCAGTCCGGGCTGCGGAGGTCGCAGTCCAGACTGCGGCCCAGAATTCCAGACTGCGATGCTTGCAGTCCGGACTGCGGCACTTGAAGTCTGGACTGCGAGGCTTGCAGTCCAGACTGCGGCGCTTGCGGTGCGGACTACGAGCTGGCAGCCCAGACTGCAAGGCCCGCAGTCTGCGCCGTGGGTATCTCCCTTTTGCAACCCACGGCTCCTCTCATCTCGATCACCTCCCTTCCGTGTTTTTCAAGTCCGGTACGACCACGGAAGAGACGGTAGACGAGTGCAAGGGTGAAAGTCAGCAACTCATCCGGATTTAATAACGCAGAGAGATCTGAAAGGAGGTCAACCACCGGTAGTGACAAGAGATACGGGAGAGTCGAAGCTTGAGAAAAAGCGGATGCACGAGCGCACGCCGGGAAGTCGCGCGAAATGCGATCTGTCTCTGGAGAAACTGAAATGCGAGGCGTTTTTTAATTTCCCGCCCACGGAAATTCATTTGCCGGTTCTGGTTTCTATTTTGCGGCTCGATTTGGCATTTCCAGCGGCGTGTTTCATTTATCGCAGCGGCTGGAGCGTGACGCGCACCCGTTCTTGAAGCCGGCCGTGAAATGCGGCGCACGTCGGGCGTAAGGGGTCCCATGGACCCTAGCGCGTCTCGCTGCCCGTGCTAAGGTTCGAGCATGAGCTCGACCCGCATCCGTCAACATGTGAACGCGCCCCGCGCGGCCGTCTATCGCGCGCTTCTCGATGCGCGCGCGGTCGCGACATGGATGGTGCCGGACGGCATGACCAGCCAGATGCATACGTTCGAGCCCCACGAAGGGGGCGCGTTCCGGATCTCGCTCACCTATGACGAACCGACCGGGACCGGGAAGACGACCGCGCACACCGACACGCACCACGGCCGTTTCGTGAAGCTGGTGCCGAACGAGCAGGTGGTCGAGGTGGTCGAGTTCGAGACGGCAGACCCAGCGATGCAGGGCAAAATGACGATTACGATCACCCTCGTCGAGGCAGGCGGCGGCACCGACATCGTCGCCGTGCACGATGGGCTTCCGCCCGGCCTGTCGCCGGCCGACAACGAGACCGGCTGGCGGATGTCCTTGGCGAAGCTCGCGGCGCTCGTCGAGGTCGTCTCTCAGGAATCGAGGGTAGCGGCCGTCCGGGAGCTTGAGGCGATGGCTCTGCCGGTCGGCGAGCCGGACCAACTGGAAAGGGAGTCGGTTCCGGAGCCGGAGCTTCTCCATTGATCCTGGTCGATGCCAACATCTTTATGTATGCCGTCGGAGCCGATCGTTCTACAGGCACGCGACGCTATCCGGCCGGCCTCCGGACTTGGCTGAGCTCGACCAACACCTTACCGGGCCGCGTACCGCAGGCAAACGGCGATGTCGTCCGGCTCCAAGTACGGATAGTCCGCGAGGATCTCGTCCTGGCTTTGTCCGGCGGCGAGAAGGTCGAGAACGTCGCTAACCCTGATCCGCATCCCGCGAATGCAAGGGCGCCCCCCGCACTGGCTGGGATTGATGGTGATCCGGTCCAGCAGGTCAGCCATGGGTGCGTCCGCGAGAAGAGCGTACCAAACGGCAGGACCCGACGGCAGTACAGGATCCCGTCAAAGTCGCTTTTCTCTTCGCCCCGAAGGGCGTCGTCCCACCCGTACCGTCGCCCCTTCGGGGCTTTTGTTTTCTTGTGGTTACCTCAACCTGGGGCTCTCGCCCCAGGCTACCGACCCAAGCCCCTTCGGGGCAAGCCCGACGCAGCGGGATTGCCTTTCCGGTCGCCGCTGGCTCTGCACATAGGGCGACTTCTCAGTCCACCCTTAGCACCGCCAAAAACGCTTCCTGCGGGATGTCCACCCGGCCCACCCGCTTCATCCGTTTCTTGCCTTCCTTCTGCTTTTCGAGGAGCTTCCGCTTTCTGGAGATGTCGCCGCCGTAGCACTTGGCGATGACGTTCTTGCCCTGGGCGCGGACGACCTCGCGGGCGATGACCCGCGAGCCGATGGCGGCCTGGAGGACCACCTCGAAGAGCTGGCGGGGGATCAAGTCCTTCATCTTCTCGACCAGCACCTTGCCGCGGGCGTAGGCCTTGTCCCGGTGCACGATGAGCGACAGCGCGTCGACTGGCTCGCCGTTGACCAGGACGTCGAGCTTCACCAGGTGGCTCTGCCGGTAGCCCTCCAGGTGGTAGTCGAAGGAGGCGTAGCCGCGGGAGACCGACTTCAGGCGATCGTAGTAGTCGTGGATCACCTCGCCCAGCGGGAAGTCGTACTCGATGAGCACCCGGTCGGAGGTCAGGAATTCGAGCTTCCGCTGCTCGCCGCGGCGCTCCTCGTTCAACCCTAGGATGGCGCCCACGTACTCGGCGCGGGTCAAGATCGTCGAGCGGATGTACGGCTCTTCCAGATAGTCGATCCGCCCCGGGTCGGGGAGCTTCGAGGGGCTCTCGATCTCGGTCACCGCGCCGTCCGTCGTGTGCACCCGGTAGCGCACCCCGGGGGCGGTGGTGATGAGGTCGAGATCGAACTCGCGTTCGAGCCGCGCCTGGATGATCTCCATGTGGAGGAGCCCGAGGAAGCCGCAGCGGAAGCCGAACCCCAGGGCGGTCGAGCTCTCGGGCTCGAAGGAGAAGGCGCCGTCGTTCAGGCGCAGCTTGTCGACGGCGTCGCGCAGGCCCTCGTAGTCGTCGGCGGTGACCGGGTAGAGGCCGGCGAAGACCATCGGCTTGACCAGCTGGAAGCCGGGGTAGGCGCTCTCGGCCGGACGGTCGGCGTGGGTCAGGGTGTCGCCCACCTGCGCCTCGTGGATGTCCTTGATGCCGGCGTAAAGGAAGCCCACCTCGCCCACCGAGAGCGATTCGACGGGCACCGGCTTGGGGCCGAAGGCTCCCAGCTCGTCGACCTCGAAGATGGCGGAGGAGGCCATGAAGCGCACCCGGTCGCCCGGGCGGAAGGTCCCCTCGAACACCCGTACCAGGCAGCCGACCCCGCGGTAGGGGTCGTACCAGGAGTCGAAGAGGAGCGCCTTCAAGGGAGCGTCGGGATCGCCCTCGGGGTGCGGCACGTCGCGCACCACCCGTTCGAGGACGTCCTCGATGCCGATTCCGGCCTTGGCCGAGGCGAGGACCGCGTCGTGGGCCTCGATGCCCACCATGTTCTCGATCTGCTCCCTGACCCGGTCGGGCTCGGCCGCCGGGAGGTCGATCTTGTTGATCACCGGGACCAGGGCGAGATTGCCGTCGATCGCCAGATAGGCATTGGCGAGGGTCTGCGCCTCGACCCCCTGGGCGGCGTCGACGACGAGGAGCGCCCCCTCGCAGGCGGCTAAGCTCCGCGACACCTCGTAGGAGAAGTCGACGTGGCCGGGGGTGTCGATGAGGTTGAGCTGGTAGGTCTCGCCGTCCTGCGCGCGGTAGCGCAGGCGGACCGCCCGCGCCTTGATGGTGATGCCGCGCTCGCGCTCCAGGTCCATGTCGTCCAGCACCTGGGCGGTCATCTCCCGCTCTGAGAGCGCCCCGGTCTTCTCCAGGATGCGGTCGGCGAGCGTCGACTTGCCGTGGTCGATGTGGGCGATGATCGAGAAGTTGCGGATGCGTTCGTGCGGTTGCATGGGGCAGAGGCTCGGGGAGAAAACGCCCGGCGGCGGCAAAATATGCCGCCGCCGGGGAGGGGCATCCTACTCTACCCGGCCGTCGGGGACGAGCAGACGGGTGCGGCCCTCCCCCTCTCCCGGTGGTCCGGGGGGGTTGTCAGTCGGGGGGTGAGGGGCTTCTGTGTCCGCGTGATCGTGATCAGCGCCACCCCTGAGACGATGACCAGGGCGGCTACGGCGGTCCGCGCGGTGAGCGGCTCGCCGGCCAGGGCCCAGCCGAGGACGACCGCGACCAGCGGGTTGATGTAGGAGTAGGTCGAGACCAGGGCCGGCGAGGCGTTGCGCAGCAGCCAGAGGTAGGCGGTGAAGGCGACGACCGCCGCCACCACCAGGTAGGCGAAGGCGAGGACCGAGCGGGTCGAGGCCTGGGCGAGGTGGAGCTCCGAGAGCTCGCCCAGGAGCGCCCCGGAGACGAGCATCATGGCGCCGCCGGCGAGCATCTGGATGCCGGTCGCCAGGAGCGGCGAGGCGGGGAGCGCCGCCCGCCGCGAGTAGAGCGAGCCGGCGGCCCAGCCGATCGAGGCCAGGGTGAGGAGCGTCGTCCCCCAGAGATCGACCCCGCCCGTACCCGTACCGGGCCGCACCAGGAGGGCCACCCCGGCGAGGCCGAGCACGATCCCCACCGAGACCGGGAGGCTCGGGCGCCGGTCGCCCTGGAAGAGCCAGGCGAGGATCACGAGGAAGAGCGGGGTGGTCGAGACCAGCAGGGCGGCGAGGCCGGACTCGACCCGCTTCTCGGCGATCACCACCAGGCCGTTGCCGACGAGGAGGAGCATCAGGCCGGAGATCGCGGCCGAACGCCAATGGAGGGCCCGCACCCGCTCGCCGCCGCGCAGGGCGGACCAGGCGAGGAGCACGCCGCCGGCGATCAGGAAGCGGAAGCCGCTCATGGTGAGCGGCGGCAGGGTCTGGACGGCGAAGCGGATGGCGAGGTAGGTCGACCCCCAGATGAGGTAGACGAGCCCCATGGCGAAGGCGATCTTCCACTTCGGTGCGGTGTCAGGCATGGGCCACCTCCTCGACGAGGGCCTCGACTTCCGGCTCGGTCGTTACGGTCTTTTCCAGGGAGGACGCCGGGGCGTCGATCGGCAGGCGGGCGGTCTCGTAGACGGTCTCCAGGACCACGGTGGTCCGCGTGCGCACCGGCCCCACCGCGGCGAAGCCGCCGCGCAGGAGGCGGCCGAGGCTCTTGGCGTCGGCGGTGCGGACTTTGACCAGGAAGCAGTCCTCTCCGGCGATGTGGTGGACCTCCTGCACCTCGGGGATCGCGGCCAGGAGATCCCCGGCGCGGCCCTCGTTGTTTGGCGACTCGTCGCGGACGGAGACATAGGCGAGGACGCCCAGCCCCAGGGCCTCGGGGTCGAGCCGCACCTCGTAGCCGCGGATGACCCCGCGCGCCTCCAGCTTGCGGATGCGCTCCAGGATGGCCGAGGGGGCCATCCCCAGCTGGCGGGCGATCTCGGCGTTGCTCGTCCGGGCGTTCTTCTGAAGGATGTTCAGGATTTCACGGTCGTTGGCGTCGATCATGCGTCACCTCTCATGCTGAAGAGATGATCCTACGGATAGACCACCTCTGTCAAGAGGATCGTTCTGCAAAGAGCCTTGTGGACCGACGGATGTTCTGTTGTTCAGCCTGTAGCGTCGATCGGCATGCGGCTTTCGGCCTCGGCGAGCAGCGGATCGTCGGCGAGGCCGCGCCGATTTCGCAGCAGGGCGGCGAAGGCGATCATGGCCGCGTTGTCGCCCGACCAGGCGAGGGGGACGAGCCGGAGGTCGACGCCCCGGCGGGCGGCCCAGGTGGTGAGCTCGCGACGAAGGAGCCGGTTGGCGGCCGCCCCGCCGGAGACCGCAAGGAGGTCCAGAGGGGGGCGGCCGGGGAGGCGGAGCAGGCGGTCGAGCCGGTCGACCACCTGGGCGACGGCGGCGGACCGGAAGCCGGCCAGGAGGTCGAGGACCTCCAGAGGGATCTCCTCCTCCTTCTGGGCGCCGAGTTGGAGCGGTCCCAGCCGCGCCTCCAGGCGCTCGATCTCCAGCAGGGCCTGGCTCTTCAAGCCGGAGTAGGAGAAGTCGAGGCTCCCCGCGCACTCGGGGATCGGCAGCGGGCGGGCCGCCGGATCGCCCCGCTCGGCGAGCTCGTCCACCCGCGGCCCCTGGGGGTAGGGGAGGCCCAGGCGCTTGCCCACCTTGTCGAAGACCTCCCCCATGGCGTCGTCGCGGGTTTCGCCCAGGGTCGCCACCGTCACGCCGCCCGCGGTCACGTCGAACAGGCTGCTATGTCCTCCGGAGAGGACGAGGCCGGTGAAGCGGTCGGGGAGCGGCTCGGCCGGCGGGGTGGGAGCGGGGCCGGGCTGGAGGAAGGGGGAGTAGAGGTGCCCCTCCAGGTGATGGAGGGCGTGAAAGGGGCGCCCCAAGGCATAGGCCATCGCCTTGCCGAGTGAGAGCCCGACGAGGAGGGCGCCGACCAGGCCGGGGCCGCGAGTGGCGGCCACGACGTCGATCTGCGCCAACTCGACCCCGGCCGCGGCGAGCGCCTCCCGGCTGACCGGCGGCCAGTTGCGCAGATGCTCGCGCGAGGCGATCTCCGGCACCACCCCGCCGTAGGGGCGGTGGGCCGCGAGCTGGCTGGAGACGACCGAGGCGAGGACCCGGCCGGCGCCGTCCACTACGGCGCAGGCGGTGTCGTCGCAGGAGGTCTCGATCCCTAAGACCAACGGGGAAAACAAAAACCCTGCCGGGGCAGGGTTCTCGCGCCGGGAGATCGCAGGGGGGGCAGGCGGGGAGGTCGGGCTCAGCCGGCCGCCCCGGTATCCTCGGCGCTCTGACCCTCGGTGGTGCCCTCGGCCTTCGGGATGTTGATCGGCTCGTAGACCGGGATCTCGAAGTGGAGGGTGTTGTGGCAGAAGTCCTTCCACTCGTCGGTCACGGCGTCGAAGATGATGTTCTCGTCGAGGAAGATGCCGTGGGTGACGATGTAGGTCTCCTGGATATAGAGGATGGAGTCGTCGTCGAGCACGGTGTCGACCTCGATCTCCTTGCCGTCGACCTCTTTCTTCTCCTTGCGCGCGTTCTCCCCCTTCTCGGTCCACTGGGGGTAGGCCCGTAAGTCCTTGAGGAGGTAGGCTTTGCAGTATTTGCCCATTTCCATGATCGTTCTCCCGGTATTTCTGGGGCCGCAGAGGCGCGGCCTCACTTAAGGTTTAGTGCGCCGCCGAGGCAAGGCGGGACAGCCCTGATAGACTACATCCCCCGCTCCGGGGCCGCAACGGCACCGGCTCCCATGGCCCGGATGGCCCGGATGGTCCGGCTCCCCGAGACAGACCGGCGGCAGGACGAGGTCGACGAGAGGATCGCGCATGTCCCTGCGTTTCGGCATCAACGGCGTGGGCCGTATCGGCCGCGCCCTGCTGCGCCTGGCGCAGAGCACCCAGGGCCGGGAGGAGCTGGTGCCGGCGGCGCTCAACGACGTCGTCCCGGCCGGAGTCCTCGCCCGCCTGCTCGCCCGGGACACGGTCCACGGCCCCTTCCCCGGCACGGTCGAGTCCTCCGGACGGCTCCGCTTGGACCCGAGGACCGGCGACTGGCTGCGCGCAGCGCCCGAAGGAGCCGGCCCGCAGGGTCCAACGGAGCCGGGGATCGCGATCGGCGGACGGGAGGTGCCGGTCTTCGCCGCCGCGGAGCCGGCGGAGATCCCCTGGGAGAGCGCTGGAGTCCAGGTGGTGGTCGAGGCGACAGGGAGGTTCCTCCCCCGCTCGCGCGCCGCGGCGCACCTCCGGGGACCGGTGCGGAACGTCATCCTCTCCGCCAACCCCGACCCCGCCGACCCGGTCGACGCCGAGCTCTGCTTCGGCGTCAACGAGGGCGATTTCGACCCCCGGCGGCAGGCGGTGGTCAGCAACGCCTCCTGCACCACCCACTGCCTGTCCCTGGTGGCGAAGGTTTTGCACGACCGCTTCGGCATTCGCCGAGCGCTCATGAACACGGTCCACAGCTACACCGAGAACCAGCGCCTGCTCGACTCGGCGCACCCCGATCCGCGGCGGGCGCGGGCGGCGGCGCAGAACATCATCCCGATCGAGACGACGACGCCCGGGGCGCTCGGGAAGCTCCTGCCGCCTCTCGCCGGGCGGGTGGCCGGCCTCGCGGTGCGGGTGCCGACCCCGGCGGTGGCGATGCTCGACCTGGTCGCCCAAGTGGAGCGCCCGGCGGAGGTCGCGGCGGTGCAGGACGCCTTCCGCGCCGCCGCGGCCGGGGAGCGCGGCCGCTACCTGGCCGTCACCGAGGAGGAGCTGGTCTCCTCCGACTTCGTGGGCGATCCGCACTCGGCGGTGGTCGATCTGCCGCTCGTCCAGGTGGTGGACGGCCACCTGGTGCGGGTCGTCGCCTGGTACGACAATGAATGGGGCTATGCCAACCGGCTGCTCGACCTGCTGCTCCGGATCGCGCGGGCGTAATCTTATATAGGGATAGGGAGAGATGATCCGATGCCTGAGCTGCTGACGCTGGAAGACCTGGATCTCGGAACGCTCGCCGGCCGGCGGATCTTCGTGCGGGTCGACTTCAACGTCCCCCTCTCCCCTCAGGGCGAGGTGCTGGACGCCACCCGCCTCGAGGAGGCGCTCCCCACCCTGCGCGAGCTCCTGGCGGCCGGGGGCCGGTTGATTCTCGCCTCCCACGCCGGCCGCCCCAAGGACGCCCCCGACCCGCGCTACAGCCTGCGGCCGGTGGCGGCGAAGCTCCAGGAGCTCCTCGGCCGGCCGGTCGCCTTCGCCGCGGACTGCGTGGGGGAGGCGGCGGAGAAGGTCGCCGCCGGTCTCGCCCCGGGGGGGATCGCCCTGCTCGAGAACCTGCGCTTCCACGCCGGGGAGAAGAAGAACGACCCCGCCTTCGCCGCCCAGCTCGCCGCCCTGGCCGAGGTCTACGTCGACGACGCCTTCGGCAGCGCCCACCGTGCCCACGCCTCGGTGGTGGGGATGCCCGAGCGGCTGCCCCGGAAGGCGGCGGGCCGGCTCCTGGTGCGCGAGGTGACCGCCCTCTCCCGCCTCCTGGGCGAGCCGGAGCGCCCCTTCGCCACCATCCTCGGGGGGGCGAAGATCGAGGACAAGATCGACACCCTGGAGAACCTCCTGCCGCGGCTCGACCTGTTGCTGGTGGGGGGCGGCATGGCGAACACCTTCCTCGCCGCCCAGGGGCACGACATGGCCGCCTCGCTGGTCGAGACCGACCGTCTGGAGGTGGCCCGGGACATTCTGGCGCGCGCCCGCGGCCGCGGTCTGGAGGTGGTGCTGCCGACCGACCTGGTGGTCACCGACGACTTGGAGGCGAAGACGAGGATCGAGACCGTCGCCGCCGGGGAGGTGCCCAGGGGCACCAAGGCGGTCGACATCGGCCCCGCCACCCGGGAGGCCTTCGCCGCCGCCATCGGCCGCGCCCGCACCCTGTTCTGGAACGGCCCCATGGGGGTGTTCGAGAAGCCGCCGTTCGACGCCGGCACCCGCGCCGTGGCCCTAGCCCTGGCGCACTGCCCGGGGTTCTCGGTCCTGGGCGGCGGCGAGACGGTGGCGGCGGCGCGGCGGGCAGGGGTGACCGAGCGGGTCGGTCACGTCTCGACCGGCGGCGGGGCGGCGCTCGAATTCCTCGCCGGCAAGACCCTCCCCGGGGTCGCCGCCCTGGAGCGTTCGCGATGAGCCCCGTGCGCAGACGCCGGCTGGTCGCCGCCAACTGGAAGATGAACCTGCTGCGCGCCGACGCGCTCGCCTGGTGCCGGACGGTGCGCCGCGGCTTTCACGACTCGCCGCTGCGGGCGGTGGTCTTCCCCTCCTTTCCCCTCCTCCCGGCAGTGGTCGCCGAGCTCGCCGAGAGCGAGGTGGCGGTGGGCGCCCAGGACCTCCATCCGGCCGAGAAGGGGGCGCACACCGGGGACGTCTCGGCCGCCCAGCTGCGCGACGCCGGCTGTACCTGGGCGCTCTGCGGCCACAGCGAGCGCCGGCGGGACCACGGCGAGGACGACGCCCTGGTCATGGCCAAGGTCGTGGCGGCGGTCCGCCACCACCTGACCCCCCTGTTCTGCGTCGGCGAGACCCGGGAGGAGCGGCAACAGGGCGAAACCTGGGCGGTGCTCGACCGCCAGCTGGAGCGACTTCTCGCCGCGCCGCCCGAACGCTTCGCCCTGGCCTACGAGCCGGTATGGGCGATCGGCACCGGCGAAACGGCGACCCCGGAGGTCGCCGCGGAGGTCCACGCCTACCTCCGCCGGGCGCTCGCCGAGCACCTGGACCGCGAGACGGCGGAGGCGGTTTCCATCCTCTACGGCGGCTCGGTGACCCCCGACAATGCGGCCGGTCTGATCGCCCAACCGAACGTCGACGGCTTCCTCGTCGGCGGCTCCTGTCTTGACCCGGAGAAATTCCTGGGTATCATCACCGTTTGCGCCTGACGCTGCCCCCATTGCCGGACAACACTCTTCGGAGGTTCCGATACCGTGATCTACCTGCTGTACGCCCTGCACGTCATCGTCTGCATCTTCCTCATCCTCGTCGTCCTCCTCCAGCAGGGCAAGGGCGCGGATCTCTCGGTCTTCGGCGGCGGCAGCACCCAGACCGCCTTCGGGGCCCGCGGCGCGACGACGCTCCTGCACAAGCTGACCGTGGCCTCGTTCGTCATCTTCATCCTGACCACCGTCTCGATCGCCATCTTCCAGGGCAAGGCGGGCGGTTCCTCGGTGATGAGCGGGGTCAGCAAGAGCAAAGCCCCCGTCTCGAAGCCGGCGATCCCCCCGGCGGCGCCCGCGGCCCCGACCCCGGCACCCCGCCCGCGCTAAGCCGCCGAACCGCGCCGAGCGAGGGGGGCAGACAGGCTGGACCGGGCCTGCTAGAATCAGCGGCCCGAGCGGGAGTCTCCTGGCCCGCGCCGATCTTTGCAGCCGAAGTGGCGGAATTGGTAGACGCGCACGTTTGAGGGGCGTGTGGGGTAACCCGTGCCGGTTCGAGTCCGGTCTTCGGCACCATTCCCTCCCAGCAGGTCCTCCTCCTCCCGTTTCCTCCCGGGCGGAGTTCCCTTCCCACCCCCCTTCCCTGGGGGAAAAACCGGTCTTGATTTTTGTGCCGATCGGTGCCACGATCGCGGAAATTCTCCTGTGACGCACTGAGACGGTCCGACGGCGCTCCGATGGTTGGACGACTTGTACCGGCACGACCCGACAGGCTGGCTCCATGCTCATACCGGGCCTCGACATTGGAGGCTCGCGATTTAAGAAAGGAGTAGCTGGACATGACGCAACAGGGAACGGTCAAGTGGTTCAACAATGCCAAGGGCTACGGCTTCATTCAGCCCGAAGCGGGCGGGGAGGACATCTTCGTCCACCACACGGCCATCGTTTCGGACGGCTTCAGGACCCTGAACCAGGGGGAGCGGGTGACCTTCGAGGTCGTCCCCGGCCCCAAGGGCCTGCAGGCCAGGAACGTCCTGCGCGGCTGACCCGCCGAACCGCCGATCCCTTCCCGGGCCATGACGCAACGCCCCGCGCATCCAAGGCGGGGCGTTTCTGTGTTCAGGCCGGTCCGCCGAAAAGCCGCTGAAAGGTCTCGATGCCGGCGAGCGGGGCCGCCGCCACCGCCAGGTTCTCCTCGACATGCTCGGGCCGGCCCATCCCCACCAGGGCGACGGCGACACCGGGAGCCGAGCGGGTGAACTGGAGGGCCCGCTGGACGTCGCTCGCGAACCCCGGGAGGATCTCGCCGAGCTCGGCCGGCACCGGATAGCCGAGCCGCTTCTGGATGGAGCCGGAGGTCAAGACGGCGAGGTCGAGCTTGCGCGCCGCCGCGAGCACCGGGACCGAAGCCTCGCCGAGCTCCTGGGTGGGGGCGACCAGGGCCTCGGGCATGGCGAGGTTCAGCGGCAGCTCGATCGCCCGGAAGCGCGGTCCAGCGAGGGCGACAAGGCGGGCGAGGCTCAGGTGGCCGGGGTCGTGGAGCGGGACCCGCAGGCCGTGCCAGGTTGCCACTCCGTAGAGTCCGATCTCGCCCCGGCCGGCAGCCGCCTCCAGCTCCGCGAAGGCAGCCGTGAGGCGCGCCGCGAATTCCGGGCGGGCGATCTCGGCGAGCTGGCTCTCGGGATTGTGCAGGAAGTAGAGGTCGACGGTCTCTAACCCTAAGTTGGCGCGGCTCTGCGGCAGCTGCTCGGCGACGCTCACCCCCTTGGTGACGACGAAGACCTCGTCGCGCGCCGCGATCCCCGCCGCGAAGGCGCCGGCCAGAGCGCGGCCGAGGGCGCGTTCGCTCCGCTGCTCGCGGTAGCTGATGGCGGTGTCGAAGACGTTGCAGCCGCGCTCCAGGGCGAGCCGGATCGCCGCCTCGTAGCTCTCGTCGGCCGCGGCGTCGAGCGCGCCCTGGGAGGTCCCGAGGCCGATCGAGGAGAGCCACAGGCCGCCCACCCGCCGGAAATGGCCGGCGGCGTCGAGATCCGGGAAACGGCGGCGGAAGCGGTCGGTCCCCTCGGGGGTGGCGAGGCCGTCGATCACCCGGAGATGGTAGCAGCAGCGGTCCTGAAACCGGGTAGACTTGGCGCCATGAGCGAACCCATTTCCACGCCGGAGGCTCCGACCGCGGAGCCGCCCAAGCCCCCCGCGCCAGCCACTCCGGCCGCCGCCAAGCCCGTTCCTCCCGCTGCCCCGGCGCGCGCCCTGCCGACCCAGGAGGACATCGCCGCCTGGATCGAGGGGGTCGACAACCCGCTGATCGGGGTGCTGTTCGAGGGCCTGAACGTGGCCCGCTTCGACGCCCTCATCATGCAGGTGCGCAAGGAGGAGCTGCTCCCCCAGCACTGGCAGGTCATCGCCGATCGCCAGGTGCCGGACGACCTGGAGTTCGAGCGTCTGCCGGAGGTCGGCGCCCTGCGGGTGCGCTACAAGGACCAGGCGCTGTCGCGCCGCCGGCTCGCCCCCCTGCGCATCGCCTGGCGGGAGCTGGCCGGCCGCCGGCCGGGGATCTGGACGGTCTCCGACCTCTTCGCGGCCATACGCCGCATGTACGAGCACAATGCGAAGGTCGACTGGAACGACTTCCTGATCGCCATCCGCGACCTCTGGAGCGACCACGACCTGCCGTACGGCAGAGAGCAGCTCGACGTGCTCTGGTCGTGCCTCGCCCAGATCCGCAAGAGCACCAAGAAGTAGATGGATGGACCGGACGGCGGGCCGAGGGATCGGGCTGCGGGCGGTGCTCAAACTCGCCCTGCGGGCAAACAGCGCCCTTCGGGCTCAGACAGTTGCGCTCCGTCCTCGCCCGACCCTACGGCCCGCTCCCCCGGCGGGGCGACTAGCCCTTGGTGGCGGTGGCCTTGACGATCTTGATCGGCTCTTTGGGCACGTCCGCGTAAGGGCCCTTGGTCGTGGTCGGGACGGCGACGATCTTGTCGGCGACGTCCATCCCCTCGATCACCTTGCCGAAGACCGTGTAGCCGCCGTTCGCCGGGTAGTCGAGCATCTTGTTGTCCTTGACGTTGATGAAGAACTGGGCGGTTGCGCTGTCGACCGCCTGGGTGCGGGCCATGGCGATCGTGCCGCGATCGTTCGACAGGCCGTTGCTCGACTCGTTCTTGACCGGCGGCTTGGTCGGCTTTTCGGTCATGTCGGAGGCGAAACCGCCACCCTGGATCATGAAGCCGGGGATGACTCGGTGGAAGAGGGTGCCGTCGTAGTGGTGGGCCTTGACGTAGGCGAGGAAATTGGCCACCGTCTTCGGCGCCTTGTCGGGATAGAGCTCGAGGACGATCTTGCCCATCGAGGTGTCGAGCGTGACGTGCGGATGGGCCGCCGGCGGGGCGGCGGCGGGAGCGCCGGCCATCGCCAGCGACAGCAACAACATGGGTAGGGAAGAGAACATGGGGAAGGTCTCCTTGGTTATTCGATTGGGGCCTGGATGGTAGCACGGGCTGAGGCGGGGCCGGTCGGGGTCGTCCTCGCCGGCGGCGCGTCGCTCCGCATGGGGCGGGACAAGGCGACGCTCCCGGCCCCGGGGGGCAGCCTACCGGACCGGGCGGCCCTCCGGCTGGCCGGGATCTGTCCGGAGGTCGCCCTCGCCGACCGCGGCCGCGGGCTCGTCCCGGAGCTGCCGTCGCTCGCCGACGGCCCCGGGAGCGGCCCGGCGGCGGGCATCCTGGGAGCGGCGGGCGCCTATCCCGGCCGCTCGCTCTTGGTCCTCGCCTGCGACCTGCCGGAGATCCCCCCGGCGCTCTTGGCCGAGCTCGCCCGCCCCTCGGGGTTCGACTGGGTGGTGCCGCGCTGGCGCGGGCAGCTCGAACCGCTCTGCGCCCTCTACCGCCCGCCGGCCCTCGCCGCCCTGGCGGAGCTCGTCGGCCGCGGCACCTTCGCCCCCCAGCGCCTGGCGGGGGTAGCGGGCCTCTCGGTCCGCTACCTGAGCGGCGAGCTCCTTACCCGCTTCGGTCCCCCCGAGCGGATGTTCTTGAACCTCAACACCCCGGACGAGCTGGAAAGGTGGGCGGCGGGGGAGCCGGCTGGCAGCTAGGAGACCTCGACGACGTCGGGAGCGCCGCCGCACTTCTCGCAGGGGCAGATCTGGCGCAGGAAGTCGAAGCGGTAGATGCCGGTGCCGTGGCCGTCCGACCAGAGGATCGAGATGGCGTAGTTTCCCACCGGTTGGATGGTTTGAGCAGTGACCGGGCGGGGCGGCGGCAGGTAGCGGATCTTGAGCCCCGAGTGTCCCTGGCAGCCGGCGCAGGGGCAGAAGCCGCGCAGGTAATCGTAGTCGTACTCGGCGGCGTGCCCGTCGCTCCAGGTCAAGCGCAAATGCCGGCCGTCGGGCTGCCGCCGTGCTTCGGTGAGAGTCGGTGGTTCCACGGGGGGCGATGGTAGCACCGACAGGATGTGGTAAAAAATGAGCGGCCCCGGCTCGACGATCCGCCGGTGTCCTCAAGGAGACCGTCATGCGTAAACTGCTGTTTGCCATCCTCCTCCTCGTCCCGGGGACCGCTTTCGCCCAGGGAGCAGGCTTCGAAATCACCCCGACCGCCGGCTACCGCTTCACCGGCAGCGTGACCGCCTACGACAACGAAGGGGTCCGCCAGGGCCGCGACCTCAAGGTCGACTCCGGCGGCATGTACGGCGTGACCTTCGACGTTCCCATCGGCTATCGCTGGCAGCTCGAATTCATGGCCAACCACCAGAGCACCTCGTTCCAGCTCGACCGCGGCATCTTCACCCCGCGGACCGACCTGGGTGACGTCGATCTCGACTATTACCAGGTCGGCCTGGCCTACAACTGGGGGCGCGGCCAGGTGAACCCCTTCTTCGGCGGCTCGGTGGGGATCTCCAACATCAAGCCGAAGCTCAGCGCCGTCCCCTCCGACAACCATTTCGCCGGCACGCTCTTCGGCGGGGTCAAGGTCTTCTTCAACCGCAACGTCGGGCTGCGCCTGGAGGCGAGGGGCTACTGGTCGAACATCGACACCGGCATCAACACCGGCGGCCACCAGAGCAACCGCAACAACGAGGCCCTCTATCAGGGAGAGGGGAGCGCGGGACTGATCCTCGCCTGGTAGAAAAGGGACGGACGGCCGCGATCAGGCGACCCGTCGCGGGTAGACCCGGTTGCGGCCGCCGTGCTTCGCCGCGTAGAGCGACCGATCGGCTGCCTCCAGGAGATCGCGGGCGCTGACCTTGCGGTCCCCCGGTTCGAGCTGACCGAGGAGATCGTCGAGCGACGCCAGACCGACCGAGATGGTGACCCGCGCGAAGCTCCCGTCCTCCATCGGCACCGCCGTCCGCTGCACCAGGGCGCGGATCTTCTCGGCCACCCCGCAGGCCCCCTCCATCCCGGTCTCCGGCAGGATGAGCAGGAACTCCTCCCCGCCGTAGCGCCCCATCCAGTCGGTGCTCCGCAACCCCGTCGAGGCGACCTGGGAGATGCGCTTGAGGAGAGCGTCGCCGGCCAAGTGCCCGAGGCGGTCGTTGACCTCCTTGAAGTGATCGAGGTCGGCCATGGCGATGGTCAGCGGGCGGCGGTAGCGCAGGGCCCGTTCGAGCTCCCGGCCGAGCTGCTCCAGGATCACCTCGCGGCGCAGGAGGCCGGTCAGGCTCTCGTAGGTGGCCGACTCGAACAGGCGGGCGTTCTCGAACACCGCGGCCACGTGGTGGGCGAGGAGATTCAACAGCTCCACCTCCTCCGCCGGATAGGCGCGGCCCTCCCGCTTGGGGCCCACGACCAGGAGGCCGATCAGCCGCTCCTGGTGGACCAGCGGCACCGCGAGGGCGGGGGCGAGCGGGGTGAGGAGCTGGGCCAGGGCGCCGCTCTTCGCCATCACCTGCGCCGCCGGGAGCGGCTTGCCCGCCCGCTCGAGCAGGTGGATCGCCGGATCGGCCAGCGGCAGCAGCGGCAGTTTCGTCTGCGGCTCGGCCGTTGCGGGATTTCCGGCGAGCTCGGAGAGCAGGCCGGTTTCGGGGTTGGCGATGAATAGGGTCGCCCCGCGCGCGGTGAAGATCTCGCAGAGGCGCGCCACCAGGTGCTGGCCCATCAGGGGGAGCTTCCCCAGGGCCGGCAGCTCGCTGGCGAGCGCGATCAGCCGCCGCCGCAGGGCGTCGCGCTCGGGAAAGAAGCGACGATCGATCAGCCGGTGGAGCAAACGGCGCAGGGGGGCAAAGAGGAGGCCCAGGAGGAGGGTGGCGGCGGCGACCGACCACACCGAATCGCCCCCCTCGACCAGGCTGGAGAAGAGCGCCCCCCCGGCGCCCAGGGCGGCGTAGAAGACGAGGATGAGGGTGCCGGTGAGCGTCGTGTAGATGAGGCTCCGGCGCACCACCAGCTCGATGTCGAACAGGTGATAACGGAAGATCGCGGCGATGAAGGCGACCGGATAGCAGAGCAGGGCGAGCGGTTCGAGGGCGGTCAGCCAGCCGGGCGCCGTACGCCCGAAGATGTGGAGGAGCGCCGTGGCGACCGTGAACAGGCACCAGGGGAGCACCCCGGCCAAGACCAGCCCCGCCTGGTGCCGGCCCCGCGGCTCGGGGTAGCGCACGGCCTGGAAGCCGAGGAGGAGGGTCACGGCGATCGCCCAGACCGGCAGGCCGAAGTTCGAGAGCAGCGCTTCGGCCGTGTCCGCGCTCCACGGGAAGAGCGAACGGCCGAGGAGCTCGGTGCTCAAGTCGGTCAGGCAGACGAGGAGCCCGAGGCCGAGGCCGGCGCCATAGAAGAGGACGATGAGGCGCGGGCGGCGGCGCAACCAGGGCGGCCGCTCGGGGATGAGCGAGGCCAGGTGCAGCTCGAGGCCGATCTGCAGGCCGGTCAACAGGTAATAGAGCGAGAGCGCGGCGCTCGCCAGAACGGGGAAACCGATGGCGTCGCTCGGCAGGGCGAGCTCCAGCGCCACCGCGAGCGAGAAGAGCATGAGGAGGCGGGCGCGCAGATCGCTCGCCCCGCGGACGAGGATGAGGACGCCGATGCCGAGGAAGCCCAAGGCGACCAGGAGGAGGACCGAGAGCGCGAACCAGTTGGGCGCCAGGCCCGGCACGACCTGGAGCCGGAGCTGCCGGTTTCCCCGGCGGACGAGGAAGGTGACCGGCCGGGTGTGGCGGAAGCAGGCGGCGGCGCGGTCGTAGTCGGTAAGCTTGCTGACGCTCCTGCCGTCGATGGCGAGGATCAGGTCGTGGGGGGCGAGACCCGCCCGGGCGGCCGGCTGGCCGGGGTTCACGGCGGTGACCAGGACGCCCCCCGTGCCCTCGCCCGGCCCGAAGCCGATCCTCCGGCCGGCGCTCTCCAGGGTCGCCGTGAAATGGAAATAGAGCAGCATCCCCAGTCCGAGGACGAGAGCGGCTGCGAGCGCGAGGCGCACGGACCGTGGAATGGACAAAGGTAGCTCTCGAAGACTTTACCGGTTGATTTTACCGCAAACCATACCCGATTTCTCGTTCCGGAGTTGGAAGCTGCCGATTGAGGTGCTATCTCGATTGCTGTAGAGGTGAAATCGCCCGATTCGCGGCGGGGCGCGGCGACCGGCCGGCGCCTGCGGTAGGATGGCGGCCGAACCGTTGACGAAAGGCCCTTTCATGCCCCGCCACCCTCACGTTTCTCCCACCGTCGCCGACATTCCGGGATCGGTCTACACGACGCTGGCGCATCGCCTCGCCACCTATCCCGGCGAGGTCTACCCCCTCCACGTCGGCGACACCTGGATGGAGCCGCCGCCGGGGTGCCGGATGGAGGACTTCCGGGTCGCCGAGCATCCGGGCATGCACCGCTACGCTCCGGTGCAGGGGCTCCCTGGCCTGCTCGACGCCCTGGTCGAGCGGACGCGCGCCACGACCGGAGTGGCGGTCGAGCGCGAGAACGTCCTGGTGGTGGCGGGAGCGACCGGCGGGCTGGGGGCGGTGGCCGGCGCCATCCTGGCCCCCGGCGACGAGGTGCTGATCCTCGCTCCCTACTGGCCGCTGATCTCCGGCATCGTCCGCGCCTTCCATGGGGTGCCCGTCGCCGTCCCCTTCCTCGGCCGGGTGGACTCCCCGGAGACGGCGGTCGCGGCGGTCCGCGAGCGGCTGACCGCGAAGACCGTCGCGCTCTACTTCAACACCCCCAACAACCCAAGCGGCCGGGTGATCCCCCGCTCCTGGCTCGAAGCCCTCGTCCTATGGGCGCGCCGGGAGGACCTCTGGCTGATCGCCGACGAGGTCTACGAGGACTACCAGTACGCCGGGGAGCACACCTACGGCCTGCCGCTCGCTCCCGAGCGGACCTTCGCCGCCCACTCCTTCTCGAAGGCCTACGGCATGGCGGGGAACCGCTGCGGGCACATCGTCGGCCCCCAGGAGGTGATGGGCGAGCTGCGCAAGGTGAGCACCCACAGCTTCTACAGCACGCCGACCGCCTCGCAGCTGGCGGCGCAGGCGGTCCTCGCCGGACCGGGCGAGGCGTGGATCGCGCACGCCCGGGAGAGCTACCGGACGGCGGGACGGCAGGCGGCGGAGCGGCTCGGGGTGCCCGCCCCGGAGGGGAGCACCTTCCTCTTCCTGGACGTCGCCGATCGGCTGGACGAGCGCGGTCTGGAGGGCTTGCTCGAAGCGTGCGTCGAGCGCGGCCTCTTCCTCGCCCCGGGTCCCAGCTTCGGCCCCTACCCCACCCACGTCCGACTCTGCTTCACCGCGGCGCCCCCGGAGGTGGTGGCGCGCGGTGTCGAGGCGCTGGCCGCGGTGCTCGGCCGCTAGCGACCCGGTTCTCGCTGCCGGTGGAGCTCGGCCGGTCGGTCGAAGACGATCCCGAGCACCGTGCCCTCCGCGATCACCACCTCCTGGCCCGGGCGGTGCGCCGCGATAGCGGCCCCGGCCACGGCGCCGATCAGGGCGCCGATCACGGTCCCCTTGTCCCCGCCGCCACCCAGGATGTGGCCGAGGATCGCGCCGCCCGCCGTGGCGCCGCCGATGGCCGCGGCGTCGCCCTTGCCCTTGTTCTCGCCCTCCTGCTTGAGGGAGGCATGGATGGGGACCGTCTCCCCCGAGGGGAGGATGAGGTCGGTGAAGCGCATACCGAGGATCGCCTTGCCGCCGATCTTCCGCCGCAGCGGCTCCGCCTGGGTCACCTCGCCCACGATCTCGGAACCGGCCGGGATGACGAGCTGGTCGCCGGCATAGACGTCCTCGCTGATCTGGGTCCTAAAGGTGTCCCCCACCTTGTTGGTCGCGCTCGACAGCCCGTGGCTGAGCTTGACGCCCACCTGAGTGCCGGCGGGCACGGTGACCGGGGGGAGGGGGCGCGGCGGCGCGGGGGCCGGCGGCTCGGGAGCGGGAGCGGGCTCCGCCGGGGCTGGAGACGGCTCCTCGACGGGGCCGGGCGACGGGGCCGGGGCGGCCGCCTGCGCCTCCTGCTGGCGCAACCGCTCCTCGCGCTCCTGGAGCTGGGCCTGGCGGCGGGCGAGACGACGCTCGCGCTCTGCGAGGCGGCGCTCGCGGTCGCCCGGCGACTCGGCGCTGGGCTTCGGCGGGGTGGGGGGGGCGGGCGGCACCACGGCCCGGGGCGGCTGCTCCACGTCGTGGCGCTCCGTGACGGTCGATGACGGCTCGGTGCTGGCCGCTGGTGCAGGGGCGACGGGGGCGGGCACCGGTGACACCGGCGGCGGCGCCGGCGATTGGGCCACCCGCGGCTCGGTCGTCTGTGTCGGCTCCGACTGCACCGTCGCCCGCTGGCAGCCGGCGGCGACGAGCGCCAGGGCGCCGAGCAGAACCGGCCAGGCCGGAGGCTTCCGCATCTGTCTCTTCATGGTCTTCGTCCTCGAAGTCGGTTGGGTTTTCCCAAGCGGTACAACCAGCGAAGAGCAACCGGAATGCCAGGGGTCGGCACGCCGGGGCCGACCTCCTGCCCGTCCCCGCCGGGAGGACGGCGGCGCCCCTGGAACAGGACGGCGCTACTTGCGGCGCGAGGGGTCGAAGGGCACGACCTCCCCGGTCCGGCCGCCGCCGGACGGGGGCTCCGGTGTCTCGTCTGACTCTGCGGGCTCCGGGGCCGCCGGCTTGACCAGGGAGAGAGTTGAGGTCTCCCCCCCGGGAACGCCCTCCAGGCCGCCGTCGAAACGCAGCCCGAACTCGGCCGAGGGGTCGGCGAAGGCGGTCAGGGCGAGGAAGGGGACGGTCAGCCGCTGCCGGGAGCCGCCGAAGGTCAGGGTGACGGCGAAGGCGTCCTCCGAGACCTCCAGGTCCCAGAACTGGTTCTGGAGGACGATCGTCATCTCCTCCGGGTACTGGTCGCGCAGGAAGCGGGGGATCTCGACCCCCGGCCGGTCGGTCCGGAAACCGATGTAGAAGAAGTGCTCGCCCGGCGGCCCCTCCTCCGCGACCCGCGCCAGAACCCGCCGCACCGCGCCGCGCAACGCCTCGCGCAGAGACTCCTGCAGCAGCTTCTGATAGTCGATCCGGTCTTCGTCCCCGTCGTCCACGCGATCCTCCACCCCAGAGCCGACGAGCATGGCACGGAGGAGGAATTTGTCAACCTCTCCGCACCCACCCGGCCCCTACTCGGCCCCTCAGGGGGTGTCAAGGCGGATCGTAGGTGCCGCGCGGGGTCCAGGGGCCACAGCGGGCGATGCGCCAGGCGGTCTTCGCTGTCCCCACCAGGGCGCCGTACTTGCGGATCGCCCCCTCGCCGTAGTGGCTGCAGGTGGGGGTGAAGCGGCAGTTCACGCCGAGCTCGCTCATGTGCGGCGACAGGGTCGCCTGATAGGCATGAATGGCGACGAGGAGGCCACGGGCCGTCCACTGCTCCCGGGGAGGCCGGGCGAAGTCCACCCCGGCGAGGACCAGGAGGACGAGGGCGAGGACCGCCCGGCGGGGGTGACCCCGCAGCCAGGACCGCATGCCCTGAGACTACCCGACGCCGCTCAGCGGGGCAAAGCGCCGGCCGCGAGCCGTCCCATCCAGAGGGCGGTCAGGAGCGCGACGTTGGCCAGGAGGAGAGCGGCGAGCCCCTGCGGCCCGAGCCACCGCGGTAGTCGAGACGGGCGCGGCAGGCGGCCGGGGCTCCGGGGAATGCCGAAGGCCGCCGCCCCCCAGGCGATCCAGCCGAGGACGAGCTCCCCCGCGATCAAGGGGGAGAGTGGATGGACGGCGAGGGCCGCCCGCCACTCCCCCTTCGCCAGGTGGGCAAGGGCGCGCGTCATGCCGCAGCCCGGGCAGGGAATCCCGAGCAGCCGGCGCCAGAGACAAATCGAGTAGCGGATGTCGTCGGACGGCGCCCAGACGTGCAGCAGGAGGAGGCCGGCGGCCCCCAGCATCCCCGCCACCGCCCAGCCCGCCACCGGCGGCCGCTCGCTCCCCGCGGTGGTCATGCGCGGCAGAAACCCTCAGTTGGCGTACGGCGCGAGATCGTCCACGGTCAAGCCGACGAAGTCGCGGTACGCCTGGAGTTGGATCAGGTTGATCAGGCTCCGGGCGAGCGGGACCGTGACCAGGAGGCCGATGCACAGCAGGAGGATGCCGGAGAAGGCCCCTGCCATCCCGAGCAGAAAGAAGACGACCAGGAGAAGCAGGAAACCGACGAACTGCGGCTTGACGATCTCGAAGCTCCGCCGCATGGCGTCCATCGCCGACATCCCCCGGAAGAGGACGAGCGGCAGGGCGAACATCAGGAAGGTATGGGCCAGGATGGAGTAGGACAACACGATCAGGTATCCCAGGCCGGCGAAGCAGCCGGTGACCGCCAGGAGAGGCCCTGCCGCGTTATCGAAGTCGCCATGGTTCGCCAGGCCGTTGGCGGCCATGGCAGCGAAGATGCGCGGCGCCGCCAGCACGCCGTTGATCAGCATCGGGACCAGATAGAGCACGAGGCCGACGAGAAAGGTGTCGAGGAAGCGGCGGAACCCCTTGAACACGTCGCCGATCTCGGCCGGAAGGCCGAGCAGACGCTTGGCGAAGTAGATCTGGATTCCTGCGAGGATCGGGCCGATGATGACGAGCCCCGGGAGGATGCAGAGGACATAACCGGCGAAGATCGTCAGGCCCGCCACTAGGACGGCGATGACGCTCTCCAGCCAGAACGGCTGGAGGATCTGCCAGGCTTCGCTCAGCCAGTCGCCGATCCGCAACGTCGGGGCGCCGGGAGGCGCGAAGGACGGCGGCAGGGAGGAGGGGGGAGGGATCGGCGGAACCGGGGGCTCGGTCATGGAACCCGCTCCTTTCGACTGGCGTGGAACGACCCGGGCGGAGCCCTGCGGCTCCGCCCGGAATCCGGGAGATCAGAACTTGTCGGCGAACTCGCTGAGGCCGGGGATGATCATGCGCTGACCCTGGAGGGCCTTCATGATACAGAGGACGTGCACCACCAGAATGACGATGCCCACCGCGGCCCAGAGGAAGCACCCCAGACAGTGGAGGAACATCGAAGAGATCGTACAGAGGATCCATACGAGGATCTCCGCGCAGACGAGCACCAGCCCATGCTTGGCATGCCACTGCACCTCGGGATCGTTCTTTTCCGCCAGAAACGGGATCAGGGCAAGTGGCCCCAGGTAGGCGAGGACGAGCATGAGCGTGCGGTTGGAGCTGGCTCCTCCGGCCGGGGGCGGCGGCGTATAGCTCGGCGGTGGCGGCGGGTAAGATGGGGGGCTCGGTTCACTCATCGCGAAACCTCTCCTTTCGATGGGACTTTGCAGGCCTTCGGATGCAGTCTATCCAAGCTCGCCCGGACAGACAACAAAGGGGACGGCTTTTAAGGAAATAAACTGGTTACATCGGCCGGGCTCCGAGGGACCCGCGGCGGCCCTCATCGGCTCTTCCTGGCTCCCAGCCCGGCGAGGGCTTCGAGCAGAGCCGCCTGGCGGTCCTCGTGCACCCGGAGCACCAGGCGCACCTGGTC
>DASQPA010000484.1:0-2560 GCA_035644215.1 Thermoanaerobaculia bacterium
CGATCGTAGATCCGGCCCAGGAGGGCGAGCATCTCGCGCTGGAGCTCCGGCTGCGTGGCGAGATCCTTTTGCGCCCGGGTCGCGCCCAGGTCGAGCAGGCTGCGCACCGTGGGCTCCCGGCGATCGGCGGCCTCGAAGGGATCGGCGCTGGTCAGGAGGCCGGTCAGGAACTGGCTCACCTGGGCCGCCTTCCGCGCCGCGCGGAGCTGCCGATCCCGTTCGTCGGCGAGCCGGGTGCCGTAGAACGCCACGACCGCGACCAGGGTCAGGACCGCCGCCGCGGCAGCCGCCAGGTGCCGCGCATTGCGGCGCACGAACTTCCCGGTCCGGTAGGCCCAGGAGTCGGGGCGGGCGAGGATCGGTTCCTGGGCGAGGTAGCGGCGCAGGTCCTCGGCGAGAGCGGTGACCGAGGCGTAGCGCTCCTCGGGGCGCTTTTTCAAGGCCTTGGCCATGATGGTGTCGAGGTCGCCTCGGAGCTCGCGCCGCAGGCGCGGGTCGTGGGCCACGTCGGACGGACGTTCGGGCTCGGTCTCCAGGATCGCATGGAGCAGGGCGATCGCCGGGGTCCCGGGAGGGCCGGCCGGATGGCGGCCGGCAAGGAGGAAGTAGAGCAGGGCGCCCAGGGTGTAGACATCGGTCGCCGTGGACACTCTCTCGCCCAGGACCTGCTCGGGCGCGGCGAAGGCTGGAGTGAAGGCGCGCCCCGCCTCCTGCGTCACCGCGGTCGGCGGGCCGTCCTCGCCATCCTCCTGGAGGAGCTTGGCGATGCCGAAGTCGAGCAGCTTCACCTGCCCTTCCGTCGACACCATGACGTTCGAGGGCTTCAGATCGCGATGGATGACGAGGTGCGAGTGCGCGTAGGCCACGGCGGCGAGCACGTCCAAAAAGAGCCGGATGCGGGAGGCGACGTCCAGGGCCCGGTGGTCGCACCAGCGGTCGATCGGCTCGCCCTGGACGTATTCGAGCACCAGGTAGGGCTGGCCGACCTCGGAGACGCCGGCATCGATCAGCTGGGCGATGTGGGGGTGTTTCAAACGCGCCAGGATCGTGCCCTCGCGGCGGAAGCGGGCGGCCCCTAGGGCGCCCAGGAGCGCGGCAGAGAGGAGCTTGACCGCGGCCGTTCCCTCGAAGCGCCCGTCGCTCCGGCGCGCCAGCCAGACGCTGCCCATCCCTCCGGCGCCCAGGGGCTCGACCAGGGTGTAGGCGCCGAAGACCTGTCCGACGAGGGGGGACGCGACGAGCAGGTCCTGGGCGTCGTGCTCCAGGTATTTCTCGTCGCGCAGGATCTGCTCCTCGGCGAGGAGCAGCTCGACGTCCGCGGCGAGCGTCGAATCCTCGTTCGCGAGATCGGTCAGGTACCGCTGCCGCTCCTCTGCCGGGAGCTCGAGCACGCGGTCCAGGTGCGGGCTGACGAGCCGCCAACGCTCGCTCTTCACTCGGGGATCTCGGCGCGCAGCGTATGGCGCAGATAGATCCGCGCTTTGTCCCACTGTCGTTGCACCGTCCGCTCGCTCAAGCTCCGGAGGGTCGCGATCTCGGTGAAGGTGAAACCGCAGAAGAACTTGAGATCGACGACGTGGGCGAGCTCCGGCTCCACCGCGGCGAGCTCGTCGAGCGCCCGGCCGAGCCGCTCGATCTCGTCGGCATCGCTCGGCGGGCCTCCGTCGCCCATGTCCTTGCCGTCGAGCGAGGTGATCTCGAAGCCGCCGCCGCGCTTCCGGGCCTGGCGGCGACGGAGGCCGTCGATGATCAGGCCGCGCATGACCCGCGCCGCGTAGGTGAGGAAGCGGGCGCGGTCGGGGAAGGCGACCCCTTCCCGTTCCGCGATATCGAGATAGGCCTCGTGGAGCAGGCTGGTCACGCCGAGCGCGGCGCCTGGACCTGCGCGTGCGAGCTCGCGGCGGGCCAGCCCGCGGAGCTCTCGGTAAAGCGCGGAGAAGAGGGCCTCGGAAGCTTGGCCATCCCCGCGATCGGCGGAGAGGATCAGGGTGGAGAGGGGGAGATCCACAGGTTGTCCCGCCCTTCAAGGCTGCCGGAAAAGAAGCTGTGCAGCACCGTCGCATTTTACCTCAGATCGAAGCTCCAACTCGTACATCTCGACGGTCAGCCAGGCTCCCGGCAGAAGCTCTCCGCCCGACCGCCGAGCCGCCCTCTCGCGTCCCGCCGGCTCCCTCCACCCTTCCTGTCGCACCGGGTTTAAGTAGGCAACCCTCGTCACATGGTCCGGCCGTGGGCCGGATTTCACCCGTTCCCGTTCCTGTCTGGAGGATTCGATGAACCCTGGACGCAGTCTCGGAATCGCCGTTCTCACCGCCGCGCTCTTCGCCTCGGCCCTCGCCGCCCAAGGGGTCGAGAGAGAAGCCGACCGTTCGAAGCTGATCTCGCTCAACTCGCAGGTCATCGACACGACCGCCCCGGAGGGGCACATCCCCGCGCATTTGACGGCCCGCTCGGCCGCGGACGGGGGCGAGGTCCTGCTGGTCAAGTTCCCCCGCCCGGCGACCGCCGAGCAGATCGCGGCGCTCACGCGGAGCGGCGCGCGGATCTACACCTACCTCCC
>DASQPA010000485.1:0-19943 GCA_035644215.1 Thermoanaerobaculia bacterium
CTACATGGCCGGGGACGAGCGAGCGCGAACACGGCCGGGATAGAGAGGAAAGTGGTTAGTCGTTAGTGGTTAGTGGAGCAGCCCCGAACACTGTCCAACGATATTTGGATAGTGTCGTCGAACCAGGCGGACGGTTCACGCGGAGGCGCGGAGGATGCGGAGGTTCGGCTTCTTTCTCCGCGTCTCCGCGTGAACCATTCTGAGAGCGAGCCTTTCAGCCTTCATCCACGGAGCTCCGCCATCTCCTCATCCGCATAGCACCACACCCAGCGCTCGCCCGGTTCGAACGAGCGGACGACGGGATGTTTCGAGCGGTGGTAGTGCTTGGTGGCGTGCTTGTTCTTCGACGAGTCGCAGCAGCCGACGTGGCCGCAGGTGCGGCAGAGCCGCAGGTGGACCCAGGTGTCCCCCATCTGCAGGCACTCCTCGCAGCCGTCGGTGTTCGGGCTCACGTCGCGGATCTGGTCCAGGTGGCGGCAGACGTCGGCCATGGCTCCCTCCTCTTGAAAACGCCCCCGGCCCGGGGGCTGCCGTGGCTCCCTAGGATACCGCGTTCCGGGAGCGGCTCAAGGCTCCGGGTAGTAGCCGCGGATGGTCCGCGCCGTCAGCCCCTTCTTCGCCATCTCGACCTGGATCTCCCGCCAGGCGTCGCCGTGGACCTCTTTCGGGTAGTAGGTGAGGACGTACTGGCTGCGCAGCTCGGAGAGGATCTCCCGGTAGACGGCCGCCAGGTCCTGGTCGGGCTCGACGAAGTAGAGCTTGCCGCCGGCCGCCGCGGTCAGCCGCTCCAGCCGGCCGGTGTAGAGCCGCCCGAGGAGCTTTCCCTCGTGCGCCGCCGCGGCGTTGGTGAAGAGGAGGTAGATGGGGATGCCGCTCTCCCGGGCGCGGCGCAGGCTGGTCGAGAAGGCGACCTCCTCCTCCTCCTCGATGCCGTCCGAATAGACGATCAGGGCGCGGCGGCCGGAGACCGTCTGCAGCTGGGAGAGCGAGAAGTCGATCGCCCCCCAGAGGCCGGTGCCGCCGTCGGGGCGCAGAGTGTCCAGGGCGGCGGTGACGGCGCCGCGGTCGCGGGTCGGCCGCATCAGCAGGCGGGGATGGACGTCGAAGCCGACGAGGAGGGCGCTGTCACGGCCGGTGAGGCCCTGGCCGACCAGCGACTGCGCCGCCTTGACCACCCCCGGGAGCTTGACGAACATGGAGGCCGAGGTGTCGACCGCGAGACCGACGGTAATGGGGAAGTCGCCGGCGTCGTCGAAGCCGGCCAGGGCCTGCTCGTGGCCGTCCTCCCGCACCTTGAAGTCGGCGCGCGAAAGCCCCTTGACCGGCCGGCCGGCGCGGTCGGTCACGACGACGAAGAGCTGCACCAGCTGGACGTCGACCCGCTCGCTCGCCCCGGCGGTGTTCATCGGCACCGCGTCCTCGGCGGTGGTGCCGTCGTCCAGGCGCGCCGCGACCCGCAGGTAGCCCGGCCGATTGGGGGGCACCGGCACGCGGTGGCGGTAGGGCGGCTGGTAGAGGGTCGCCGCCAGCTCCTCGTTCCAGAAGAACTCGACCCGCTCGACCCGCCGCTCGGCGGGCAGGCGCACCTCGGCCTCGACGTCGACCGGTCCGCCCGCCTTGCCGGAGGCCGGCTGCAGGATGCGGACGCGGGCGCCCCCCGGCGCCTCGCCCGGACGGTTGACGCGCAGCATGTCCCGGCCCAGCTGGACGCCGGTGGCAGAGAAGGCGAGGACCTCCAGGGTGTGCGGCCGGCCGGTGCGGCCGAAATTGACCTCCGCCTCCCACGGCGCCCGGACGGCGGTGCCGGCCTCCTTGCCGTCGACCTTGAAGACCAGGCGCGCCACGCCGGGGCCGGTCACCCGGGTGGCCACCTTCACCCGGCCGGAGAGCGGCTGGCGACCGGGTTCGAGGAACCGCACCACGTCCGGCCCCGGCTGCGGGGACGCCGGCCGGGGAGATTCCGCCGCCGATGCCGCCTCTCCGGTCACCACGGCGGCCAGCTCGCCCCCCCACAGCCCACTCGCCGGGAGATCGACCACCACCGCCAGCCGATCGGCCTCCCCCGGCAGGGGAATAGTGAGATGGTAGGCCCAGGGCTCTCCCTCCACCGCGTCGGCGGGCTCCAGCGGCCGCTGGAGCAGGTGGGTGCCGACCGTCCCCTCGGGCGCGGCGACGGTCAGCCGCAGGGCGGCGGTCTCGGGCAGCGCGCCGGCCGGCAGGGCGCCGGGGTTGAGCCGGACGTCGACCTGCGCCTGCCGTCCCGACGGTCCGCCGGCCTCGAAGCGCAGGTCGGCGGCGACCGGCAGGTCGCCGGTCCCCTCCTCGCCGTCGAGGAGGCGGCGGGCGCGCAGGGCGGCGAGCTCGGGAGGAGTGCCGGCGCTGGTGTACCGCCGGGTCCGCAGCGTCCATTCTGGAGACGTCGCCTGCACAGAGACCTCCCGGGTGCGGCCGTCGGCGACCGGCGCGCCCTCGTAGCGCAGGCGCAGGCGGCCGCGCAGCCGGGCGATCAGGTCCGGCAGGGCGAGCGGGCTCACGATCAGCTCGCCGCCGCTCGCCTCCGCCAGCTCCCGCAGGGGGTCCAGGGGGTGGGGCAGCAGGCTGCGCTCCTTCTCCTGCGCCTTTTTCTCCTGCTCCTTTTCCGCTTCCCGGGCCTTGTCGTGCTCGGGGAGGGTGACGGTGCCCCCGGCGATGTTCTGCGAGGGGGCGAGCAGGGGACGCCGCAGGTCGGGGAGCGGAGCATCGCCCACGGCGAGCGGGACGGCGGTCCAGCCGAGGGCCGCGATGGCGCGCGCCAGGCCGGTCGAGTCGGCCTCCAGGGTGAAAGGGGCGAACGGATCGCCTCCGGCCGAAGGGGCGATGCCCGCGATAGCGGCCTTCGCAGCCGGGCGGTAGAACTCGCGCGGATCACGGTCCCAGCCGTCGGCCACCAGGAAGAGGACCGCCGGCCGGTCGCCCGGCTGGCCGGCCAGCCAGCCTGCCAGGTTGTCCTGCTGCCGGCGGACCAGCCGGACCTCCTCCTCGGCCGCCTCCTCCGCGAGCCCCGGCAGTCCCGCCGCCGCTCCGCTATCGGCGGGGGTCGCCGCCTCCGGCACCCCCTCTCCGGCCGCCTCGTCGCGGAAGCGCCGGCGTACGGTGCGGATGCCGTCCAGGCCGGTGCCGCCGTAGGCCAGCCGCGACAGGGTCTCCTCGACGACATAGGGGTCGTGGGTGGCGGGGACGATCGGCGAGGGGGTGGGCTCGGCCATCACCACCTCGACCGTGCCCAGGGCGGTCAAGGCAGCCGCCCGCGCCGCGAGACCGCCCAGGGCGGCACGCAGATTGCGAGAGCTCGACAGCACCCGGTCGACGTAGATGACGAAACGCCAGGCGCCGGGGCCGAGCGGCTCAAAGGCGAGGACCCGCCGCGCCTCGCCGCTCTCGCGGACGGTGAGCTCCGCGACGGTCGGCAGCTTCTTGCTGTCGCCCTTGGCGCTGAACACCTCGACGGCGAGGTCGACCGGGCGCGGGGCGGGAGCGGACGGTGGAGGGGCGACGGCGGCCGGAGCCGTCGGAGGCGTGGGAGGAGCGGGGGTGCCGGCGGGGGGCGCGGCCTGGGCGAGGGACGACAGAGCGAGGAGGAGCAGGGCCGAAAGCATAGCGGCCATTGTAGCCCCCCTCCCGCGATAGGATGATCAAGAAGACGTAAAGGGAGGAGAGCCATGAGCGGTGGACAGGAAACGAAAGGACCGGATCTGAAGCAGGGGATCGCCGCCGGCGACCTCCCCGACGGCGGGCAGCTCCTCGGGCAGGTGGACGGCGAGGCGGTGCTCCTGGTACGGCGCGGCGCCGAAACTTTTGCCCTCGGCGCGACCTGCAGCCACTACGGCGGGCCGCTCGCCGAGGGGTTGGTGGTGGACGACACCGTCCGCTGCCCCTGGCACCACGCCTGCTTCAGCCTGAAGACCGGCGAGGCCCTGCGGGCGCCGGCCCTGAACCCCCTCGCGTGCTACAAGGTGGAGCGCGAGGGCGGGAGGCTCTTCGTCCGCGAGAAGCTCCCCGCTCCCGTCCCGCCCCGTGCGGAAGGCCCCGCCTCGATCGTCATCGTCGGCGCCGGGGCGGCGGGCAACGCCGCGGCCGAGCGGCTGCGGCACCTGGGCTATGGCGGCCCGATCACCCTGATCGGCCGCGACCGCTCGGTCCCCTACGACCGGCCCAACCTCTCCAAGGACTACCTGGCCGGCAACGCCCCCGAGGAGTGGATCCCCCTCCATCCCCAGGAGCACTACGACGAGCAGCGGATCGCGCTGCGGCTGGGGACGAAGGTGACGGCGATCGACACCAAGGGCCGGCAGGTCACCCTGGAGGACGGTACCCGTCTCCCCTACGGCGCCCTGCTCCTGGCGACCGGCGCCAGCCCCATCCACCTCGAGATTCCCGGGGCAAACCGGCCACACGTCCACTATCTCCGCACCCTGGACGACAGCCGTTCCATCATCGAGGCCGCGACCCGGGGGACACCGGCCAAGAAAGCGGTGGTCCTCGGGGCGAGCTTCATCGGCCTGGAGGTCGCCGCGGCGCTCCGCGCCCGGCAGATCGAGGTGACCGTCGCCGCTCCCGAGGACCGGCCGCTCGGCCGCATCCTGGGGCCGGAGCTGGGCGACTTCGTCCGCTCGCTCCATGAGGAGCACGGGGTGAGGTTCCGGCTGCCATCCAAGGCGGCTTCGATCGGCGAGCACGAGGTCGAGCTCGAAGGTGGCGAGAGGCTCCCCGCCGACCTGGTGGTGGTGGGGATCGGCGTCCGGCCGGAGCTCGACCTGGCCCAGGCGGCAGGGCTGCGCGTGGACCAGGGAGTGGTGGTCGACGCACATCTGGAGACCAGCGTCCCCGGGATCTACGCCGCCGGCGACATCGCCCGCTGGCCCGACGCCTGGACCGGCCAGCCGGCGCGGGTCGAGCACTGGGTGCTGGCCGAGCGCCAGGGGCAGACCGCCGCGGCGAACCTCCTCGGCCGCCGCGAGCCCTTCACCGCCGCCCCCTTCTTCTGGAGCCAGCACTACGACGTACAGATCTCCTACGTCGGCCAGGGCAAGGGGTGGGACGAGGCACGGCTCTCGGGCTCGCTCGCCAACCGCGATGCCACGGTCACCTACCGGGCGAAAGGGAAGATCGTCGCCGTGGCGACGATCTTCCGCGACCGCCAGAGCCTGGAGGCGGAGCTGGCGATGGAGCGGGGGGAGGAGGGACGGTTGGAGGAGGTCGTGCGGGAGTAGCCTTCCCTCACTCGCCGCGCAGCGTGATCGCCGGGTCGACCCGCGCCGCCCGCCGGGCGGGCAGGTAGCAGGCCAGCGAGGCGACCGCCGCGAGCCCCACCGCCACGGCGAGGAAAGTCAGAGGGTCGTTCGGGCCGACGCCATAGAGCTGGCTGCGCAGGAGGCGCGCGGCGGCCATCGCGGCGGCCAGCCCCAGCACCGCGGCGATGCCGATGACCCGCAGGCCTCGCCCGGCCACCCCGCGCACCACCTGTTCCGGCCGCGCCCCGAGCGCCAGCCGGATGCCCACCTCGCGGGTGCGCTGGGACACGGCGTAGGCCATGACGCCGTAGACCCCCACCACGGCGAGCAGCAGGGCGAGGAGCGCGAACGACCCGGAGAGCGCCATGGTGAACCGCGCCGGGGCGATGTCGCGCGCCACCAGCCAGCCGAGAGAGCGGACCTTCCAGACCGGCTGGTCGGGATCGACCGACCCGATGGCGGCGCGCAGCGCTCCGGCGTAGGTCTCCGGGTCGCCCGCGGTCCGCGCCACGACGCTGGTGAAGATCCCCGGCGACTGCGGGAGCGGCCGGTAGAGCTGCGCCGCGGCCGGCTCCCCCAGGGTCCGCTGCTTGACCGTACCCGCCACCCCCACCACCGTCACCCACTCGTCGGGCGGCCCCAGGAGCTTGAGCCGCCGGCCGACCGCGGAGACCGCTGAGGCCGCCGAGCCGTGCGGCCAGGCCCGCCGCGCCAGCTCGGGGTTGACGATGGCGACCGGCAGCGCTCCGGCGCGGTCGCCGCCGTCGAAGTCGCGCCCGGCGAGGAGCGGGATCTCCAAGGTGCGGAAGAGGCCCTCGCTCGCCACGTTGACCTGGGTCTCCGGCTCCTGGCCGGCAGGTACCGCCGCCCCTTCCGGCAGATACGCCGAGCGGCCCCAGTTGCCGGAGAGCGGGACGGCCTGGACCAGCGCCGCCGAACGGATGCCGGGGGTGGCGCGGAGAGCGGAGAGAGCCTGGCCCATGAACTGGCGGATCTCCTCCGGCGTGCGGTACTTGGTGCCGGGAAGCCGGAACTCCGCGGTCAGCACCCCTTCCGCGGTGTAGCCGGGAGCGACGCGCCGGAGCTCCAGGAGGCTGCGGGTGAGGAGACCGGCACCGGCCAGGAGGACGATCGAGAGGGCGATCTCGGCCGCCACGAAGGTGTTGTGGAGCGCGAGCCCGCGCCCCGTCGCCCCGTCGGCCGAGCGGGCCTGGAGCGAGCCGGCGAGCCGGCCGCCCGCGAGGTGGAGGGCCGGCGCGGCGCCGAAGAGCAGACCGGCGAGGAGGGTGACCGCGGCCGAGAAGGCGAGGACCCGCGGATCGAGCCCGATCTCCTGGGAGTCGCCGAAGACCGGCAGCCCGCCGGGCACCGCGGCGACCAGGACCCGGATCGCCCACCGCGCGAGGACCACCCCCGAGGCGCCGCCCATCGCCGCCAGGACGAGGCTCTCGGTGAGCAGCTGGCGCAGCAGGCGGAAGCGGCCGGCGCCGAGCGCCGCCCGGAGCTGCATCTCCCCTCGTCGCGCGGTGGCGCGCGCCAGCTGCAGGTTGGCCACGTTGGCACAGGCGATGAGCAGCACGAGGGCGACGAAGGCGAGCACGAGGACGAGGAAGCGCCGCAGGTTCCCCACCAGGGAGTCCTGGAGACCGATCACCGTGGCGCCGGCCCCGGCGTTGGTCGCCGGGTAGAGGGCGGCGAGCTCCGCCGCGATGGCGGCGAGGTCGCGCTGCGCCGTTTCGACCGAGACTCCAGGCTTCAGGCGCCCGATGGCCCAGACCTCCGGGTCCTCGCGCGTCAGCCAGCTCGGGGCGGGAGCCGAGGTGATCGGCAGCCAGACCTCGGCCGGGCCGTAGGGATCGCGGAAGTCCCGCGCGGTGACCCCGATCACCACGTGCGGCCGGCCGTTCAGCACCAGCGTCCGGCCGACGATGCGCGGATCGGCGCCGAAGCGGTTGCGCCAGGTCGCGTCGGAGAGCACCGCCACCGGCTGCCCGGTGCCCACGGCGGTCTCGGCGGGCGAGAAGAGCCGCCCGCGCGCGGTCCGCGCGCCGAAGAGGTCGAGGGTGCTCGCGGTCACGAAGCTGCCGATCAGGCGGTCGGGCGAGCCGGTCCCGGTCAAGTTCACGCTCTGGGTGCGGACGATCCCCATGTCGTCGAAAGTGTGGTTCTGCGAACGCCAGTCCGCGAAATCGGGGACCGAGAGGAGGAACTGCTGCTGCTCGCCCCGCGCCCCCCAGAGCACGACCAGCCGGTCGGAGTGGGGATACGGCAGCGGCCGCAGGAGGACCGCGTTGACGACGCTGAAAATCGCCGTGTTGGCACCGATGGCGAGCGCCAGGGTGAGGACGGCGACGGCGGTGAACGCCGGGGCCTCCGCCATCT
Organism: Thermoanaerobaculia bacterium; assembly: GCA_035644215.1. GTDB lineage: Bacteria > Acidobacteriota > Thermoanaerobaculia > Multivoradales > UBA5704 > DASQPA01. The sequence continues at coordinate 7,653 of DASQPA010000485.1, forward strand.
GGCGCAGGGTGTAGCGGAGGTCCTGCCGGAGATCGAGTAGGCGCATCGGGTCCCTCCTCACGCCAAGCCTATCCTGGAGAGTGTAGCTTACCCTCCGCTCGCACGAAGGCGGGATCGCGGTACACCTCCCGGCCGGCGAGGAGGGTCCAGAGCACCCGGGCCTTGGCGATCTCCTCTTTCGGCACGGCGAAGAGGTTGCGGTCGAGGACGGCCAAGTCCGCCGCCTTGCCGGTCTCGATCGAGCCGGTCTTCCCCTCGGAGAAGCTGGCGTAGGCGCCGCCCATGGTGTAGCAGGCGAGCATCGTGGAGAGATCGACGAGCTCCTCCGGCTGCCAGGCGGGTCCCGGCCCTGCCGTGGGATCACGCCGGGTGACCGCCACCTGGATGGCCTCCAGCGGGTTCATCGAGGTCACGTCCCAGTCGCTGCCGCAGGCCATCGCCGCGCCCGTTCGCGCGATGCTCCCCAGGGGATAGAGCCGGCGCGAACGCTCCTCGCCGAGAATCGGGACGGTCAGCTCCTTGATATAGGGATCGGAGGAAGACCGGCCGGTCGGGGACGGTGGCGTCGAGCAGCTCCCTCCCCGGGTTGGCGCCGGGAAAGGCCGGCAGCGGCCAGCCGCCCCCCCGGACCCAGGGCTCGCCGGGGTGATCCGCGGCATACTTCTTGACCGTGGCGAGGATCTCCTCCTTGCCCATCCCATCGGTCAGGTAGCACTCGCCCAGGCCGACCCCACCCTCCACCAGGTGGACGTGGGAGTCGTGGAAACCGGGGAGGACCATCTTCCCCGCCAGGTCGACGACCCGGGTGCGCGGGCCGACGAAGGCGCCGAGCCCATCCTCCTCCCCTACATAGACGATCCGCCCCGAGCGGATGGCCACGGCGCCGGCCCAACGCCGTGCCGCGTCCACGGTATAGACGGCACCGTTCTTGAGCACCAGGTCGGCCGGAGCCGGCCGGTGCGCGGGACGGGCGGCGAGGAGCAGGACGCCGGCGAGCGCGGCGGCGACGGTCGCTGAGCGACCCGAACCCTTCGTCCACGGCATGGGAGACCCTCCGGAGCGATCGGTGGACGATCCTCTCACATCGGTCCTCGCTCCCGGCGATCTCGCCCTCGTCGCCTTCCACATCTCACCCAGTTTTGTGCGAAGATTGGGACGATTGAAGCGGTAGTAGGGCTATACCGTGCCTGGTCCCGAGAGGTTTCTGGAATGCAAAGAGTCAATATCGTCTACTGGGAAGAAGAGGGAGCCTGGCTCGGGTATCTCCAGGAGTATCCGGACTATTGGACCCAGGGTGAGACCCTCGAAGATCTCAAGGTACACTTGAAGGACCTCTTTCAGGACATCACGAGTGGGGAGATCCCCGGGATCCGGAAGGTCGGCGAGTTGGAAGTAGCGTGAAACGCGCCGAGCTGGTCAAGGCGATCGAGAGGCTCGGCGGGATACTGATTCGCCACGGGGCTAAGCACGATTGGTACCGTAATCCGAGCACCGGGATCTCGCAGCCGGTACCTCGGCATCGAGAAGTCAAGGACCGCCTGGCCAGGCACATCCTCAAAATGCTGGGTAATTAAAGTCGCAAACCGAAGGAGTATCGCCGCCTGTCCGTCGTCGAGGCCCGAGAACGCGAGCGCCTCTCGCAAGAGGCCTACGATCAGATCTTCGGTCCCTTCGACCGCGGTGAGTTCCGCGAGCTCACTGACCAAGACTGGCAGGCTCTGCTCGACGGCGAGCGCAAGTCCCCGCACGACCCTGAGAGCCTTGCCCTGCCGCCGAAGGGCCAGGTCGGGTGAAGCGCCGCTCGACGCTACGTTATCATTGCGGCACATGCCCGACCGCTACGCGGCGTTCCTCAGCTACGCCCATCGCTACCAGCCCTGGGTGCAGATCCTCCAGCGCAACCTGGAGGCCGGCCTTGCCGCTGCCGGCCGGCCGGGGAAGGTATTCCTCGACGATGTTGACCTGGCGAGCGGCCGCTCCTGGGTGGGGCAACTCCAGGCCGGGCTGGATCGGGCCGATCAGCTGATCCTCGTCGTCACCCCGGAGGCTCTCGCCTCGCCGCGGGTCGCCGACGAGTGGGAGAGCTTCCTCGCCACCCGAAGGGACTGGCGGGATGGCAAGCTCCATCTCGTCCAGCTGGTCGAGACGCCGCTGCCGCCGTTTCTCACGCCGATCCAGCACGTGGACTTCCAGGAGGCCGCCGCGGCGAAGTATCGCCGCGGGCTCCAGGAGTTGCTCGGCGGTCTTCTGGGGCAGCCGGACCGGCGCAACCTTCCACCTCTTCCTGCCGGCCTTGAGATTCCAGCCCCGCCCGATCCCGGTCTGCCGGCCCGCTTGCGCACCCGCCTCATCACCTGGCTCGCACCCTTCCTGGTGAAGAAACCGGGATCGGACCGCCGTCACCACCTGGCTCGGACTCTCCCAGAGGCTCGACAACCAACCCTCCGCAGCCTGTGCCGCCTCGGCCGCGCTGGTCTGGGCGACAAAGGCCGAAGACCCGGTCGCCGCCGCTCTCCGCATTGTCGAGACCCTGGCGGAGAACCTCAGCGAGGACGAGCCGGACCAAGTCGCCGCGCTCCTGCCGCTCTCCGAGGAGCTGCGCGCCCTCCGGCAGCAGGGACCGGACCGCGGGCTCCTCGCCCTCTGGCTCCGCCAGGTCGCCGCCGACCACGAGCGGCTGGCCCCCTACTTCCAGCGCCAGGCGGAGATGGAGTTGCTCGACCGGGTCTACGTCCAGCTGGAGCTCCGCGCCGACACCCTCCGCGCCGCCGTGCCCGAGCCCGGCGCCGAGCGGCTGGTCCGCCCGCTCGGCCTGCGCGACCTGCTCGCGCTGGACCGCGCCGCCCATCCCTGGGTGACCGGTCGCTGGGTGGTGCTGGGCGATCCGGGGGCCGGCAAGACGACACTTCTCCGCCACCTGTCGGCCTCCCTGGCACGACAGGAGGACCGCCCCTGGGTGCCCCTCTACGAGTCGCTCCCCCGCCTGATCCGGAAGGGCCGGCCGCTGCTCGACCGGGTCGTCCGCCGCCTGGAGCTCGCCGGCCACCCGGCCCAGGGCTTGAAGGCCGTCCTCGACCGGGAGGGTCAGCAGGGACGCCTCCTCGTGCTCCTAGATGGCCTGGATGAAGTGCCCCGCGAGGAGCACGAGCACGCCGAGGCGCTCCTGCGCGACCTCGCCGCCACCTGGCCGGCCTCGCCGCTCGTCGTCACCAGCCGGCCGATTGGCTACCGCTCTCCCGGGAGCGCCTTCCGCGAGCTTACCCTGCTCCCCCTGGACGGCGAGCGCCGACGGGAGTTCCTCGCCCGCTGGTTCGGCCGCACGACGGGAGAGCCGAACGACGCCCGGGCCGGCGAAGCGCTCGCCTCTTTGGGCGGTCCGGAGCTGTCGGAGCTCGCCAGTAATCCCCTGTACCTCACCCTGATGGCGCTCCTCTTCGAGCAGGGGACGGCGCCGGACCGCAACCGCACCCAGCTTTATAACCAGGTCTTCGAGCTCCTCCTGGAGGGCAAGCACCGCCTCCAGGAAGGTCCGATCGACCGGCCTGAGGCGGTCCGGCGAGCTTTGCGCCACCTCGCCTTCTCGATGACCGTCGACAACCGCGACGCCGAACCGCGGAACCGGCTGGAGGAGCGGCTCTACCAGCCCGAAGCCAAAGAGATCTGCGATGCCCTGGAGCGCGTGCCGCGCTGGCGCCAGGGGCTGCGGCCGTTCTTCGATGAGGTCGCCGAGCGGACCGGCATCCTCGGTCCTCACGACGGTCCGGACGCCGACTGGCGCTTCTGGCACCGGACCTTCCGCGAGGCGCTGACCGCCGAGGGCCTGGCCGAGGAGTATCGAGGAGAGGGGCGGATGGCCCTCATCGACCGCGCCCGGGTGATTACCGCTGAGGAGGACCAGAGCCGCTGGGCCGAGCCGTTCGCCCTCCTGGTCGGCCAGGTCGACGCCCCGGACGCGCTGGTGCGCGTCCTGGTTGCCGAGAACCGCCCGCTCGGCCTGCGCGCCCTGGCGACGGCCCAGAGCCTCCAGGACGAAACCGTGCGCGACGTCCTGGCCTTGAGCGAGAAGTGGGAGGAGCGGCGGGAGGTCTACGGCCGGCTCCCCGAGCTGGTGGGCGAGCCGCGGCGGGCGCTCGCTCTCCTCGACCAACTTCGCCGCCGGACTCGCAACGGCAACGACCTCTTCTTCCTCGACCAGGCGGTTCAGGAGGTCGCCCGCCGCTCGCCGGAGCACGCCCGGGAGGTGGCCGCTCTGCGTGGCCGCCTCTACGACCACATCCCATCGCCGCGGGAGGAGCTGTTCCATGGGATCGAGACGCCGCTCGATGGCCGGGTGCCGCTCTGGCGGGAGATCCCCGCCGGCAGGTTCTGGATGGGGAGCACCGCGGAAGAGGAAGGTGGCGACGCCGACGAACGCCCCCGTCACCAGGTGACGATCGCGCGCGCCTTCCGCCTCGCCGTGGTCCCGGTCACGCAGGCGCAGTATGCGGCCTTCGACCCGGATCACCCGTTCGCGACCTGGGAAGGGGAAGCAGACGAGGACCTCGCTTACCACACGGTGGTCGACGTCACCTGGTACGAGGCGGTCTCCTTCTGCCGCTGGCTGTCGTCGGTCTTCCCCTGGGCGCACGGCGCGCGGCTGGCGACCGAGGAGGAGTGGGAGTACGCCTGCCGGGCGGGGACGGAGAGCCGGTACTGGAGCGACGATGCCGAGGAGGACCTCGCCCGAGTCGGCTGGTATGTCGCCAACGCCGGTGGCCACATCCACCGGGTGGGCGAGAAACCGGCCAACCCCTGGGGCCTCTACGATGTCCACGGCAACGTGTGGGAATGGACGCTCAGCCCCTGGACGGAAGACTACCAAGGGCGTGAGGAAGGCGTGGTCCTCGACCCTTCGGCCGTCGAAGTCGACCCTGCCGCCTCCGAGACCCCCGGCGGCGGCGGGCGCGTGCTTCGAGGTGGCAGCTACTGGAATGATGCGGACGTTGTGCGCGCGGCCTGCCGGAGCCACGGGGGCCCGGGGGTCGAGGTCGGGAATCGGGGCTTTCGCGTCGCGCTCGCCGCTCGCCCCGATCTCCTTGACGGTAGATCTTAGATCATAGAGGGTGTGTTCTACTCGGCCAGACCGGCAGGCGGCGTATGGTACTTTGCCGTTTCTTGCCGGGTGTCAGGGAGGCGGCGGCCGTGTGGCCGAAACCTGGGATTGGAGGTTCATCTCCTGCGGAGCTCCGCCGGAGATGAATCTCCGGGCTATGCGTTGCGCCGGATGAATCCGGCTTCTCCTGGCGGGGGAGATCTTGCCGAGCGGGAGATATGGAGTGGTCGGGTCAAGGATCTCCTCGAGGCCCATCCCGTAGGTCAGCCGGCACTCGCCGAGGTCGACACTGCTATCGCTATCCGAGCTCAGCAGCCGGCCGATCCAGGCCGCTGAGGTACACTCTTATCGGGGGACTCACCCATGACCGCCGAGGCACTGCTCGAACGCATTACGATCGACCCCGACATCTGCCACGGCAAGCCCTGCATCCGCCATCTGCGGTATCCGGTCGAAGTCATCCTGGAACTGCTGAGCGCCGGCATGACCATCGAGGAGATCCTGGCGGACTACGATGATCTCGAGCGTGAGGACGTTCTCGCCGCTCTGGAGGGCAGCAAGGAGCTGTCGACATCGTGATTGATCGCGACTCTCTGGAGATCCGCTTCCCGGTCGAGGAGGAATGATGGCTAAGAACATTGAGTCCCTGGCGAAGAAGCTTGGCGCTACCCTGGTGGAGACTGTGCCCGATTACTCCGCAGGCGCTTTTGGTATGGCAGCGCTGGCAGAGACCTTGCGAGAGCGACTGGAACCGAGTGTCGGTAAGCGCCCTGAACGACCTGCCAATCCAGCTTAGAGTAAAGGCCGAAGGCACCAGAGACCGAGCAACGCCTTGTGGCGGCTGAGCGGCTTCGTCAGCACCCGCTCGAGCCCATGTGTTAGCGCCTATGCACCCTGAGCACGGGCCGCGAGTCGGCCACCGACATAGGCGCTGGGGGCCATCAGGGCGAGCGCGGTCCATTGAGACCACGTGGCGCTCGTTTCGGGGCTGGTAAGAATAGACACCGTGGCTCCCAGCGCCAACACGACAGCGACAGTCGCGGCGTGCAGAAGGGGACGTGCCGGAGCCACCCGGGCCGCGACGAATCCACCCAGGCCGGCGAAGCCCATCCCGTAGACGGTGGCGGCCACGACGAACCACAGGGGCTGGGGCGCGTGCGGGGCGCGGCCGCTCAGCGCGAAGAGGGCCACGGCGGAGAGGGCAAAGATCAGATAACCCCCGACGACGGCGGCGAGGCTGCGCAGCACGAGCACGACGGGTGGCCGAGGAGCTCTGTCCACTGCGGCTTGCATCAAACGATCTCCCCTCTGTGCGCTGCACCTGCCGGTACTCTATCCGAGCGAGGCGGAAGAAGCGGAGCAACGCGTTTCCAGCCCACGCGCCAGGGTCGTCTATTGGGTGCCAGGATCGACGAGTCGGGCGCCTGGATAGACGATCGGAGGCCAGGATAGTCTATCGGACGCCCCGATAGACGATCGGGCGCTCCGATAGACTATCGGGCGGCAGAACCCCTCTATCGGGGCGCTCAGCTCTCTATATTTGGCCGAAAGCTCTCTATCCTGCGCCAGGATCGGCTATCCGGCCCCAGAGTTCCCTATCTTTGGCGCCGAGCTCTCTATCCTGGAGTGGAGCGGTCGATTCCGGCACGTGTCCCGGTCCCTCTCTCCCCCTACCCCCATAGGCGCTAACTTTGGCTGTAGAGAGGGCCGGGAGGGACGCGGTAGCGGGCGCTGGGCGTTGGGATCGCCCCGAAGATCCGACCCGCCGGGGCGGTGTCGACGGATTTGGCAGCGCCACAGCCCGATGAGGGAGCTCGGCGCCAGAAGAGGGGAGCTCGAAGGAAGAAATGGGCAGCTTGGGCGCCGAGCAGGAGCTCCGGCGCGAGAAATGGGGAGCTGGGAATCAGAAGTGGGGGGATTCTGAGGAGAAGGAGGGGGATTCACGACCGAAGCAGGGCAACCGAGAGCAGAAGTAGGGCCATCAGAAAAAGAAATGGGGCAACCGGGGACAGAGATAGGGCAACCGAGGACCGAAGTAGGGCAACCGAGGACAGAAGCAGGGCAACTGGGGACAGAAGCAAGGCAACCCAGGACAGAAGCAGGGAGATCGAACAAGGAAGCAGGGAGCTGGAAGCCAGGGGCACGGCCCGCGGCTGCCGGGTCCCCCCACTCGCAGGCGAGTTGCCTCACCGAGCGGCGCCGCGAGTGGGCCCGACTTTCCGGCGAGGTGTCTCCCTGGGAGCGCTGGCGTCCTCGCCGGCTCTTGCCGTTCATCGCTATCCGGCCGGCGAGACGCCAGCGCTGCTCTGAAAAAGCCGGTGAGGTAGGGCGCGTAGAGGAAGCTGCCTATCGGGTCCCTCCCCCCCCGCTGGGTAAGTTAGCGTCTATGCCCCCTACCCCACCCCCTCTTCGAGCGCCGCCACCGGATCGAGGGCCGCCGCCCGCTGCGCCGGGAGCCAGCAGGCGGCGAAGGCGACCCCGGCGAGGAGGAGGGCGAGGGCGGTGTAGGTCAGAGGGTCGGTCGCCGCGACGCCGAAGAGCAGGCCGGAGAGGAGACGCGACAGGGCGAGGGCGGCGAGGAGGCCCAGCCCCACGCCGGCGAGGGCCAGCCCCATCCCCTGCCCCACCACCAGGGCCACCACGTCGCCGCGCTTCGCCCCGAGGGCCATGCGGACGCCGATCTCATGGGTCCGCTGCGCCACGGCGTAGGAGGTGACTCCATAGATCCCTAGGGCGGCGAGGAGGAGGGCGGAGCCGGCGAAGAGGGCGAGGAGCAGGAAGTTGAAACGGGGGCGCGCGGCGGCGCGCGCCAGGAGGTCGGACATCGGGGTGAGGCGGGCGAGCGGCAGGTTGCGGTCGAGCTCGCGCACGCTCGCCCGAACCAGGGGGGCGAGGCGGAGGGGATCGCCCGCCGCGCGCAGTACGAAGGAGAGGGTCGAGCGCGGGCTTTGGGCGAAGGGGAGGTAGATCTGCGGCTCCCCCTCGGCGGCGAGGGCGTTGCTGTGCACGTGGCGCACCACCCCGACCACGGTCGACCCGACTCCGTCGGGCTGGCCGGCGAGGTGGAGCCGCCGGCCGAGCGGGTCCCTCCCCGGCCAGTAGCGCCGGGCCAGGGCCTCGTCCACGATCACCACGCCGGGTCCGCGCATCCCGGCCGGCCCCTCGCCGTCGTGCGGATCGAAGGAGCGGCCGGCGAGGAGGGGGATGCCGAGGGCCTGGAAGTAGCCGGGGGTGGCGACCGCGTACTCGGCGTGCGGCTCACTCTCGCCGGGCCGCACCGGCCGGCCCTCGACGACGAAGGAGGCCCCCCAGGCGTCCCCCGAGAGCGGCAGCGGCTGGACCGCCCCGGCCGCGGTGACCCCGGGCAGCGCCCGCAGGCGCTCCAGGAGCTGGGCGTAGAAGGCCGACCGCTCGGCCGGTCCGGGGTAGGAAGCGGCCGGCAGGGCGAGTTGGAAGGTGAGCACCCGCTCGCCGCGGAACCCGGGATCGACCGCGGTCAGGCGCACGAAGCTCTGGAGGAGGAGACCGGCGCCGACCAGGAGGGGAAGCGCCAGGGCGAGCTCGGCGGCGACCAGCACGCCGCGCAGTCGTCCGCCCGAGCGCGAGCCGCCGCTCCGCGTCCCCTCCCGCAGGGCCGGCTCGAGCTCCCCCGGACGCGAACCCTGGAGAGCCGGGGCGAGACCGCAGAGGAGGCCGGCGAGGCCGGAGGCCGCGAGGAGGCAGAGGAGGAGCCGGCCGTCGACTCCGGCCTGGTCGAGGCGGGGGACGCTCGGCGGCGCGAAACGGACCAGGAGGTCGACGCCCCAGGTGGTGAGGAGGAGGCCCAGGGCGCCGCCGGCCAGGGCGAGGAGCAGGCTCTCGGCGAGGAGGGTCCAGGCCAGGCGGGAGCGCCCCGCCCCCAGGGCCTGGCGCACGGCGAGCTCGCGGCGGCGGGAGGCGGCGCCCACCAGGAGGAGGTTCGAGACGTTGGCGCAGGCGATCAGAAGGACCAGGGCGACGGCGCCGGCGAGCACGAGGAGGGCCGGCCGCACCGCGCCCACGTACTCCTCGGCGAGCGGCACGACCACGGGGCGAAAGCCACTGTCCGCCGGGTAGCTGTCGGGGTACTGGCGGCTCCACCTACGGGCCAGACCGTCGAGCTCGGCCTGCACCCGCGGCAGGCCGACGCCCGGCTTGAGAAGGGTCACGGCGCGCAGGTACTGGTCGCCGCGCGGCTCGCTCCGGCGCGTCTCCCAGGCGCAAGGCAGCCAGAGCTCGGCGCGCTCCGGATAGAGGAGCCCCGGGGCGTCCGGGAAGCGGATGCCGGGCGGCAGGACACCGACGACGGTGTACGGTCTGGCGTTCAGCTCGACCGCTCTCCCCACCACGCCGGGGTCGCCGCCGAAGCGGCGCTGCCAGAGGTCGTGCGCCAGGAGGACCACCTGGTCCTGCCCCGCTCTCCCCTCCTCCGGCAGGAAGTCCCGCCCCAGGGCCGGCGCCACGCCGAGCAGGCGGAAGAGGTCCGGCGAGACGACGTAGGCGGCGACCCGCTCCGGCTCGTCGCGCCCGGTCAGGTTGACGTTCTGGTCGGCCAGGGCGGCGAGCCCGGCCATGCCGCTCTCCGACCCCTCCGATCGCTGCGCGGCTTCCAGGTAGTCGGCGAACTCCGCCGGGGAGACCGCGAGGCGATCGAACCCGGCATGGGTGAAGCGGTTCCAGACGACCGCCAGACGGTCGGCGCCGGAGAGCGGCAGGGGCCGGAGGAGCACCGCGTCCACGGCGCTCCAGACGACGCCGACCGCGCCCAGGGCGAGCCCCAGGGCGGCGACGGCGGCGAGGCTCGTGGCCCGGCGGCGCAGCAGGGTGCGGCAGGCGAAGCGGAGGTCTTCGGCGAGCGGGCTCATGGTCTCTCACTCCATCCGTAAGGCGACCACCGGATCGATCCGGGCGGCCCGGCGGGCCGGCAGCCAGCTGGCGGCGAACGCCACTCCGGCGAGGAGCAGGGCGGCGGCGGCGAAGGTGCCCGGATCGACCGGGGCCACCCCGTAGAGGAGGCGGGAGAGGAGCCGGGTGAGGCCGGCGGCCGCAGCGAGCCCTAAGACGGCGCCGGCGGCGACCGGCGCCATCCCCTGCCCCAGGACGAGCCCGAGGACCCGCCCCTCGCGGGCGCCGAGGGCGATGCGGATGCCGATCTCCCGCGTCCGCCGGGTCACGGCGAAGGCGATGACGCCGTAGACCCCGACCGCGGCGAGGAGCAGGGCCAGGGCGGCGAAGAGCGAGAGGAGCAGCATGTAGACCCGCTCCCCGGCGAGCGAGCGGGCGCGCACCTCGCCCATGGTGGCGACCCGGTAGACCGGGAGGTCGCGGTCGACCGCGGCCACGGCGCCGCGCACCCCGGCGCTCAGCCCGGCGGCGGCCGCCTCCCCCTCCCCCGCCACCCGCACGACCAGGGTCATGGACCGTTCGAGCCAGGTCCACTGGAGCGCCGGCGCCTGGGCGTAGGGGAAATAGAGCTCCGGCCGCGTCGCCGAGCCCAGCCCGAAGTGGCGGACGTCCCCGGCGATGCCGACGACGGTGAGCGGCCGCGGGTCGCCGTCGTCCAGGGTGATCTGCTTCCCCAGCGGGTCCTCGCCGGGCCAGAAGCGGCGGGCGGCGGTCGAATTCACCAAGCCGACCCGGAGCGCGCCCTGGCGGTCGGCCGGAGTCAGGTCGCGGCCGCGGAGGAGGGGAATGCCGAAGGTGCCGAGCGCCGCCGGGCTCACCAGGCGGGCGAAGACGCTGGGAACGTCCTCGACCCGCGGCGTGGGGCGGCCGAGGAAGAAGATGGAGAGGCTCTCTCCGCCGTCGGCCAGGGGGAGATCCGAGATGGCGGTGGCGGAGCGCACGCCGGGCAGGGCCTGCACCCGGGAGAGCAGCTGGTCGTAGAGAGCCACCGCCGACTCCGGCGTGCCATAGCGCGCTGAAGGCGCCGCGACGCGCAGGGTGAGGAGCCCGCGGCCGTCGAACCCGGGATCGACCTGGGTGAGGGTGAAGAAGCTGCGCAGGAGGAGCCCGGAGCCGGCGAGGAGGACCACCGCCAGGGCCACTTCGGCGACCACCAGGGCGCCCCACAGGCGCTGGCGCCCCGGCCCGGCCGAGCCCCGGCTCGCCTCGGCGAGCGCCGCCTGGAGGTCGCGCCGGGTGGCGGCGAGCGACGGGGCGACGCCGAAGAGCAGGCCGGTCAGCAGGGTGAGTGCCAAGGTGAAGGCGAGCACCCGGCCGTCGATCCCGATGGCGGCGCGGCGGGGCAGGTTGGCGGGCAGGAGGGTGCGCAGGAGGTCGGAGCTCCAGGCGGCGAGGAGCAGCCCGGCAGCGCCGCCGGCCACGGCCAGGGCGAGGCTCTCGGTCAGCAGCTGGCGCACCAGGCGCCCGCGCCCGGCGCCCAGGGCGGCGCGGACGGCGATCTCCCGCTGCCGGGCGGCCGAGCGGGCGAGGAGGAGGTTGGCGACGTTGGCGCAGGCGATCAAGAGCACGAAGCCGACGGCGCCGAGGAGGAGGAGGAGCGGCATCTTGACCTCCCCCACGAGCGCGTCCTTCAAGTCGACGAGGGCGACCGAGAGGCCGGTGTTCGACTGCGGCCGCAGGCGGGAGATCCCGGCGGCGATCCCCCGCATCTCGGCCGCCGCCGCGGTGGTCGAGGTCCCGGGCGCCAGGCGGCCGACGACGGTCAGGAAGTGACTCCCCGTCGATTCTATTTCGCCCCGGGTGAGGGCCAAGGGGAGCCAGAGCTCTTCGGCGCGCTCGGCGGACCGGGGGAGGACGGCGGTGGCCGGCATCACCCCCACCACCATAGAGGCCAGGCCGTTCGCCTCGACCGTCCGGCCGACGATCCCGGGATCGGCGCCAAAACGCCGCCGCCAGAGGCCGTCCGAGAGCAGCACGGCGCGCGGGCCGCCCTCCCGGTCCTCCTCGGCGGTGAAGCCGCGACCGAGCTTGGGCTTTACGCCCAGGGTGGGGAACCAGCCGGTGGAGACCCGCGCCGCGCGCAGCCGCTCGGGCTCGCCGCGGCCGGTCAGGTTGACGCTGGTCGAGGTCGTGGCGCCGAAGCCGGAGAACGCGCGGGCCTGCCGTTGCCAGTCGAGGAAGTCCGGGGCGGTCGCCGAGCCGCGCTGGTCGCGCCGGGTCTCCCAGATCACCACCAGCCGCCCGGGGTCGGGGAACGGCAGGGGGGAGAGGAGCAC
>DASQPA010000486.1:0-2674 GCA_035644215.1 Thermoanaerobaculia bacterium
GGTCCGACCTTCCCGTCGTTCCCCTCCGGCCACGCGACCACCGCCGCCGCCTGCGCCACGGTGCTCAAGGCCTGGTTCGACGAGGATCAGCCGTTCCCCCACCCGATGGTGCCGACGGCGGACGGCCTCGGGCTCGTGCCCTATACGCCGCCGCCGGGGAGCCCGCCGTTGACCATCGGCGGCGAGCTCAACAAGCTGGCCCACAACTACTCGCTCGGCCGCGACATGGGAGGGATCCACTGGCGGGGCGACACCGAGGGCGGCCACGTCCTGGGCGAGGAGCTGGCGATCCGCTTCCTGCGCGAGGAGCGCCCCACCTATCCCGAGCCGTTCCACGGTTTCACCCTGACCCGCTTCAACGGCGAGAAGATCACGATCTGAGACGCGCGCGCGGCTTGAACAAACCGGCCCACCTGGCGTAGGAAGAGGGGTGGGCCGGCCCCTCCCTCACCCGGGGCCGGCCGAGGAGGCTGCATGCAGGGCGCTCACCTGGTCGCTCCGTTCGCCGATCCCAACGCCCGGCTCCTGGCGTTTCTCGTCGGCGCCGTGCTCCTGGTCCTCGGCAAACGGCTGTTCTGGCTGTTCGTGGGGATCGTGGGGTTCCTGACCGTCTACCGGCTGTCGCTCGAGACGCTCCACGTCCATCCGTTCGGGGTGCGGCTCTTCCTTGCCGGCGTCGCCGGTCTCTTCGGGGTGCTGCTCGCCCTTTTCGTCCAGCGGCTGGCGGTGGGACTGGCGGGCTTCCTGGTCGGCGCCTGGTTCACGGCCAGCCTCCTGGGGCTCGACCCGGCGCACGCGATGGCCGTAAGGGGGCCGGTCCTGCTCGTCGTCCTGGCGGCAGGAATCCTCGCCGCCTTCCTCGCCCTGCGCCTCTTCGACTTCGCCCTGATCGCCCTTTCCGCCCTCGCCGGGGCTGGCCTGATCACCGATGCCGCCCACGTGGCGGCGCCGGTGCGGACGGTCCTCCTCGTCCTCCTCGCCGTGGCCGGGATCGCCATCCAGGCCGGCTGGACGGGACGGCGGGCGCGGGCGCGATAGAGAGAGGCGCCGAAGGGCAGAGGCCAGGAGAGGGGCCGCGGCGGAACGCCCCCCTCCTAACCTCCCCCCTGACCCAACCCTCCCCCTCCCAGGGGGGAGGAAGCGCCTGGGGCTTACGCGGTGGGGTCGCCGGAGAGGTCTTCCAGGATCTCCAGGTGACCGGTCCCGTTGAGGCTCGCCAGGTCGACCTGACTCCAGAACCGGACCTTGACGTAGTCCAGGGTCAGCTCGCCGACCAGCTTGACGGTGCCCGTCCCCTTCTCCCAGTCGGCGCCGGTCAGGTCGCTCCTCTCCTTGTCGACGGGGAAGCCGAGCTCGGTCCCGCCCCGGGTGTTGGGGAACTTGAGGTGGACGTAGTTGCGATCGATGGCGGCCTTGAAGTTCTGCAGATTGCGCTCGGGCCTCAGGCTGGCCTCGATCTCCTGCTCTTGCGTCAGTTTGCGTACCAGTTCGTTCACGGTCTGCTCCTCCTGCTATCCCATGTGCAACGAAGGGTCGAAAGAGTGCCGCTGGCGAGCGACACGCGGCGCATCTTAGCAAAGCACCGGGGGAGCCGTCTCTACCGTTTTTTGCGCGACTGCAAAAGTTTCAGCGCCTCGATCGGCCGGCGGTCGGGAGCCATCATCTTGATCGCCCGCTGCAGGTGGCCCTCGGCCTCCGGGTAGTTGCCCAGCTCGCGGTGGATCTCGCCCAGGTAGAGGAGGGCCAGGCCGCACTTGGGGTCGATCCGCAGGGCCTCGCCCAAGTCGGCCACGGCCCTCCGGCCGGCGGTCCCGGGGGAGCTCTGGAAGCGCGACCAGGCGAGCTCGGCGCGGTAGAGGCCGTTCTGCGGGTCGCAGTCGGAGGCGAACTCGAGAAGGAGGATGGCGTCTCTGAACTTGCCGGCGTCCATGGCCGCCCGCCCCTTCCGGTACTGCACCTCGGGGTCCAGGAGGTCGGTCTTGATGGCGAAGGTGGCCGGTTTCTTCGCCTGCTCCTCGCGCCGGTTCCGGCGGCTCCAGAGGAGGGTCTCGCGCTGCTCGCGGTCGGTGAGCTGGCCGAAGGCCCGGGCGCCGGCGAGGAAGAGGTCGCGCGCCTTCTCCTCCAGCGAGCCGAGCTCCGGGCCGGTGAACTTCCAGGGGGCGTAGCGGGCGGCGAACTCCAGGAAGCGGGCCTCGATGGCCGGCAGGGAGGCCTCCTCCGCCACTCCCAGGAGATCGAAGGCGTCCTGCTTTCTGTAGGAGAGGTAGGTCTGCATGACCTGGTTGCCCAGCCGCTCGGCCTCTGCCGCCGGTATCGCCGGTATCGCCGGCATCGCCGGAACCGGTGGAGCCGGTGGGACCGGCGGGGGAGCGAGGGGCGTGACGGGAGCCGTCGCCAGGGGGGGCGGTGTCGCCGGCAGGACCGGCAGCGGGGCGAGGGGAGGAGCGGTCACCGGGGCGGCCGGCATCGCCGGGATCGCCGCGGTGGACCGGAGGGGAAGCCGGTCGACCGTGGTCACGACGCCGATGACCGAGAGCGCGTAGAGGAGCCGCGTGATCTCGTCGTAGTTGAGCCCGCTCGCCGCCAGCTCGTCCAGGCGAGGGCGCGCCGCCAGGGCGTCGGTCAGCGGGGTCTGCCGGGGGGTGAGCCGGAGGTCGGCCAGGGGGAACGGGGG
>DASQPA010000487.1:0-2740 GCA_035644215.1 Thermoanaerobaculia bacterium
TGGGCCGCCGCCTCGGCCCGCGCGGGCGGCAGGGCGGAGAGGTCGGTCAGACTGGGAAAGAAGGGGAACGGCGGGTGGATCACCTGACGGGGGCTGCCGTCCGCTCCCACCCGGAAGGTCGTCCGCAGCACCTCGTGCCGGCGCACGATGACGCCGAGAGCCCGCCCCAGGGCGGCGACGTCGAGCGGGCCGTGGAGCGCCAGGGTGGCCGAGATGTTGTAGAAGGGGCTTATCCCCCCGGACAGCTCGTCGAGGAACCAGAGCCGCTGCTGCGCGAAGGAGAGCGGCGGATCGGGGTCCTCAGGGGAGTGCGGGAGGGGGGTGATGGGCGGCAGCTCGAGCCCCTGCTCGGCGAGGAGGAGCTGCTCGATCCGTTGGGCGAGCTCTCCCAGCGTCGGCGACTCGAAGAGGGCGCGGGTGGGGAGCTCCACCTGGAAGGTCTGGCGCGCCTGGGAGGTCGCGATGGTGGCGGTCAGGGAGTGGCCGCCCAGGTCGAAGAAGTTGTCGTGCACACCGATCCGGCTCCCCGATTCGAGGCGCAGCACCCAGGCCCAGATCCCCGCCAACACCTCCTCGACCGGGGTGCGGGGGGCCTCGTAGCCGGTGGGGAGCGGGCCGACCGCCGGCTCGGGCAGGGCGCCGCGGTCGATCTTGCCGTTGGGGGTCCGCGGCAACCCGGCCATCTCGACGAAGGTCGCCGGCACCATGTAGTCCGGGAGCTTGCCGGCCAGGTAGTCGCGCCATTCGCGGGGGGCCGGGCTCTCGCCGCGGCGGGGGGTCACGTAGGCCACCAGGGCGAGCTCTCTCGCTTCCCCCGGCTCCCTGGGGCTCAGCGGCCGGGCGACGACGGCGCACTCGGCGACCGCGGGATGGGTCGCGAGCGCCGCCTCCACCTCCCCCGGCTCGATGCGGAAGCCGCGGATCTTGACCTGGGCGTCGACGCGGCCCAGGAACTCGATCGTCCCGTCCGGACGGCAGCGGGCGAGGTCGCCGGTGCGGTAGACCCGCGCTCCCGGTTCCGGTCCCAGGGGGCTCGGCACGAAGCGCAGGGCGGTGAGGTCGGGCCGGCCGAGATAGCCGCGAGCCAGGCCGTCGCCGCCGATCGCGAGCTCCCCGGTCACGCCGATCGGCGCGGCCTGGAAGGCGGCGTCGAAGAGGAAGACCCGAGTGTTGGCGATGGGGCGGCCGATGGGGATGCCGCCGGGGATGCCGCCGGCCCCCGGCGGGACGGAGCGGATGGGGTGCCAGGTACTGAAGGTGGTCCCCTCGGTCGGACCGTAGACGTTCGCCAGGCGGCGCGGCGGCGCGGCGGCGAGCGTCTTCGCGATCCGGCCGGGATCGAGCGCCTCGCCCCCCACCAAGAGGTCGGAGACGGTGCGGAAGCAGGCGGGATCGGCGCTCACCATGCGGTTGAACAGGGCCGTGGTGAGGAAGAGAGCGGTGACTCCCTGGTCGCGGAGAGCCGCCGCCAGCTCTTCGGGGGAGAGGGTCACGTCGCGCTCGACGAGCACCAGGCAGCCGCCGTGCAGGAGCGCCCCCCAGATCTCGAAAGTGGCGGCATCGAACGAGGCGTTGGCCACCTGGGCGAGACGGTCCGCCGCTCCCAAGTGGATGTAGTCGGTCTCGACCACCAGGCGGACCACGGCACGATGGGAGACGGCGACGCCCTTGGGTCTCCCGGTCGAGCCCGAGGTGTAGATGACGTAGGCGAGGCGGTCCGGCGTCGTCCCTGTCTGCGGTTTCTCCGGTATCTCCCCGCCTCCGTCGTCCTGCCCGATCTCCTCCCAGGAGAGGACCTCGATGCCCGCCGGCAGGCGGCCGCGCAAGCGTTCCCGCGTCAGGACGGTGCGGACGGCGGCGTCCTCGACCATGAGGGCCAGCCGCTCCTCGGGATAGGCGGGGTCCAGGGGAAGATAGGCGCCGCCGGCGAAGACGATGGCGAGGAAGGCGGTGACCATCTCGGGGCCGCGCTCCAGGCAGACGCCGACCGGCGTTTCTGACGCGAAGGCACCGAGACGGTGGGCGAGGCGTCGTGCCGCCCGGTCGAGCTCGCGATAGGTCACGGGACCCGAGGGGGCGAGGAGAGCGGGAGCGTCGGGGGTCCGCGCCACTTGGACGGCGAAGAGCTCGGGGAGAGTCGCCTGCCGCGGGTAGCCGGTCGCCGTGTCGTTCCACTCCGCGGCGAGCTGGTGCCGTTCCGCCGGGGCGAGCAGGAGGACGTCGCCGATCCGCCGCCCGGGGTCCGCGGCCACCGCAGCGAGCAGGCTCTCCCAGTGATGGGCGAGGCGGAGGATCGTCGTGTGGTCGAAGAGGGCGGTCGGGTACTCCCAGAAGCCGGCCAGGCCTGTCTTCTCCTCGATCAGCTGCAGGCTCAAGTCGAACTTGGTGGTGCCGGAGTGGAGCTGGACGAGGTGCTTGCGGAGCCCGGCGGTCTCGCCCACCGGGAGCGAGGCGGGCTGGAGGGCGAGCACCACCTGGAACAGGGGGGCGCGGTCCGCACGCCGCTCGGGGCGCAGGTCCTCGACCAGCTTCTCGAGCGGCAGGTCCTCGTAGGCCAGGGCCTCCAGGAGGACGGTGCGGACGCGGGCGAGCAGGGTGGAGAAGCTCGGATCGCCGGCGAGGTCGCCGCGCAGCACCAGGGTGTTGACGAAGAGTCCCACCACCCCCTCGATCTCCGAGCGGTTGCGGTTGGCGACCGGCGCTCCGACCAGGAGGTCCTCCTGCCCGGTGTGGCGATAGA
>DASQPA010000488.1:0-12629 GCA_035644215.1 Thermoanaerobaculia bacterium
GGCTCCGAGCGGGCCGGGCGGTGGGTCCCTCCCCCCTGGGAGGGGGCGGGTTGGGTCAGGGGGGAGGAAACCCCCGCCCGCGACGCGGGTACCCGTAAGTTAGCGCCTCTGCCCCCGTCCCCTCTCCCATCCGCCCCCCCCGTCCTACCGGGAGAGGAGAGAGTCTCGCGGAGGGAAGGTTGGCCCTCCCCCTCTCCCGGCGGGAGGGCGAGCGGTTGGGAGAGGGGGCCAGGGGGGTGAGGGGGGTGAGCGGACCTGGGGCCCGAGGCCCTGTCTGTTTCTCTCTCCCAGGGTGGCATGGCCGCATGCGGCGGATGCGGCTTGGCGGGAGGAAGATCTCTCACTGTCGGTGGGGCGAAGCTTGCCTCCAGGCGGTCGGGGGCGAAAAGACCCTCACCCCCGTCCCCCATCGGCGCTAACTTACCGCCGATAAAACTCCCTGGGAGCGCCGGCGTCCTCGCCGGCTCTTTCCGTTCTTCGCTATCCGGCCGGCGAGACGCCGGCGCTCCCAGGGACCCCACCCGCCCTTCAGCTCCTCCCGCTCCCGCCGGCAAGTTGGCGCCTATACCCCCGTCCCCTCTCTCATCCGCCCCCTCCGTCCTACCGAGAGAAGGGAGATTCGCGCGGAGGGGACGCAGGCTCTCCCTCTCTCTCGGCGGAAGGGGGGGCGGTGGGAAGAGGGGGGCAGGGGGGTGAGGGGCCTCCGGGTGTGGGAGGGCCGCAGACGGAGCGGTTCTGAGAAGACCCTCCGCGGGGCGGAGAGCCTCCTCCGGAGTCCCCCCCCCACCAGGGGGGAGGGACACGGGATGGGGCGGTCTGCGAGCGGATTCAGCCTCGGCGAAAAGGCCCTCCCCCCCGTCCTCCGCCCCCATCCTTCCGGCAGAGGAGAAATTCGCGCGGCGGTCGCGACGGCTCTCCCCCTCTCCCGAGGGAAGGGAGGGCGGTGGGGAGAGGGGGTCAGGGGCGTGAGGGGCCTGCGCTCGCGGCATATCCGCAGGAGGCACCCTCAGGCCAGGGGTGGAGCGTGTCTCTACCGGGCCCGGTGCCGTTTCTGGCGCCTGCGACATCGGCGCTGCCGCCCGCTGGAGCATGGGCGGGACCGGCGCGGCCGGCGCCACCATCCCCAGCGTCGCGGGGGCGGCTTCTCCGCTTCCCTCGACCGTCGGCGGCTCGCCGCCTGGAGACAGGGGAGCGGCGGGCTCGAAGCGCCCGGGGAGGCGCGGCTGGAGCGGTGCGACCCGGCCCAGGGCGCGGGCCGCGAGGCGGGTGAGGAAGTCGCTCATCCGCCCACCATCTCCAGGTACATGGCCCGCCGCCAGGGGCTCAAGGCGAGGACGTCCGCCTCCCGCCAGCCGTGGGCGCGCGCCAGGACGCTTACCTCCCGCAGCAGTCGCCGCGCCTGGACCTCCAACTCGGCCCAGAAGAACGCGGCCACGTCGAGGAGCTCCCACCAGACCTCGCCGCAGGCCGGGCAGAGCAGCTCGAGCAGCAGCTCGGCCCCCGGATCGGCCTCGACCATGCCCGCGGCCAGGGCGGCCAGCTCGTCCTCGGAGAAGTCTCCCACCGCCACTGGCTGGCCGTCCCGCCTGGCCTCCAACACGCAGCGCTCGGCGAGCCGGCGACGGGCCTCTTCCACCTCCGGACAGCGTTCGACGGCCAGCAGGTCGAGGCTGTCGGGGAGGCGGAAGCGCAGCTCGAACCCTTCCTGCGCCAGGGCGAGCTCGGCGGGCGGGTCGCCCTCCCCGCCGGCTCGCAGCTCCCGGCCGTCCAGTTGGACGTCCAGCGCCTCGCCACACCCCGGGCAGTGGGCGAGACCCTGGAGCCGGGCGCCCAACGCCTCCTCGCGCAGCTGGAGCAGACGGCGGTCCCGCTCGCCCAGGGGCAGCCGGCCGAGCTCCTCCCAGGTCGCCTCCGGGCTGGCGGCGGCGAGGAGTGCGAGGGCGCGGACCGTGGGGCCCTCCGTCTGGCACCGTTCCCAGACCTCGAGGGCTCGCTCGGGGCTCAGCGGTCGCATGGCCTACGCGGGCACGGTGAAGGAGGGCTCGCTGGGCTCGGCCACCTCGACGTCGCGCTCCCAGCCCTCGTTCTCCAGCTTGATGGTCTGGATCGCCACCGCGTTGGCGCTGGCGTCCAGGTCCGGCAGGGCCTGGAACTCCGACACCCAGCAGCGGTAGACCTTGTAGGAGATCGCCACCTGCCCGGCCTCGTTCATCACCTCGATGAGGATATCCTTCCGGAAATCCTTGAGCGACACCTCCGCCCCGAGGCCGGCGCCGTAGGTCCACACCTTGTTGGCCCACTGCTCGAAGTCCTTGTCGTGGGTCACCCCGCGTTCCAGGGTGATCGCCTCGTACTTGGTCTGCCCGGGCGACTTGCGGACGCTGCTCGGGTCTCCCCCCTCGCGGTGCTCGACCGGGGTGGTGGTGCGTTTCAGGGCGCCGACCTTGCTGATCCCGGCGACGTAGCGGCCGTCCCATTTGACCCGGAACTTGAAGTTCTTGTAGGGGTCGAAGCGCTGCGCGTTGACGCTGAACTGGGCCATATCTCCTCCCTCGGCCTAGGTCTGCACCTGGCCGGCGAGCTGCTGGATCTGGATGATCACGAACTCGGCGGGCTTCAAGGGCGCGAAACCGACCAGGATGTTGACGACGCCGTGGTTGATGTCGTCCTGCGTCGTGGTCTCCTTGTCGCACTTCACCAGGTAGGCGTCGCGCGGCGTCTGGCCCTGGAAAGCCCCCTGGCGAAAGAGGGTGTGCAGGAAGGCGCCCAGGTTCAAGCGGATCTGCGCCCACAGCGGCTCGTCGTTGGGTTCGAAGACCACCCACTGGGTGCCGCGGAAGAGGCTCTCCTCGAGGAACAGGGCGAGACGGCGCACCGGGACGTACTTCCACTCCGAGGTCAAGGCGTCGGCGCCGCGCAGGGTGCGGGCGCCCCAGGAGATGGGACCGAACACCGGCAGGACCCGGATGCAGTTGACGCCCAGCGGGTTCAGGGTGCCGTTCTCGCGGTCGGTCAGGTTGTAGTCGACGCCCTGGACGCCGACCAGGCTAGCCTCGGTGCCGGCCGGGGCTTTCCAGACGCCGCGGGTGGCGTCGGTCCGCGCGTAGAGGCCGGCGATCGTGCCGCAGGGAGCGGTCAGCCGCAGCTTGCCGGACTTGAGCGGGTCCGCGATCTTGATCCAGGGGTAGTAGACGGCGGCGGAGTCGGACTTGGGCAGGGCCGTCCCCGAAATCGTGGTCACCATGTCCGCCGGTCTCTTCGACGCCGGGGGAACGCCGGACGTCAGGGGAGAGTCGACGATCAGGAAGGCCCGCCGCTCGCGGCAGTAGGCGACCGAGTCGGCGAGCACGCCGGGATCGGTGATCCCGGGCAGGCAGAGCAGGTTGAACAGATCGACCCCTTCCAGGGCGTAGATCCCGGTGCGGTTGGCGCGGCTGCCGATGAAGGCGTTATAGATGTCGCTGTCGCCGATGGGGCTCTCGGAGCCCCCCGAGAGAGTCTCGGTCCTGCCCGGCGTGACGGTGGCTCCGGCGGCTGCGGTGAGCTTCAGGAGGGTCGCGGCGTCGGAGTAGGGGCTCGGGTCGACGACCTGCACCGACACCGAGGAGCCGAGGCCGCGGGTCCCGGACGCGAGGACCAGCGTCTGGCTTGCGAGCGAGGACAGGGGAGTCGCGATGCAGGTGAAGTTCACGAAGGCCGGGTTGTTCAGCTTCCTCAACCGGACCTGCGCCTTGAGATCGGCCGCGACGGCCGCGAAGCTCAGGGTCCCGAGACTGGAGGTCGGGATCAGGAAGTCCTCGTAGCTTCCGCCGTCGAGGCTGAGGCGAAGCGTGAGGCCGCCGGCCGGGGTAGGGTCGGAGAACGGTGCGCTCTCGAGCGTGCCGTGGTCCGGCAGCTCCCGGGGGCGGGCCGGGGCGGGAGCCGCCAGCGCGACCGTGACCAGCTGCGAGCCGCTGTTGACCACGTCCACCGCATAGCGCGGGTCCTGGACGTCCATCGAGAGGTTCTCGAAACGCTCGACGCGGACGTCGTTGGCGTTGTCCGGATTGAGGAAGGTCAGGGTGAGGTTGAAGGTGCTGTCGGAGTTCCATACGACCTGGACCTGGATCGCGTTGCCGGCCGCTCCCTGCTCGCGCGCGGTGAGCGTCAGGGAGGGCTGGCCGGCGTCGGTCAAGAGGGCGCGCGTGGCCGGCGCCGGGTTCTTGGCCAGGCGCACCACCCAGGAGTCGGTGCCGCCGTTCAGGAAGAACTGGCGCACGGCGTAGCTCATCTCGGAGTTTCCATCGAGCCCGCCGAAGCGGCGCTCGTAGTCCGCGTAGCTCAAGACGTGGACCGCCTGGTTGATCGGCCCGCGCTTGGCGGCGCCGACGAAGGCGGCCACCGAGGTGCTGACGCCCGTGATCGTCCGCACCCCGCTGGGCAGCTCCTCGATGTAGACCCCCGGGTAGGTCGGTTGGACTGGCATGCAAATCCTCCTTTCAATGGGCTCCGCTCTCCAGCCTCTGCGCGGCGCCGGCACCTTCCAGGGCCGGCTCCGGCGAGATCCTCGAGATCTCCGAGCGGCGGCTCTATCAGCGCGCAAAAGCTATCCTTCAGTTTAGCTTTCGGGAAAATAATTTGTCTAATTGAAACATGCACAAACTGCACATTCACTGTCCGCCTGCCAGACGCCGTTCGGGGGTGTCGAGGCGGGCGAGGGGGAGCCCGAGGAAGAGGCGGTCCGGACGGCGCTCGACGCCCCTACCGCACCCTCACCACCACCAGGGTGATGTCGTCCGCCTGCTCGACGTCGCCCTTGAAGTTCGAGAGGTCTTCCAGGACGGCGTCGCGGGCGCCGCGGGCGGTGTTGCCCTCCGCCAGGGCGCGGATGAGGGTCCGCTTCAGGCGCTCGTCGCCGTACTCCTTGCCGAAGTGGTTGCGCGATTCGAGCAGACCGTCGGTGTAGAGGATGAAGAGGTCGCCCGCGGCGACCGGCACGACCTCCTGCTCGTAGCGGGGTTCGAGCCAGGTGCCGAGCGGCAGCGACCCCTTCCCCACCTCGGCGAGCGTCCGGGTGCGGACCGACCAGTGGAGGAGCGGCGGGTGCCCGGCGCTCGCCACGGACACGGTCCCCTTGGCGCTGTCGAGGACGGCGAGAAGGAGGGTGACGAAGGTGCGCCGGTCGGTCGTCCGCCGCACCATGCGCTGAAGCCGGCCCAGCACCTCGACCGGGCGGTCGAGCTGGTCGTCGATCAGGTAGAGGCAGCTGCGCACGCCGGAGAGCAGGAGCCCGCTCGCCAGGCCGTGGCCGGAGACGTCGCCGATCACCAGGGCCAGGCGCTCGGGACCGAGCTCGAAGTAGTCGTAGTAGTCCCCCCCCACCTCGGTCGCCGGGAGCGACGCCCCGGCGAACTCGATCCAGCCGACCTCGGGAGCGGCCTGGGGCAGCATGCCAAGCTGGATCTTCCGCGCATACTCGATCTCCTCGCGCATGCGCAGCCGATCGCGGTTACGCGCATACTGGCGGCGCCATTCGGCGAGAAAGGCCCGCCGCTGCTGGGCGGTGATCGCCACCGCCACCGCGAGGGCCAGCACGGTGACCACCGAGGCGCCGATGAAGTTCGACCCGAAGGTCGGCTCTCCGGTCTGGCTTCCGATCCGGTAGAGCAGCGCCACGGTGGTCGCCCAGAAGGCGCCGGCGAGCAGGAGATACTCGGACAGGCGGAGCCGGAAGAGGAGGAGCAGGAGGGGGAAGACGAAGCCGGCGAAGGCGACGCCCGCCCCGTTGCGCGCCCAGGAGACGGCGAGACAGAGGACCTCCAGGAGGAGCGAGAGCAGGGTGACGTAGCGGAAGTGGCGCTCGAAGCTCTCGCTGTCGCGCAGGGCGAAAAAGCCGAAGACGAGGAGCAGGTTGACCACCGCCACGGCGCCGTTGACCGGCAGGCGTTCGGCGATGGCGTCGACCGCCAGGCCGAGCGCCACGGCGGCGAAAAGGCCGAACAGGCGCTTCAGGACCGCGTAGTTCTGAAGGTCGAAGTGCTTCTGGAGCGCCTCGCGCTCGCCCAGCAGGATGAAATCGTCCATGCCGAGGTCCCTCATCGCAGGGAACTCCGGACGGGTCTCCCCGTCGGCGCGGCGCGGGCGGTTTCGGGGCCGGGGCTCACGGTGGCGACAGGCGCGGCGTTGGACCTAGTGGGACGGCTTAGCGGCGGCAATTGCATTCCAAGCCTGGCCGTAGAGGCCGGCGCGGACCGCCATGTAGCCGGGGTAGCGCTTCCGGGCGGCGGCGATGGCGCCGCGGTCGAGCTCGACCACGGCCAAGGGAGCGGTGGTCTCCAGGAGCACCTCCCCGTCGGGAGCGATGGCGACCGAGGGGCCGCCGAGCGCCACCCCGAATTCGGGGGCGGGGCGGTTGACCGAGACGATGAAGGTGCCGCTGGTCATGGCGTTGGCGCGGAGGACGAGCTTCCAGCGCTCCCAGGTCGCGGCCTCGGTGGCGCGCGGCGCGAGGATGACCTCGGCCCCCTGGGCACCGAGGAGGTGCGAGCCCTCCGGGCGGTTGCTGTCCGAGCAGATCTGGATGCCGACCGGCACTCCCGCGAGGTGGAGCACGCTGGGCGGCGCGCTCCCCGGCTCGTAGTGGGCGGGCTCGCGGAACCCGTCCTCGTCGGGCAGGTGGAGCTTCGCGTAGGACCCCACGAGCCCCCCGGAGGCGTCGAACAGGAGCCCCACGTTGTGCCGCTTCCCGGTCGCCCCCGCCGAGACCTCGCGGACGATGGCCCCGCCCAGGACCGCGATCCCCGCCTGGCGCGCCGCCTGAGAGAGCGCACGGTGCCGCGGCCCCTCCGGCGGCTCGGCATCCTCGTCCCGGGGAACGGCGGTCGCGGGCGACCAGGGGTTCAGGGGGATCTCCGGGAGGACGGCAAGCTCCGCCCCCTGCCCCCGCGCCTCGGTGAGGCGGGCAACCAGGCGGTCCGCGGCGCCGTCGCCGAGGAAGACCTCCGAGAGGAGGGCGACACGGAAGGTGGAGTCCGGCATGCCTACAGAGTATGAGAGGCGGGGGCGGGGCACAAGGGCGGGGGTGCTACGGTCCGGTCATCATCGGTAACAGCCCAGACCGGGCAGGTAGGGGGCAGAGCCCCCGTGCCTGCCCGGCCCTCGTTGCAACAGCTGGCTTGCTTTCTTCTTCTCATGATAGCCTAAGAGCATCACCTTCAAGACTGAAGGCAAAGGGCCTTATGGCCCTATGCGGCAGCGCGCATCTGGCAGCTCCGCGGTTGGAGGAAGGAGGAGTTCGGAATGAACGATAAGCTGTGGCCCGATCTCAAAACACCGGTCGGTTTCGCCCCGCACCTGCTGGAGCCGAGATCCGGCATGACCCGGGACGACAGGATCCGATGCAGCCGCGAGAGGCTCTGCCGGGTCTTGAACCTGGGCACGACCGTCGCCTTCATTGGCAGTGGCTCCTCAGCTGCGCTCGGCTACCCCACCTGGAACGGGCTGGCGCTGGAGCTCGTCAAATGGACGATCAATGTGCTCAAGGAGCGACCCGGCAGCAAGAATCATCTCGAGCGTTGCGAGAGCCTTCAGGCCCGGCTGCAACCCAAGCCTTGCGAGGGGAAGGCCCTTCTTCGCCCCAGCTCCGATGAGATGACGTTCGCGATCTCGTTCTGCCGGGAGGTGCTCGAGCCGGAGGATCTCGAAAGGGGGAAAGGCGAGTACTGGAGATATCTTAAGAAAGCGTTCAGGCGTAGGCCCGCAAGTGCGGCAGGCAGCGACGCGGTCAATCCATATCTTGCACTGCTCGACCTTCCCATCTACCGATTCGTGACGACCAACTACGACTACGAGATCGAGCGCGCCCTAAGTACCAAACGTAACATTCCCTGCGAAGAGTTCGGTCTCTCGCGATTGAAGCGCTCCGAGGATCCGCGGTCCTTCACCCAGAAACGGGAGAACTGGGACCAGCTGACGCGCTTCGCACTCGCCGACATCGAGGAGGCGAAGAATCTCGTCTTCCACTGCCACGGTCGGATCGACGAGCCCGATTCGATCATCGCGACCGAATCCGACTATCAAAAGTGGTATCTCGCAGACCATGATGGCGACGGTCCGGCCTTCCGCCAGACCGTCGATCTGCTTCTCAACTCGAACCCGATCCTCTTCGTGGGATACGGTCTGGGCGACGAGGACCTGCTGCGGCCCTTGCGTCACTTTCAGGCCGCCTGCCCCGACGAGCGACTCTCGCGACCGCTCTTCGCGCTCATGCAGAAGAACGACAACGGCGAAGATTGGGATCACTACGACTACCTCTTCGAACGATACGGCTTAAGCGTGCTTCCCTTCACTGCGAAAGACCGCGGCCTCTACGAGGCATTGTGCAAGCTCAAGGTAGATTTGTCGGAGTGGCAGGAGAGCTGGACACAGAAGCCTTACTTCCGCAAGGTTGAGCTCACGATCCAACCGCCTGCTCCCTATCGTCACTACGGCCTCAACCCCGATCCTGGGGAACCGGGGTTGAGCGGCGGCGCTCACGAGCTCAACCACGCGGTTCTCGGCAAGAGCGAAGTCGAGGCGAAACTCCAAGAGATCGAGCAGCACCTGTGCGAGAACAAGCGGATCATCGCCCTCCGTGGGTCGGAAGGGACGGGCAAGGCCTGGCACGCCCTCAAGCTGATGGATCAGCTCTCGACTAGTGGCCAAGTACTCGGCTATCAGGGATTCTTCTTCTGGAGCTCCTATCTGTCCGACGATATTATCTCCGGCATCGACCGCCTGCTTGCCTATATCGATCGCGACGGTCTCAAAGAGGAATCTCGCCTCGAACGACTCCGGAAACGCCTCCATTCTCCAGGCGTCCGCTATCTGATCATCATCGACGGCTTCGATCGGCTGCTGCGCCGCACCGACCAGCCTGACGAGGGGAGAGTCGAAAACCCTGCCGCCCGCTTCTTCCTCGAGATCTTCCACGACAAGACCTGTAAGAGCACCCTCTTGCTCACCGGAACGCTCTGGCCGCGGGAGGTCGGCAATCACGACTGCGACGTGCGTGTTGGCATCGAACGCCTGCGGTCCGGCTCCGGGGACGCCGAAATCTTCGGTGGCTGCGAACCGGCGGACGTTTACGCACTCTTTGAGGGGCACGCCTATGCTCTGCTCGTCGCGGCGCAATACCTCAAAAGGAAGGGGAGCTCCGAGTCCGCCACACGGCTAAGGAAGCTGCGCCAGGCGCTCTTCGGCTGCCCGCCGGACGGCAGGGTGGGACGCCTGTTGTGCGAGGTGATCGCCGAGATCGACTCAGAGACGCACGGCTTGGCCCTCCACCTTTTGAAACGGCTGTCCGTCTTCATGACCCCAGTTCATGAATCAACCCTGACGATCTGCCATGAATCGATTCGAGAAGCCTACCGTGATGAGGTGGCCACACCGGTCCTAGACCTCGCGCAGGCGTTGATCGAAAGCCGACTCCTCTTCCGCGCCTGCCAATCCAACAACAGTGGGCACAAGAGCTGGACGGTCCACCCGATTGTGCGCCGGTACATCTTCGAACAAGTCCAGGGCGTGAGCCGGGATGCCCTGCCGCATTTCAACCTCTCGGGCTTCACCACCGGGGACGCTGCCGTGTACCCCGGCTCGCCGGAAAGTGCAGAGATCGTCAAGGACCTCTGGCAGCGGCTCCATGAAGGCGCGGGAAAAGCACTCGGCGAGCAAAACCTACCTAAGGCCACCGAGTTCTGCCGTAGCCTATATGGGTTGATGCGCTCGCGAATGGAGTCCAACACTGCGCCTCGCTGGTCGACGTACAAGGAATACTTGAGGCTTGGCATCCAGCTGGTCGACCTGCTCCGGAAGTTTCCGGACCGCTGGGCCTATTGCGAGCTGCACCATCGCGCCCATATCGAGTGCACACGAGCCCCGCTCTACGACGACGAGCTCGCCTGGCTCTACAACGACATCGGCTTGTCGTTTTCCGCCTGCGGGCACATGCCGGACTGCCTCAGGGTCTACGAGCAGGGCTACGCCATCAACCGGGTCATCGACGGCACGACGCCGGTACCCAGGTTCTCGCTCCAATCCGAGATCCACCTCGTCCATACCTTCCTGGATCTCGGCAAACTGCCGATGGCCAGGCGCTGCCTCTTGCAAGCGAAGCGGACGAACCAGGCCGTCCAGGATGAGGACGCTACAGGCCGACTGCTCTGCTTCGAGGCATTGCTTTCTCACCTTCAGGGCAACTTTGAAGCGGCGGAAAGGCTCTACGGAGAGGGCTTGCGGAAGCTGCGGGGAAGCGACAACACCCGGGGCGAGAGCTATTTTCTGAATCACCGTGTTGCCCTCGACGTGAGCCTCGGGCACCTCGATCGGGCGGACGAGGCCGCCCGCCAAAGCCGAGCCCTCGCCGAGACGGCCGACTACCCGGACCTCGTCGCCTATGCCCGCCTGTCCCAGGGCAGGATCTGCCGCGCGCGAAAAGATTTCGTCAAAGCGACGGGCGTGCTCAACGCCGCCCTGACGGAGGCGGGTCGGCTCGAGCTCGGCCGCCTCAAATCGGAGGTCCTCATCGAGCTCTCGCGCCTCGCCCTCGACCTGGGCGACGGCACCACGGCACGGCAACGGGCACTGGAAGCCCTGCGCGTCAGTAATGAACGCGGGCTCGGTCTGCGGCGGAGCCGCAGCCTCCTCGTGCTCGGCCGGGCCACGGTCAAGGCCGGACAGACGCAGCTAGGCATCGCGTACCTCTGGCAGGCGCAGAAGATCGCGAAAGCCCAGGAGTATCTGCTCTGCAGCGGCGAGGCCGCGGCGTGCTTGGAAGAGCTGGGCGAGCGGGTCGACGCGAAGACCGAAAAACCGGCAATAGGGCCCGTCCGCATCGCCGCGAGCGACGTCCCCCGCGGCCGGGCGGCCGGGGCATCGTCGCCGACGAAGACCTCCCTCCCCGCGCAATCGCAGCTTACTTGGGCAGGTAGGCTTCCTGATCAAGCCCATAGCAAGCATCTCCCGTCCGAGACGGATGATGCGGCCTTGCAGTCTTTCGCCGATCCGTAAGGCGACCCGCGGCCGCCTACGACCGGACCGCAGAAGCTCGGGGGAGGCACGGGAAATTCGTAACCTTCCGGCTCCTCCCCCGAGCCCTCCGGGAGCGACGAAAACCTCTCCGCGAACCTCTCAAAGTCCTGGAAGACTGCGGAAAAACTCTCCGGGTCGACTTCCTGCGCCTCCGGGTCGACTTCTGCCGTCTCCACGTCGACTTCACGTGTCTCCGGGTCGACTTTTCGGGCCTCCGGGTCGACTTCCGATCTCTCCGGGTCGACTTCCCATGCCTGGAAATTAACTTCCCACGCTCTCGGGAAGACTTTTCATGCGTGGTACTTTACTTTTTACGCGTGCAGCTCGACTTTCGGGGCGTGGAAAGTTACTTTCCGCGCGTCCGGAAGCTCCCGGAGAGTTTTTGGAAGCTCCCGGAGAGTCTCTGGAAACTCTCGGAGGATTTTTGGAACCTCCCGGAGAGGTTGCGGAACCTCCCGGAGGCGGTCTGGAAGGCCCCGGAGAGATTTTGGGAGCATCCGGAGGCGCTCCGGAAGGTCCCGGAGAGGGCTCGGGAAGACTTTCCACGGGTCCGGGACGACTTTCCAGAGGTCCCGGAACCGGCCGGAGAGGTTCCGGACGACTTTCCAGAGGTTCGGGAAGGTTCCGGAGGCGTTCGGGAAGCTCCCGGAGGCGTTGTGTTGCTTCTCCCTGGGAGCGCTGGCGTCCTCGCCGGCTTCTTCTTCCCCCCACCCAGCCGGCGGGACGCCGGCGCTCCCAGGGAGAAAATCTACTGGAGGCCAACCAACACGATCAACCCTTGCCGAGGAAGGGGTCTCGCTCACTCAGAGGGCAGATCCGCGCCAGCATGGGAAAATCACGGTCGTGATGGAGAACTGTGAGCCCATGGCGGAGAGCGCATGCCGCGATCAGGCAATCGACGCTCGAGCGGATCGTGAGACCGTTGCGGCGGGCAACTCGATAGAGCTGGGCGGCCTCCTCGAAGACCTCGCTACCTCCTGCAGATGCAGGCGGCTCGGTTTGCGGAAGACCTCGATCCAGAGGGAAGTGTCAACGAGCAGCACGAGACCGTGGCCGGGCCTGGGCGTGAGGCGAAGGGTCGCCTCGCATCTCGGAGAGATCTCCCTCCCAGAGGCCCGAGCCGGCGAGCTCGAGGATTCTGTCCGCCCGATGCCGGCGCAAGAAATCCTCCAAGGCCCGCGTCACCGCCTTCGAGGAGGACTGCTCACCGCTGACGCGGATGACCTCCTGGAGGAGTTGCTCGTCGAGCATCAGGTTGGTCCGCTTCATGGAGCAAGAATAGCAGAAAGGGCTTCGGTCAGGGTTCGCCCGCCCTCGACCGAAAGACCCGCGCCACCTCCCCCACCACCGGCTCCTGCAACAACCCATAGTGATCGGCGTCGAGCGCCGTGACCTCGATTCCCGGCGCGAGCGCGCCCCAGCCGAGCGTCGGGTCCTCCTCCGGCCGGCGGGCGGCGCGGACGAGCGCGACCTTTCCGGGGTAGGGCTCAGGCGTATAGCGCCGCACCGCTTCCACGTTCGCGGTGTAGACCCGCAGCAGCCGGCGCGCCGACGCCTTCCCCAGGTCCGCGGGGAGCATCCCA
>DASQPA010000489.1:0-11697 GCA_035644215.1 Thermoanaerobaculia bacterium
CGCTGCTTGGCCGAAATCGATTTGATGAGGACGCGGCCGGGGGGCGAATCCGGCATGGGCTTGGCGCTGCGGCCGATGGCGTGCGCCAGGAGATCGCGGACCGCCGGCTCTTCGAGGGTCGAAGGGTCCTTGAGGACGACGTGGCGGGCGACCTTGCCCTCACCCAGGAGCCGATTCTCGGGATCGGGCAGGGTTGCGGCGTCCTGCAGGAAGCAGAGGCTCACCCAGCGCGGCAGGATGGCGAGCGAGACGACCGCCTCCGAGGCGCGGTCCGTGGCGCCGAAGCCGAAGACCAGGGCGTTGTAATTGTCATACACCATCTCGACGGCGCCGGGCAGGAGCGCCCGCATACGGGCGCGCGCCTCCTGGGCCTGGGCGCTCATCTCGGGCGTGTACTTGGCGAGGAAACCGGCGATCTGGCTTTCCGGGGAGGGGTCGCTCATCGGATTCCGTCAGCCTCCAAGATCCGCTTCATTTGCGCCAGATTCTAGCGAAGAAGAGAGACCGGGGTCAAGCACGGCTCAGCGGTCCCAGGAAAGCCCTCGAGTTGCCCTTGAAGTGGCTCGAATTCAATTTCGAGTCACTCGAATTGCAATTCGAGCCGCCTGAATTCGAAAACAAAGCGTAAGAATTTGAATTCAAGCCGCTCGAATTCGAATTCAAGTCGCCCGAATTACAATTCGAGTCGCTCGAAATCGGAAACAAGGCGTAGGAATTTGAATTCGAGTCACTCGAAATCGAATTCGAGCCACTTGAATTGAGTTTCGAGGCGTTTGGGGAGAATCCGCAGTGCCTCCCTACCTTCTCCAGGTCGTTCCGGAGGTTTCTGGAGGCGTCCGGAAAGCTCCCCGAGTGGGTCAGGAGGTGACCGGAGAGGTCTTGACGGGATCTCCAGGGGCTCCGGAGGCGTCCGGAGAGGGTTCCGCAGCCTGGAAACCCGCGTCCAACTCCCCCGACTCCTCCTCCGGCAGCGTGGCCGCGGGCAGGCAGAGGGTGAAGACGCTCCCTCCCCCCTCCTGCTCGGCGTAGACCAGCGTCCCGCCCTGGGCTTCGGCGAGGCGGCGGGCGATCGACAGGCCGAGGCCGGCGCCGCCGGCGTCGGGGGAGGCGCCGGCGGGGCGGTAGAAGGGGGCGAAGATCCGCTCGCGCTCAGCCGGGGGGACGCCGCGGCCCCGGTCGGCGACCGACAGGGCGAGCCACTCTCCCTGCCGCGCCATCCCGATGTCGATGGGGGTGCCGGGCGGCGAGTACTTGGCGGCGTTTTCGAGCAGGTTGACGAGGATGCGGAGCGAGTGGACGAAGTCGAACCGGCCGACCGGCACCGGCTCGGACCAGGCGAGGGCGGTGCGCACCTCATGTGCATGGAGCGCTCCCGCCGCCTGCTGGATGGCGGTCCCCACCAGGTCCTCGGCGGCGTTGATCTCCGGCTCCATGGGCAGCCCCCCGGCGTTCAGGCGCGAGAGGTCCAGGAGGTCGGCCACCATGTGGTTCAGGCGATCCGCCTGCTCCTCGATGATGGTCGCCCGCTCGTCCCCCTCCCCGGCACCGCCGGCGATGTCGTGGGCCAGGGCCTTGATGGTGGTGAGCGGGGTGCGCAGGTCGTGGGAGACCGAGGCCAGGAGGGCGTCCTTCAGGCGGTCGGCCTGGCGCAGCGCCTCGGCGTGCTCGGCCTCGGCCACCAGGCGCACCCGCTCGGCGGCCAGGGCGTCGATCTCGATGGCGCGCTGCCGCGCCGCCTCCGCCCCGGCCTCGGCGCGGGCGAGGAGCTGGGTGGCGACCGCGGCGGTCACCAGGAAGGCGACGAGCACCAGCCAGTCCGGCCCCTTCTCGATCGCCAGCGTGCCGTAGGGGGTCTGCAGGAAGTAGTCGATGACGATGAAGGAGGAGCAGGAGAGGAAGATCCCCAGGGCCCGCCCGCCGGAGGCGCTGCCGCCCAGCACCACCACGAGGTAGATGAGGGTGACGTGCGCCTGGTCGAGGTCGCCGCGCACCGTCACCAGGGCGGCGGTGACCGCCGCCAGGATCGCCAGCCAGAGCAGCCACCGCAGCCAGAGGGGCTGCCTCCCCGGGAGCGCCTCCTCCCCCAGGGCCCGCCAGGGCACCGCTCGCCTCATCGGGGCAGCTCGAGTCGGTAGCCCACCCCGGGCTCGGTGAGGATGACCTGTGGGCGCACGGCGTCCTGCTCGATCTTGCGCCGCAGATTCGCGATGTGGACGCGCAAATACTGCTGCGGATCGCCGAAGGAGCGCCCCCAGACGGCGGTGAAGAGCTGGCGGTGGGTGAGCGTCCGGCCGGCCTGGGTGAGCAGGGTGCGCAGGAGCTCCCACTCGATGGGGGTCAGGTGGACCGCCTCCTCGCCCCGCCGCACGGTGCGCGCCGCGAGGTCGACGGTCAGGTCGCCCAGGGCGACGGGCTGCAGCAGGCCCGGAGCGGCGCCGGCCCCCTGGGTCCGCCGCAGGTGGGCACGGATGCGGGCGGTGAGCTCCAGGGTGGAAAACGGCTTGGTGATGTAGTCGTCCGCCCCGGTGTCGAGGAGGAGCGCCTTCTCCTGGTCGGAGTGGCGGGCCGAGAGGACGAGGATGGGCGCCGTGGACCATTTGCGGACTTCGCGGCAGACGTCGATCCCCGCCATGTCGGGGAGGCCGAGGTCGAGAATGATGAGGACGGGGTTCTCGGCCGCGGCGCAGTCGATCCCCGCGCTGCCGGTGGCCGCCTCGACCACCCGCGTCACCTCCCCCTCCAGGGCGTTCTTGACCACCCGGCGGATCTGCGGCTCGTCGTCGACGATCAGGACGGTGCCATCGCGCATCGGCTAGATCTTATGGCATTACCGGCACCGAGCCCCTCACCCTCCCTGTCCTCCGGGAGAGGGGGTTCCGAAAAAGCGGCAGACTTTCATCCAACATATGCCGAAACTCGGCAGATGATGTATAGTAGCGGGACTATGGATAGGCATTATGACGAAGAGGTCCGCCGGCTGACCGAAGCGCTGGCGCTGGTCGTGCGCGTCGGGGACCAGACCCGGCAGTCGATCGAGCGCAGGCTCGGCATGAGCAGCGGCTACCTGAGCAAGATCCTGGGCGGCACGGTCGACCTCCGGGCCCGCCACATCCTCGCCATCTCTGCGGCGGCCGGTATCGACCCGGGCGACTTCTTCGCGATCGCCGTCCCCAGGACGCGGAGCACGAACGCCCGGCTCCTCGCCGAGTTCCAGGCGGCTCTGGGCCAGCGAGCGTCCGCCGAGGCGGAGTCGGACGCCGACTTCGACGAGCGGGTGAAACGCTCACTCGCCCGGCTCCTGGGTCTCCGCCTCGGCGAGCCGGAGCCGTAGTCGCCGCCTCAGAGCGCTTCGAAGCGGAGGTACGGCGCGTGCTCCAGGCGGCCGAGGAAGCGGCGGACGTGGCCGACGACGCGCGGCGTGAGCCGGTCCCGGTCGCAGGCCCAGAGGAGGTACTGGACCGCCTTTCGCCCCTCGCGCCGGATTTCCAGCCGGTGGAAGGTGTCGAGCATCTCCGCCGCCAGCTCGCGGACCTCCGCCTTCTTCCCACGGCGGAGCCAGACCTCGGCGAGATCGAGGCCGACCAGGGCGGCGTTGTACTCCTGCTGGTGTGCGAGGAATCCGGCGCGAGCTTCCGCCAGCGCGGTCTCCGCGCGATCCTTTTTTTTCAGACCGGCGAAGATTTGACCCTCCAGCCAGCGGAGCTTGATGAGGTTCAAGGGCTCTCCGGCCATCGCCTGCCGGAGATCGCTCCCCATGAGCAGCTCCGCGGCCTCCCGAAACTCGCCGCATTGGACCATGACCTCCAGAATGCTCTCCGTGGCCCAGGTCATCAGCTGCGGATCGCGCTCAGGATCGAGGAGCGCGAGTCCTTCGTGCAGGATGCCGAGCGCCTTCTCCGGGTCCCCTTCGTAGTTCGTGTAAATGCCCTGCTTCACGAGCGCCCGGCCCGCGAGGTGGTCGTCGCCCATCTTCCGGTAGACCTGCGCGACGAGATCCAACTGCTCCAACGCATCCGAGAACTCGCGCTGATCGGCGTAGAGCGACGCCTGGAGGTCCCCCGCCCGGGCGAGGACGAGCAGGTTGCCGGTCCCCTGGGCCAGGCGCTCCTTGACCATCGCGAAGGCCTCGCCGGCCTTCTTCAGGTCGTCGTTCACGCGGTAGGCGTTGGCGAGCTCGGCCGAGGCCCGCGCCTGGTAGTCGGCGGCGTGGGCAGGGTCGTAGCCCAACTCGACCATGTTCGCCGCCGCGGCCTTCGCGTAGAAGGCGAGCCGGAGCATCTCCTGCGGATCCCGGTAGCGCTCCTCGAAGCTCAGCTCGATCAGCGCCTCGACGAAGGGCACGCCCAAAAACTCCTGGGCCTCCTCGTCCGAGAGTGCCAGGGCTCTCCGCAGGTCGCCGCGCAAGAGCTCCGTGGCCCGCGCCGCTCTCGCCCGCTCCTTTCCCCACAGCCGGGGCCTGCGGCTCATCGCCGCGGCGAGCGCCCGGGAGATGGGCGCCTCGTATTCGCGGCCCGCCGTGGCCGGAGCTTCCTCCTCGGCGAGTGCTGGCGGGTGGAGGAGAAGCGTGAGGAGCGGCCGGAGCCGCTCCTCACAGGTCGGACATGCCGCTTTGAGGAGGTGCCGCAAGGTCTTCTTCATCTCCTCCTGGGGGAAGGTCCCCTGGAGGAAGCGCTCCACGTCGGCTGCGGTCAGGTGATCGCTCAAACCGAGTCCCTCCTCGACAAGTCAAGAGTTAACGCAAGCACCCGGGGAATTGTCGCACAAAAGCGTGCGAACATGTCATGGCGAGGGAATCGCCGAGCGCCCACCCGCCGAGCCTGGAGCCCTGCGGATCTCGCTCCACCTCTAGCCGCGAGGGGAGGCCGTGCAGGGCTTGCCGTTCGGGTCCATGCAGGCGCCGGCGTCCGTATGGACCGTGGGCGCGGTCGCGGCGCTCGTGCACCTCCCGTTCGGGTCGATGCAGCCGCCTGCATCCGTATGGACCGTGGGCGCCGGGGCGCTCGTGCACTTGCCGTCCGGGTCGATGCAGGCGCCAGCGTCGGCGAAGAGGGCTTGCAGCCACTGCCACGCCCGGGGGAAGAGTCCTTCGTAGCCCTTCTCCACGACGGCCGCCGGCCTGGGACCGGTATGGGTTCCTGCCGCCAAGGCCGGTACGCTCGCCACCAGCAGGGCCGAGACCGTGAGCACCGCCGCCTGCCGTTTGCCTTTTCGGAACATGAGTCTTTCCTCCTGGCCGGAGCGCCTGCGATCTGGAAGTAGCCGCGGCGTCCGGACACCTCTCGCTGCCGATTGTTGCCCGGATGCGCTCCCTTGTGTCGCCCATCCGGGAACTTCCGCCGCTCCGCGACCTCCGAGGGGCCGCGGAATGGGGCGCGCACCGGTCTCGTCAAGAAGGAATATAGGGGCGGGTAGCGGGAACTTCAACGTTCGCCCGGACGGGCGACGAGAATCTTCCGCGGTCGGCGAATCTGCCATTCATTCCGGAATCTTTCTGATCTTCTGACGACTTCCGGCGGAAAGTGCTTGACAGGCCGCCGGTACTTGGCTGACACTTCCGAAGTTGTCGGAGGTCACGGCAGAATGCCACCCAGAGAAGCCCAGCAACTTACCCCCGAAGAGCGGCGGGCCGTCGGTGCCCGGCTGAGAGAACACCGCTTCGGGAAGCAATGGAGTCAGCGGGAGCTCGCCCGCCGTACCGGCATCCCGTTCAACCGGCTCTCGAAGCTCGAAACCGGCCAGGCGACGCCGAGGCTCGCCGAGCTCTTCCTCCTCGCCGACGGGCTCGACGCCGGGCTCGATCAGCTCGCCCGCGGGGGTCTCCCGCCGCACTCCTCGGTCGAGCACTTCCTGCTTCCCCCGCTTCAGGAGCTCGAAGCCTTCGGCTCGCCGGAGGAGTGCGCGATCCTGGGGAAACTCCTGCGGGTGCTCGTGGCGGGCTTCAAGGCGACTCAGCCCGGAGGGAACCGATGACTCAGCCAACCAAGGGCCGGGGCCATCGCCCCTCTTTTGGGCGCATCGAGCGAGCCTTGCCGGAGACGGGAAGCGAGGAAGCTCGCCTGCTGCGCCACATCCTCCGGTGCGAGCTCTGCACCGAGGTCGCCCTATCGATTCTGGAGCTGGGTGCGACCCGAGCCCCCAGGAGCAAGGCGCCCGACTACGACGCGGCGATCAAGGCGGCCACGGCCAAGGCAACATGGCTCTTTGAGCGGAAAGAAGGGAAGACCCGATGACCGAAAACACCGGCGCAGGGCGAGAAGAGGATCGCGGCGGCGTGCGGACCGCTCCAGCCGCGGGCGTCCCCACCTCGGAGACCTTCCGCGAGACGTTCCTTTTCGTCCTCGATTCCGACGAGGCGGCGGCGTTCCGCCGCTTCGGCGAGGTGGTCCAAGAGCGGCTGCTCGATCGCCTCACCTACCAGGAGCGCAACCCTCATTTCTCCTTCACCCTGGCCGAGATGTTCGCGGTTGCCGTGGATCTTCGGTTCCTGGAGAGATTCTTACGGGGCATCGCCTCTGAACGGCGCCTGAGTGAGCTCACCCCCACCGAGCAGGCTCTCTCCGCGTTGGCCGAGGAGCTGGCGCCGGACGTCGCCGCTCTGGCCGAGAAATTGGAGAGGCGAACCGACCAGCTCATCTCGGATGACCAGGACGAGCCGCCGCAGGCAGAGGGGTGACGATGAGCGGGACAGGGGAGGACTTGGGCCGCAAGATTTCCATCCTACGCATCGCGCGCGGCTGGAGCCAGGACCGGCTTGCCCAAGCTGCGGGCATTACGAGCAGCGCGCTGTCAGAGTACGAGCGCGGCAAGAAGATCCCGGAGCTGAAGAGCCTGCGAAAAATCACCTCCGCGCTCGGCTATTCGCTTTCGGCCCTCGACAGAGCCGAGGATTTCCTGCGCGAGATTCAGGCCGAGAGCATCCTCGAAGCCAGGCCCGAGCCGGAGGGTGGGTATACCTTGGTGCCGGTGAGCCTCCGACCGGAGGGCATCTCTGCCACCCAGAGCCTACGCGTCCAGGCTCGCCGGACCGCCGCTCTCATGGGGCAGGCCGCAACTAGTTTCGGCGTCTTGCTCTTCGACATCCTGATGGCCGGAAGGGAGGGCGCGTGACCCAGGGGCCGGCGGCGAGGGCCAAGTGCTAGGATAACCGGCGCGATTCCGAGGAGGTCCGATGAAGAAGATCTGTCTGCTCCTGACCGTCCTGGCGCTCGCCGGCCTGGCCGGGTTCGCCGCCGAGCCCAATCCCCCCCGCCCCCTGCTGCCGGACGACGTCTATGCCATGAAGACGGTGGGCGACCCCCGGGTGAGCCCCGACGGCCGCTTCGTCGCCTATACGGTCCGCGCCTTCGAGCGCAAGGAGGACGGCTCGGACACCGACGTCTACATGTCGCCGAGCCCTGGCGGCGAGCCGCTGCGCCTGACCGGGAGCCCGAAACCCGAGACCACCCCGCGATGGAGCCCGGACGGCCGCTATCTCGCCTTCCTCTCCGGCCGCGACGGCAAGAAGACCCAGGTCTGGCTCCTCCCCCGGGCGGGCGGCGAGGCTTTCGTGCTCACCCGCTACCAGGCCGACGTCCAGGACCTCGCCTGGTCGCCCGACGGCAAACGCTTGGCCCTGGTGGTGGCGGACGTCGATCCCGACGACCCCGACCTCGCCGAGGAGGCCGGTAAGGACAAGAAGGAGAAGAAGGACGAGCCGGCGAAAACCCCGAAGCCGATCGTCATCCAGCGCCGGCAGTTCAAGCGCGATACCGAAGGCTACCTGCGCGAGCTGCGCAACCACCTCTACGTCTTCGACGTATCCACTCGGGTGAGCGAGCAGGTCACCGCCGGTCCCTACGACGACTCGGCCCCGGCCTGGTCGCCGGACGGCACCCAGCTCGCCTTCACCAGCAACCGGACCGCGGATCCCGACGCCAACCAGAATACCGACCTCTTCGTGGTGGCGGCGAAGGCCGGCCAGGCGCCGCGCGTCCTGGCCGCCTCCCCGGCGCCCGAGGACGAGGCGGCCTGGAGCCCGGACGGCAAGCAGGTCGCCTATGTCGTGGGCGGCGACGTGGCCGACATGTGGTACGGCGCGAGTGCCATCGCCGTGGTGCCGGTTGCCGGCGGGGCGCCGCGCCCGCTCACCCGGGAGCTCGACCGCAACGTCCGCAGCCCCCGCTTCGCCCCCGACGGCCGGTCGGTGCTCTTCCTCGTCGAGGAGGGGGGCAACAGCCACCTCGCCCGCGTCCCGCTGGCCGGCGGCACCGGCGGCACTGGCGGCAAAATCGAGCGGGTGATCGACGGCGAGCGCGACGTCACCAACTTCGACTTCGACGCCAAGGGCGACCTCGCCGTCCTGTCGAGCGAGCCCGACCTGCCCGGCGAGGTCTTCGTGGCCCATCTCGGGACCGGCACCTCCTCGCTCACCCGCCTGACCCATGCCAACGACGCCTTCCTCGCCGGCATCCGCCTGGGGAAGGTCCTCCGCTACCCGGCGAAGAGCGCCGACGGCACGCCGGTCGACGCCTTTCTGACCCTGCCTCCCGGGGTCGACGCCAAGGCGGGAGGGACGCGCCTGCCGACCGTCCTGCGCATCCACGGCGGGCCGACCTCGCAGTATTCGACCGGGTTCAATTTCGAGTGGCAGGTCCTGGCCGCCCACGGCTTCGCCGTCGTCGCCGCCAATCCCCGCGGCTCGACCGGTTACGGCACCGCCTTCAGCCGCGCCATCTGGGCCGACTGGGGGAACAAGGACTCGCAGGACGTCCTGGCCGCCGTCGACCAGGCGATCGCCATGGGGGTCGCCGACCCCGACCACCTGGGGATCGGCGGCTGGAGCTACGGCGGCATCCTCACCGACCACGTGCTCGTCCGCACCACCCGCTTCAAGGCCGCGATCTCGGGGGCGAGCGAGGTCAACTACCTGGCCGACTACGGTACCGACCAGTACCAGTACGAGTGGGAGACCGAGCTCGGGCTGCCGTGGAAGAACACCGAGCTGTGGATGCGCCTCTCGCCCTGGTTCCAGGTCGAGAAGGTCACCACCCCCACCCTGCTGCTCTGCGGCGCCGACGACATGAACGTGCCGCTGCTCAATTCCGAGCAGTTCTACCAGGCCCTGCGCCGGCTCGGCCGCGACACCGAGCTGGTCATCTACCCCGGCCAGCACCACGGCCTGACCAAGCCGAGCTACATCAAGGACCGCTACGAGCGCTACATCGCCTGGTACGACAAGTACCTGCGTCCAGCCGCGGTGGCCACCGCCCCGGCAGGGAGCCCCCGGTGAGAATCATGAGATCCCCGCTCCGCGCCGCCGCGCTCGCGCTCCTCGCCGGTCTCCTCGCCCCCTTCGCGGCGACTGCCGCGGCCACTGCCGAGGGGGCGGACCTGCGGCTGGGCGACGCCGTCCTGCCGACCTTCGAGGCGATCCGGCTGCGGGTCGACCCCGCCGGGAAGGAGTACAGCGGAACGGTGGCGGTGGATCTCACGGCCCATCGGGCGACCGACGGTTTCCGCCTGCACGCCCGCGGGCAGACGCTCGGCCGCTTCGTCCTCACCCGGGACGGCCGCGAGGTCCCGCTGCGGTACGAGCCGGGGGAGCCGGGGAAGCCGGACGCCGGCGGCCTGGTCCAGGTGCGGACCGCCGAGCCTCTCGCCCCCGGCGCCTATCATCTGGAGATCGAGTTCACCCAGGCGTTCAACACCCGGTCGGTGGGGCTCTACCGCACGGAGAAGGAGGGGCAGAGCTACGCCTTCACCCAGCTCGAGGCGGACGATGCCCGGCGCGCCTTCCCCTGCTGGGACGAGCCGGGGGTGAAGATCCCCTACCAGCTGACTGTCGTTATCCCCGCCGCGGACCAGGCGGTGAGCAACACCCCGATCGAGAAGGAGAGCCCGGCGGGGGATGGGAAGACGGTCGTCTTCGCCCGCACCCCCCCGCTCCCCGCCTATCTCCTGGCCCTGGCCGTCGGCCGGTTCGAATTCACTCCCATCCCCGGTCTTTCGGTGCCGGGGCGGATCGTCACCGTCCCCGGACAGGGGCGGCTGGCCGGCGCCGCCATCCAGGCGGTGCCGCCGCTCCTCGCCGTCCTCGAACGCTGGTTCGGCCGCTCCTATCCCTACGCCAAGCTCGACCTCATCGCGACGCCGGAGTTCTGGCCCGGTGGCATGGAGAACCCGGGCGCCATCCTGTTCGCCGACCAGGTCCTCCTGCTCGATCCGGCCTCGGCGGCGGACCAGCGGGCGCGCCAGGCCCGGGTCCTCGCCCACGAGCTCGCCCACATGTGGTTCGGCGACCTCGTCACCATGCGCTGGTGGGACGACCTCTGGTTGAGCGAGTCGTTCGCCGACTGGATCGCCGACAAGGCGACCGACGAGGCCTTCCCGGCGTGGCAGTCCGGCAACGGCGCGCTGGGGGAGATCAACGCCGTCATGGCGTTCGACGCCCGCCCCTCGGCGATCGCCGTGCGGCGGCCGGTCGTCGATCCCGACAGCCTGCTCGAGAACGTCGGGGTGGCCTATGGCAAGGGCAAGGGCGTCCTCTCCATGTTCGAGGCCTGGATCGGTCCCGAGACCTTCCGCCGCGGGGTCAACGACTACCTCCAGGAGCACGCCTTCGGCAATGCCACGGCCGACGACCTCTGGCGCGCCCTCGGCCGGGCGGCGGGCAAGGACGTCGGCGCCGCCATGGCGACCTTCCTCGATCAGCCCGGGCTCCCCCTGGTCGGGGTCGAGATCCTTCCCGGCGGCAGGATCACCCTCTCCCAGGAGCGGCTCACCGACGCCGGGTCTCCCCCGGCGCCCCTCACCTGGAAGGTGCCGGTCGGCTTGAAGTACGGCGACGGCACGACCGTGCGCACGACGACCGTCCTGCTCGCGGGGCCGCGCCAGACCGTGGCCCTGCCGGGAGTCTCGTCCCTCACCTGGGTGATGCCCGACCTCGGCGGGGTCGGCTACTACCGCTGGAGCCTGCCGGAGGCCCAGCTGGTCGCGCTCGCCCAGGACGCCTCCGGGCGTTTCGTGCCGCGCGAGCGGGCGGCCCTGCTCGCCGACCTTTCGGCTCTCTTCCGGATCGGGCGGGTCCACGGCGACACCTACTTCAAGGTCGCGACCGCCTACGCCGCCGATCCCGAGCCGTTCGTCGTCTCCTCCCTGATCGCGCGCCTGGACGCGGTGCGCCCGGCCCTGGTGCCCGAGGCGAGGGCCGAGAGCTTCGCGGCCTACGTCCGCCGCACCTTCCGGCCGGTCCTCGACCGCATCGGCCGGGAGGCGCGGCCGGGCGAGGGGCCGAACGTCCCGGCCCTGCGCGCCCGGCTCCTCGGCTGGCTGGGGGACGAGGGGCGCGACGAGGAGATCCTGCACTACGCCGGGACGCTCGCCCGGCGCTACCTGGCCGACCCCGCCGGCTTCGATCCGGTCCTCGCCCAGGTCGCCCTGGACCTCGCGGCCCTGCACGGGGACCGCGCCCTTTACGACGAGGTCCGGCGGCGGTTCGAGAACGCCCGCACACCGACCGAGCGCAACATCTACCTGCGGTCGCTCGGCCACTTCCGCGACCCGGCCCTCCGCGAGGAAACCCTGGGCTACTTTCTCAACGGAAGGCTCCAGCCCGGCGACATCCTGCGGCAGGCCCTGGGAATGGGCGATACCGAAGCGGGAGCGGATCGGGTCTTCGCCTGGATGCACGACCACTACGATCAGATCGCGGCCCGCATC
>DASQPA010000490.1:0-26665 GCA_035644215.1 Thermoanaerobaculia bacterium
AGTCGAGGCCGATCTGCCGCTCTCCGCCCTGGGGATCGACTCGCTCCAGGCCGTCGAGATCAGGAACCACCTGGAGGAGAGCCTGGGCGTCGACCTGCCGGCCGCCAGCCTGCTCGACGGACCGACCCTGGACGCGCTGGCGGCCGAGGTGCTCGCCCGGTTCGACGCGCCCCCCCCACAGGCGACCCCGCCCGTCCCGCCGGGAGCGCCCGCCGAGGTTGACGGCGCGAGCCACCCGCTGTCGTACGGCCAGCGGGCGCTCTGGGCCCTCCACCAGCGGGAACCCGAGAGCCCGGTCTACAACCTCGCCCTCGCGGTGCGGCTCCCGGGCGCGCTCGACCGGCCGGCGCTCCGCCGCGCCCTCCAGGCGCTCGTCGACCGCCATCCGGCGTTGCGCACCACCTTCGACGCCCCGACCCGGAGCGCACCCGAGGCCCACGTCGCAGCTCAACAGGAGGTATCGCTGGTCGAGGAGGACGCTCGCAATGAGACGGCCGCGGCCTTCGCCGAGCGCCTGTCCGCCTTCGCCCACCGCCCGTTCGATCTCGCACGCGGGCCGCTCCTGCGGCTCGCGCTCTACCGGACGGCCACCGCCTGCGTCCTCCTCCTCACCGTGCATCACATCGTGAGCGACCTTGGGTCCCTGGGCATCGTCCTCGCCGAGCTGGGGGCGCTCTACACCGCCTACCGGCGCAATACCAAGCCGGGGGAGCCCGCGGAGCCGGCGCTCCCCACCCCGCGGCTCGCCTACGACTACGCCCGCCGGCAGGAGGAGATCCTGGCGGGTCCGGAGGGGCAACGCCTCTGGGAGTACTGGCGCCACCGGCTGGCGGGCGAGCTGCCGCTCCTCGACCTGCCGCTCGACCGCCCGCGACCGACCACCCAGACCTATTCCGGCGCGGCGCGCGCGGCGCGTCTGGAGGCCGCCCTGGGCGACGACCTGCGCGCGCTCTGCCGCCGGGAGGGCGCGACCCTCTTCACCCTCCTGCTCGCCGCCTTTGAGACGCTCCTCCACCGCTACACCGGCCAGCGGAGCGTAGTCGTGGGCGCCCCCACCGCCGGGCGCGACCGCGCCGAGCTGGCGGATGTGGTGGGCTACTTCGTCAATCCGGTGGTGCTCCTGGGCGATCTCGCGGGCGATCCGCCGTTCGCCGCCTTCCTCGCCCAGACGAGGACGGTCGTGCACGGCGCCCTGGCGCACCAGGACTTCCCCTTCGCGCTGCTGGTCGAGCGCCTGCAGCCGGAGCGCGACCCGAGCCGCTCGCCGCTCTTCCAGGTCGTCCTGACGCTCCAGAAGACCCTGCGCATCGACTCGGCGGCCGCCGCCGCGCTGGCGTTGGGCGAGGCGGGCCGGCCCATCGCCCTGGGCGACCTGACCGTCGAGCCCGAGCCGCTCGCCCGGCCGGTGGTGCCGTTCGATCTGACCCTCTCGCTGGCCGAGGCCGGGGGCCCGCTCCTCGCCTCCTTCCAGTACAACCGCGATCTGTTCGACGCGACGACCCTGGCCCGCCTGGCGGGGCACTTCGCAAACCTGCTCGCAGGTGTGGCCCACGAGCCGCACCTCGCGCTCTCCGCCCTGCCTCTCCTCGGTCCGGCCGAACGCCACCAGCTGGTGGTGGAGCCCGCCGCCGAGATGCCGGCAATACCGGCGATCACCGAGGCGACCGGCCTCTATAAAACCTTCGCGGCACAGGTCGAACGTACCCCCGACGCCCTGGCGGCGAGCCGCGCAGGGGAGCACCTCACCTACGGCGAGCTCGATCGCCGGGCCTGCCGGCTGGCCCACCACCTGCGCCGCCTGGGGGTGGGTCCCGAGGTGCTGGTCGGAGTCTGCCTCCCACCCTCGCTCGACCTGGTGCTGGCGCTCCTCGCCGTCCTCGCGGCAGGGGGCGCCTACCTGCCGCTCGACCCGGAGTATCCGGCCGAGCGCCTCCGCTTCATGGCCGAGGACGCCCGGGCGCCGGTGATCGTCACCCAGGAGCCGTTCCGCGGTCGCTTCACCGGGGAGGACCTGGCGCTCGTCCGCCTGGACGCCGACGCCGGGGAGATCGCCCGCTCCGCGGCCGCGCGGCCGCTGCCCGACGCGGGTGGTGCGCTCGCCGGCAGCGCCGCCTACGTCATCTACACCTCGGGCTCGACCGGCCGCCCCAAGGGGGTCGTCGTCTCCCATCGGGAGGTGCTGCGCCTCTTTGCGGCGACGGCTCCGTGGTTCCGCTTCACGGCGGGCGACGTCTGGACTCTCTTCCACTCCTACGCCTTCGATTTCTCGGTCTGGGAGCTGTGGGGAGCGCTCCTCCACGGCGGCCGGCTGGTCGTCGTGCCGCGCTGGCTCGCCCGCGCGCCGGACGCCTTCCAGGCGCTCCTCGCCCGCGAGGGGGTGACGGTGCTCAACCAGACGCCCTCCGCCTTCTACGCCCTGATCGAGGCCGATCGGGCGGCGGACGCCGGCGCGGCCGAGAGCCTGCGTGCGGTCGTCTTCGGCGGCGAGGCGCTCGATCCCGAACGGCTGGCGCCCTGGTTCGCGCGCCACGGCGAGCGGACGAAGCTGGTCAACATGTACGGGATCACCGAGACCACCGTGCACGTCACC
Source organism: Thermoanaerobaculia bacterium (assembly GCA_035644215.1). Lineage (GTDB taxonomy): Bacteria > Acidobacteriota > Thermoanaerobaculia > Multivoradales > UBA5704 > DASQPA01. The sequence continues at coordinate 2,591 of DASQPA010000490.1, forward strand.
TACCGTCCGCTGGGCGCCCTCGATCTCGGGCGACCGGGCGGCAGCCCGATCGGCGTGCCGATTCCCGACCTCGACACCCACGTGGTCGACGCCTCCCTCCAGCCGGCGCCATTGGGGGTGCCCGGCGAGCTCGCCGTCGGCGGCGCCGGCCTCGCGCGCGGCTACCTCGGCCGGCCGGAGCTCACCGCCGTCCGCTTCTGCCCCGACCCCTGGAGCGGGCGACCCGGTGCACGCCTCTACCGCTCGGGTGACCTGGTGCGCCGCCGGGCGGGCGGCGAGCTCCAGTACCTGGGCCGCATCGACCAGCAGGTCAAGGTGCGCGGCTTCCGCGTCGAGCTGGGGGAGATCGAGGCGGCCCTCTGCCGGCACCCGGCGGTCCGCGCCGCGGTGGTCACGGCGCGCGCCGATGCGGATTCGGTAGGCGATCGGCTGGTCGCCTACCTGGTCGCCGACGACGACCGGGCGCCGATGCCGCCGCTGCCCCCCATCGAGGAGCTGCGCAGCTTCCTCCAGGAGACGCTGCCGGACTACATGGTGCCGGCGATCTTCGTCCCGCTCGCCGCCCTGCCGCTGTCGCCGAGCGGCAAGGTCGACCGCCGGGCCCTGCCGGCGCCCGAGCCGGTCCGCCCCGAGCTCGCCCACGCGCGGATCGCGCCGCGCAACGAGACCGAGGCCGAGCTGGCGGCGATCTGGAGCGAGGTGCTGCGCGTCCCCGAGGTGGGGGTCACCGACAACTTCTTCGCCCTGGGCGGCGACTCGATCCTCTCCCTCCAGGTGGTGGCCCGCGCCCACCAGCGGGGCTACCGGCTGACCCCGCGCCAGGCCTTCGAGCACCAGACGATCGCGGAGCTGGCCGCGGCCGCCGCGACGAACGAGGCTGAGACCCTGAAGCCGGCGATGGGCACGGCGGGAGACCTCGAGACGGCGGAGGGCGCCTATCCCCTCACCCCGCTCCAGCAGGGGCTGCTCTTCCACAGCGTCTACGAGCCCGACTTGGACGAGTACCTGGTACAGGTGCTCTGCAAGCTCGCCGGGCCGCTCGACTTCGCGGCTCTGGCGGCGGCCTGGAGCCTCGCCGTGAGCCGCCATCCGGCGCTGCGCACCGCCTTCCGCTGGCAGGAGGGGGGCGCGGCCGTGCAGGAGGTCGAAGCGGCAGCCGAGCCGGCCTGGAGGCGTGAGGACTGGCGCCCGCTCGACCCCGTCCGCCAGGAGAGCCGCCTCGCAGACCTTCTGGCCGAGGACCGCCGGCAGGGCTTCGACCTCCGGGTGGCGCCGCTCCTCCGCCTCGCCCTCCTGCGCCTGGCCGACGAGCGCCACCAGCTGCTGCTCTCCTTCCACCACCTGATCCTCGACGGCTGGTCGACAGCGGCGCTCTTGAAGGAGGTCCTGACCGCCTATGCTGCGCTCCACGCCGGCCACGCGCCGGAGCTGCCGCCCGCGCCGCCCTTCCGCGACTACCTGGTCTGGCTGGCGGCCCAGGATCCGGGCCAGGCCGAGACCTACTGGCGCCGCCGGCTCCAGGGTTTCGCGGCACCCACCCCGCTCGCCGCCGACCGGCCGCCCGGCGCCGTCCCGCCCCGCTACGGCGAGCGCCGGCTGGCGCTGCCGTCTTACGGGAACTCCGGCTTGGGAGCCTTCGCCCGGCGCCATCGCCTGACCCAGGGCACCCTGGTACAGGCGGCCTGGGGGCTGCTCCTCGCCTGCCATGCCGGCGAGCGCGACGTGGTCTTCGGCACCACCGTCGCCGGCCGGCCGGCCGAGCTGCCCGGCGTCGAGTCGATGCTCGGCCTCCTCATCAACACCCTGCCGGTGCGCCTGGCGACCGACCCGGCGGAGCCTCTCCTCCCCTGGCTCGCCGCCCTCCAGGCCGACCTCGTCGAGATGCGCCAGTTCGAGCACAGCGCGCTCGCCGCGGTCCAGGGGTGGAGCGAGGTGCCGCGGGGTCAGGCGCTCTTCGACAGCATCGTGATCTTCGAGAACTACCCGCTCGACCGCTCGCTTCTCGGGCGACGCGGCGAGCTCGACGTGTCGGACGTCCGCTCGGTGGAATGGACCCACTATCCGCTGAGCCTGACCGCCCTGCCCGGCGATACCCTGGAGCTCCAGGTGGTCTACGACCAGCGCCGCTTCGACGCCGCCACGGCCGACCGCCTGCTCGCCCACCTCGAACGCCTGCTCGCCGGAATGGCAGCCAGCGGCGAAGCGGCCGGTCGGCGGCTTGCCGATCTCTCGCCCCTCACCCCGGCCGAAGAGCAGCAGATCTGCCACGAGTGGAACGACAGCCGCGCCCCGCGCGCGGCCGACCTCTGCCTCCACCAGCGGTTCGCGGCGAACGCCGCCGAGCACGGCGACCGGACGGCGGTCGTCGAGCCGGGGACGGTCCGGCACTTCAGTTACCGCGAGCTCGACCGCCGCGCCAACCACCTCGCCCACCGGCTCTCCGCGCTGGGCGTCGGGCCGGAGGTCCTGGTCGGGATCTGCCTCGAGCGGCGGCTGGAGATGGTGGCGGTCCACCTGGCGGTACTGAAGGCCGGCGGCGGCTACCTGCCGCTCGACCCGACCTACCCGGCGGCGCGCCTCGCCTTCATGCTGGAGGACGCACGGATCGCCGCGCTCGTCACCGAGCCGCACCTGCTCGCCGCCCTCCCCGACCACCCCGCCCCGCGGGTGCTCCTCGCCGCCGAGGCGCCGCGCCTCCCCGGGCTCTCCGACGCGCCACCCGAGAGCGGCGTGCGGCCGGAGAACGTCTCCCACGTCCTCTACACCTCGGGCTCGACCGGCACGCCCAAGGCGGTGGTCCTCCCCCATTGCACGGTCGCCCGCTTCACCGACTCGGTGATCCGCACCTATGACCTCCGGCCGGGCGACCGCGTGCTGCAGTTCGGTTCGATCAGCTTCGACGCGGCGACCGAGGAGCTCTACACCTGCCTCACCGTGGGCGGCACCCTGGTGCTGCGCGGCGACACCATGCTCGCCTCGACCTCGACCTTCCTCGAAGAGTGCGCCGCCTTTGGCATCACGATCCTCGACCTGCCGACGGCCTTCTGGCATCAGCTCGCGGCCGGCCTTGCTGCGGGTCTCGCGGCTCCCGGCGGCCTGCGCTCGGTGGTCATCGCCGGCGAGCGGGCGGCGCCGGAGCGCCTCGCCGACTGGCTGCGGCACGCCGCGCCCGGTACCCTCCTGACCAACGCCTATGGGCCGACTGAGGGCACCATCGTGGCCGCGGCCTTCGCGCCGCGCCCGGGGGCCGCAGCGCGGCGCGAGGTGCCGATCGGCCGGCCGATCGGCAACGCCCGCGTCCACCTGCTCGACCCCGATCTGCGGCCGGTGCCGATCGGGCCGGTCGGCGAGCTTTTGATCGGTGGCGACGGGGTCACCCGCGGCTACCTGCGGCGCCCGGCCTTGACCGCCGAGAAATTCATCCCCGACCCGTGGGGCGAGCCCGGCGCCCGGCTCTACCGGACCGGCGACCTCGCCCGCCACCTGGCCGACGGCACCCTGGAGCTCGCGGGCCGCATCGACCACCAGGTGAAGCTGCGCGGCTTCCGCGTCGAGCTGGGCGAGGTCGAGTCGGCGCTCCTGAAGCACCCCTCCATCGAACAGGCAGCGGTGCACCCGTGGACCGACGACCAGGGCGGCAAGCGGCTGGTGGCCTACGTGGTGGCGGAGCCCGGGGCGCCGCCGCCCACCGCCCCGGAGCTGCGCCGCTTCCTCGCCGAGCAGCTGCCGCCCTACATGGTGCCGTCGCTCTTCGAGCTCCTCCCCGCCCTGCCGCTCACCGCGAGCGGCAGCAAGGTCGATCGCCGGTCGCTGCCGCCGCCGCAGGACGTCCGGCCCGAGCTCGAAACCCCCTACCAGCCGCCGTCGAGCCCGGTCGAGGTCTGCCTGGCAGAGATCTGGAGCCGCGTGCTCGGCCTCTCCCGGGTGGGCCGGGACGACAACTTCTTCGCCTTGGGCGGCGATTCGATCCTCTCCCTCCAGGCCACCGCCCGCGCCCACCAGGCCGGCCTGCGCTTCACCCCCAAGCAGCTCTTCGAGCACCAGACGATCGGCGAGCTGGCGGGAGTGGTCGAGATCACGCGTGCGGCGGCGCCGGCACCGCCGGAACCGGTTACCGGCGAGCTGCCGCTCACCCCGATCCAGGAGTGGTTCTTCGCGCTCGATCTGCCCCGACCAGCGCATTGGAACCAGGCCGTGCTGTTGACGGTCGCACCGGGCGACGGGGTGCCGGGCGGCGACCCGCGCGCCTGGCACCAGGCGATCGCCACCCTCCTCGCGCACCACGATGCCCTCCGCTTCGCCTTCCCGCCGCCGGAGGGCGGTCGCCGGAGGGCTCGTGCGGCGGCCCTGGCGGAAGTGCCTTTCACGTATTGCGACCTCCGGTCGCTGCCGGCCCTGCTCCAGGGGCCGACGACGACGGCGGCCGCCGCTGCGGCTCAGGCCAGCCTCTCGCTCGGCGGGCCGCTCCTCCGGGCAATCTACTTCGACTGGGGCGCCGGCCGGCCCGCTCGGCTGCTTCTCGCCATCCACCACCTGGTGGTCGACGGCGTCTCCTGGCGCCTCCTGGTCGAGGACCTCGCGACGGTCTGCCATCAGCTGCGGCAGGGCGCCGCGCCCCGGCTGCCGGCAAAGACCAGCTCCTTCAAGCAGTGGGCGGAGCGGCTCGTCCTCTACGCCCGCTCGCCGGCGGTCGAGCCGGAGATCGGCCACTGGCTGGCGATCGCTGCGATGGCGGCAACGGAGCAGGTCGCTCTGCCGCTCGACTTCGTGCCCGGGCCTCCCCCTCTCAATACCGAGGCGGACCTGGCTTCGGTACGGCGGGCGCTCGCCCCGGACGAGACGCGGGCGCTCTTGACCGAGGTGCCCCCGGCCTACGGCACCGAGATCAACGACACCCTCCTCGCCGCCCTTCTCCGCGCCCTCACCCCGTGGACGGGGTCGCCGGCGCTCGCGATCGAGCTCGAGGGGCACGGCCGCGAGCCGCTGTTCGACGACGTGGACGTCTCGCGCACCGTGGGCTGGTTCACCACTGCGTTCCCGGTGCGGCTCGTGCGACCGCCCGCGGACGACCCCGGCGCGACGCTCAAGGCGGTCAAGGAGCAGCTGCGCGCTGTGCCGGGGCGCGGCATCGGCTACGGCCTGCTGCGTTTCCTGCGCGGCGACGCGGCGCTCGCAGGCGAGCTTCGCCGGCTGTCGCGCCCGGAGATCGGCTTCAACTACCTGGGCCAGCTCGACCAGGTGCTGGGCGGCGCCTCCCCTGTCGCCCTGGCCCCCGAGAGCCCGGGGCCGACCCGCGACCCGCTCGGCGCCCGCCCGCACCTCCTGGAGGTCGAGGGCCGGGTGAGCGCCGGGCGGCTCGAAATCGAGTGGCTGTACAGCCGCCGCCTGCACCGGGAAAACACCATCGCGCGCCTCGCCGACGCCTACCTGGCCGAGCTGCGCGCCACGATCGCGCACTGCCGCGCCAGGGAGGCGCGCGGCTACACGCCGTCCGACTTCCCCCAGATGAGCTTCGACCAGGACGAGCTCGACGCCCTGCTCGACGACCTCGCGGGCTCGCTCGAAGGTGCGGGATGAGCAAGAAGAGCCTGATCGAGGACATCTATCCCCTGTCGTCCATGCAGGAGGGGATGCTCTTCCACTCTCTGGAGAGCCCGGAGAGCGGCCTCTACTTCGAGCAGGTGGCCTGCACCCTGGTGGGTGAGCTCGACGTCCCCGCCTTCGTCAACGCCTGGCAGCGGGTGGTCGACCGGCACCCCATCCTGCGCACCGCCTTCGTCTGGGAGAAGCGCGACGAGCCGTTCCAGGTGGTGTTCCGCCAGGTCGAGCTGCCCTGGGATCATCACGACTGGCGCGGCCTTTCTCCCGACGAAGAGGAGCGGCGCTTCGCAGCTCTGATCATCGCCGACCGCGCGCGCGGCTTCGCGCTTGCCAAGCCACCCCTCCTGCGCCATGCCCTGGTGCGGACGGCCGCCGATCGCCACCGGCTGCTCTGGAGCTGTCATCACCTGCTGCTCGACGGTTGGTCCCAGACCCTGGTGATCGAGGAGGTCATGGCCCTCTATCGGGCGGCCTGTGCGGGAGGGGAGGCCCACGTAGAGCCCAGCCGCCCCTACGGCGAGTACATCGCCTGGCTGCGCCGCCAGAGCATGGCGGAGGCCGAGAGCTTCTGGCGTCGCCACCTGGACGGCTTCACCGCGCCGACCCCACTCGCGGGCGGCCTGCCGGTCCACGCCGTCGCGCGGCCAGGGCGCCGCGCCGGCGAGCGCGAGCACGCGTTGCCGGCCGCCCTGACCGCGGAGATCCAGGCTTTCGCCCAGACCCATCGCCTGACCGTCAACACCCTGGTCCAGGGCGCCTGGGCGCTCCTTCTCCACCGCTACTCCGGCCGCGACGAGGTGGTGTTCGGCGTCACCGTGTCGGGCCGCCCGGCGGAGCTCCCCGGGGTCGAGGCGATGAAGGGGCTCTTCGTCAACACGCTGCCGCTCCGCTCCGCGCTCCCCGACGCCCCCGAGGACATCCGGACGCTCCCCTGGCTCGCCGACCTGCGTCGGCAGCAGGTCGAGATCTCGCGCTTCGAGCACACCCCCCTGCCGGTCGTCCAGCGGTGGAGCGAGGTACCCGCCGGCCAGCCGCTCTTCGAGAGCATCCTGGCATTCGAGAGCTATCCGATGGACGAAGCTCTCCTCGATTGGCGGCCGCATCTCTCGATCCGCGACATCCGCGCCCTCGGCCGCACCAACTACCCGCTCACCGTGATCGCCCTGCCGGGGCCGCGGCTGACTCTGCGCATCGCCTACGACGAGGGACGCTTCACCGGCGTCGCTGTCGAGCGCATGCTGGGGCACCTGGAATCCGCGCTCTTGGGGTTGGCGGCGAATCCCCAGGGCCTGCTCTCCGCGGTGCAGCTCCTGACCGACGCCGAGCGGCACCAGCTGGTGGTCGAGTGGCGCGACACCGAGACCGCCTATCCCCGTGAGCGCTGCCTCCACCAGCTCGTCGCCGAGCAGATGGCGGGCGCTCCCGACGCGGTGGCGGTGGTCCACGAGGAGACGCGGCTGACCTACGGCGAGCTCGCCCGACGGGCCGATCGCCTGGCGCGCCGGCTGCGCTCCCAGGGAGTCGGCCCGGAGGTCGTCGTGGGGCTCTTCCTCGACCGCTCGCCGGAGATGGTCGTCGCCCTCTTGGCGATCCTCAAGGCGGGCGGCGCCTACCTCCCCCTCGATCCCGGATACCCCGAGGCGCGCCTGGCCCTCATGCTGGAAGATTCCGGCGCGGCCGTGCTCCTGACCACCGGGGGCAAGCTCCCCCGGCTGCCGGCGCGACGGCCGCCCACCCTCTGCCTCGACGCTCTGGCCGGGGGCGAGCCGGTACCCGACGATGGTCCGCAGGCCGTAGCGGCGGGGTCGGAGAACCTCGCCTACGTGATGTACACGTCGGGCTCGACCGGCCGGCCCAAGGGGGTCGCCGTCAGCCACCGCGCGGTGGTGAGGCTGGTGCGCGGCAACACCTTCGCCCGGCTGACCGCCGAGGAGGTCTTCCTGCAGCTCGCGCCGATCTCCTTCGACGCCTCGACGCTCGAGATCTGGGGGAGCCTCGCGAACGGCGGCCAGCTGGTGCTGATGCCCGGCGAGCGGCCGGCGCTGGAGGAGATCGGCGCGGCGTTGGCCAGGCATGGGATCACCAGCCTCTGGCTCACCGCCGGCCTCTTCCACCTCATGGTGGACGAGCGGCTCGCCGACCTTGCGCCCCTGCGCCAGCTCCTGGCCGGCGGCGACGCCCTGTCTCCGGCTCGGGTCGACCGGCTGCGGCGCGAGCTTCCCGGCTGCCTCCTGATCAACGGCTACGGTCCCACCGAGGGCACGACCTTCACCTGCTGCTCGCCGCTCTCCCGACTCCCCGCGGAGGTGCAGGGCAGCGCGCCGCTCGGACCGCCGATCCGCAACACCTGGGTGACGGTCTTCGACCGTTCGCTGAGCTCTCCCATGCCCTTGGGCCTGCCGGGAGAGTTGGCGATCGGCGGCGACGGTCTCGCCCGCGGCTACCTGGCGCGCCCCGACCTCACCGCCGGGCGCTTCGTCCCCGACCCCAACGCCACCCGGCCCGGCGAGCGCCTCTACAAGACCGGCGACCTGGTGCGGCACGGCGACGACGGCAGCCTCGAATTCCTCGGCCGCATCGACCAGCAGGTGAAGATCCGCGGCTTCCGGGTCGAGCCGGGCGAGGTCGAGGCGGCGCTTTCGGCGCACCCCGCCATTCGCGCGGCGGTGGTGACGGTGCGCGGCGAGGGGGCGGGAGACAAGCGGCTGGTGGCCTACGTGGTCGTCCACGGCGACCGCCCGCCGACGCCTTCCGAGCTGCGCGACGCGCTGCGCCGGCAGCTGCCCGAGTCCATGCTCCCGGCGGCGATCGTCCTCCTGGACGCCCTGCCGCTGACCGCCAACGGCAAAGTCGACCGGGCGGCGCTGCCCGCCCCCTTCGACCCGCGACCGGAGACCCAAGGGGAGCCCATCGCCCCACGAACGCCGACCGAGGCCCGCCTGGCCGAGATCTGGTGCCAGGTGCTCGGGCTCCCCCAGGTTTCGATTGAGGACGACTTCTTCGCCCTGGGGGGAGACTCGATCCTGAGCATCCGCCTGGTGGCGCGAGCCCGCCAGGCCGGTCTGGAGCTGACCCCGGGCCAGGTCTTCGAGCACCCGACGATCGCCGCACTCGCGGTGCACGTGGGCGGCGCCTCGGCGAAGGCGGCGCCCGCGGAGGAGGCGACGGGGGAGGTACCGCTCACCCCGATCGAGCGCTGGTTCTTCGACCGGCGGCTCGATCCCCACCACTTCAACATGTCGCTCCTCCTCTGCACGGCGCCGGGTCTGGGGGCGGCCGCGCTCCGTCCGGCGCTGGCGGCGCTCGTCCGGCAGCACGACGCCCTGCGCCTGCGCTTCGCTCCCGCGGCCTCCGGGTGGCGCCAGGAGGTGAGTACTCCTGAGGAGCCGCCGTTCTGTCACGTCGATCTGTCGGCACTGCCGGCCCTGCCGGCTGATGCTCCGCGGCGTGCGCTGGAGCTCGCCGCGGCGCCGCTCCAGGCCTCGCTCGACCTGTCGGCAGGGCGGCTCCTTCGGGCGGTGCTCTTCGACCACGGCGCCGCGCAGGCCGGACGCCTGCTTCTCGTCGTCCATCACCTGGCGGTCGACGTGGTTTCGTGGCGGATCCTGCTCGACGACCTCTCGACCGGCTGCGCACAGCACCGGCGAGGCGAGGCGATCTCCCTGCCGCCCAGGACCGCATCGTTCCGGCAGTGGGCGCGGCAGCTTGCCGAGCACGCCAGCTCGCCCGTGGTCGCCGCCGAGCTCCCGGCCTGGCTCGCGGCGGGCGCGACGGGACGGCAGCTGCCGCTCGACTTCGCAGCGGGCGCGAATACCGAGAGCAGCGCGGCGACCGTTTCGTGCTCGCTCGACGCCGCGGCGACCGAACAGCTACTGCGCCAGGTCCCGCGCGCCTACCGCATGCGGCTCGACGAGGTACTGCTCACCGCGCTCGCCCAGTCGCTCGCCGCGTGGATCGGTCCGGGAGCCTTCCGGATCGACGTCGAGCGCCACGGCCGCGAGACGTTCGCGACCGACCTCGACCTGTCGCGCACGGTGGGCTGGTTCACCAGCCTCTTCCCGGTCGAGCTCGCCCTCGCGGGCGACGAGGCACCGGGCGCAGCCTTGAAGGCGGTCAAGGAGGCGCTGCGCCGCGTGCCGGGCAACGGCCAGGGCTGGGGACTCCTGCGCTGGCTGGCGGAGTGCCCGGAAGCGGCGCAGCTTCAGGAGCTGCCGCCGGCGGCGGTCGCCTTCAACTACCTGGGACAGCTCGACGAGGCGCTGCCGGACGGCTCGCCGTTCACCCCGGCCGACGAGCCGTGCGGTCCGCTCCGCAGCCCGCGGGCGGCGCGGTCGCACCTCCTGGAGGTGGGCGCCAGCATCCTGAACGGCCGGTTGCAGGTCGAATGGACCTACGGCTCGGACACCCACCGCCCGGCGACGATCGAGGGTCAGGCCGACCGCTTCATGACCGCGCTACGGGCGCTGATCGATCACTGTCTGGCCCCGGGAGCGGGCGGCTACACGCCGTCGGATTTCCCCTTGGCGGAGCTCGACCAAGCGACGCTCGATCGCCTCCTCGGCGGCCTGGGGAGGGTGGACGACCTCTATCCGCTGGCCCCCCTGCAACAGGGCCTGCTCTTCCACGGCCTGTCTCAGCCGGACCGCGGAGAGTACGTCGTCCAGTTCACCTGCCGCTTCGACGGCGGGCTCGATCTCCCGCGCTTCCGCCGCGCCTGGAGCCAGGTGGCGGCGCGCCAGCCGGTGCTCCGCACGGCCTTCCTCTGGCAGGGGCTGGCGGCGCCCCTGCAGGTCGTGCTCTCGGCCGTCGAGATCCCCTGGCGCGAGCTCGATTGGCGAGCGATCCCGCCGACAGAGCGCGCCGAGCGGCTCGCGGCGTGGCTCGAAGCGGATCGCCGGCAGGGCTTCGACCTGCGACAGGCACCGCTTCTGCGCCTGGCGTTGCTGCGCCTGGAGGACGACGACTACCAGTTCGTCTGGAGCCTCCACCACCTGCTGGTGGACGGCTGGTCGCTGTCGCTGCTCCTGCAGGAAGTCTTCGCCGGCTACGAGACAGCCGGCGCCCGCCTCGCCGCGAGCCGCCCTTTCCGCGACTACGTCGCCTGGGTGAAGCGCCAGGACCTCGAGCGGGCCGAGGCCTACTGGCGCGGCCTGCTGGGAGATTTCACCACCCCCACCCCGGTGGGTTTCGAGCGGCGCGGCGGTGAGCCGCTGCCCGGGGAGCTGGAACGCTCCCTCCCCGCCGCCGCGACCGCGGAGGTCGAGGCGCTGGCGCGGCGCCACCGGCTGACGCCGAGCACCCTGGTGCTGGGCGCCTGGGGCCTGCTCCTGGGGCGCGCGAGCGGTGAGCCGGAGGTGGTCACCGGCGTCACCGTCTCCGGACGATCGGCGGCGCTCGCGGGCTTCGAGTCGATGGTCGGGCTGTTCATCAACACCCTGCCCATCCGGTTGCGGATGCCGGCCGAGCGGGAGGCGCTCCCCTGGCTGGAGGAGGTCCAGCGCCAACAGCTCGCCCTCCAGGAATTCGAGCATGCTCCCCTCTCCGCGGTGCAGAAATGGAGCGGCGTGCCCGCGGGCCAGGAGCTCTTCGAGAGCGCCATGGTGTTCGAGAACTACCCCGTCGACGCCGTCGTTTACGCGGCGGCAGAGAGCCTGGGCGCTCACGAGGTCGCCTCGCTCGAGCGCACCCACTATCCGCTCCACCTGGTCGCGGTGCCGGGTCGCGAGATCCGGCTGCGGATCGGCTACGACGGCCGGCGCTTCGAGCGCACCTCGGTGCACCGGATGGTGGACCAGCTGCTGCGCCTGCTCCCCGCCTTCGCCCCCGGCCGGCGGCTCGGCGAGCTGCCCTGGCTCTCCCCCGCCGAGGCCCACCAGCTGCTCTTCGAGTGGAACGACACGGCGGATGAATACCCGCGGGAGGCGAGCCTTCCGGAGCTCTTCGCGGCCCGGGTCGCGGCCGCACCGGAGGCGACGGCGGTGGTGGACGAGGGCGGGGAGAGATGGAGCTACGGGCGCCTCGACGCGGCTTCGAGCCGGCTCGCCTGGCACCTGTGGTCGCGAGGGGTCGGCCGCGGCTCGCAGGTGGGGATCTCGATGGAGCGTTCGGCGGACCTGGCGGTCGGTCTCCTCGCCATCCTCAAGGCGGGAGGGGCGTACGTGCCGCTCGACCCCGACTATCCCGACGAGCGGCTCGGCTTCATGCTGGCGGATATTCAGAGGGGTGGGTCAGGAACGCCCGTGGTCCTGGTCCACGGCCGGACCCGGGAGCGCCTGGAGGCCCTGGCGGGAGAGCGGATCTGCCTCGACCGCGACCGGGAGGAGATCGCGTTCCGGAGCGCGGCGGCACCGCCGGTCCGGACCTCGGCCGCGGACCTCGCCTACCTGGTCTACACCTCGGGCTCGACCGGCAGGCCCAAGGGAGTGGCGGTGCCGCAGCGGGCGGTCGTGCGACTGGTGCGGGGGACCAACTTCGCCCAGCTGGGTCCCGACGACCGGGTGGGCCACGTCTCGAACATCAGCTTCGACGCGGCGACCTTCGAGGTCTGGGGAGCGCTCCTGAACGGTGGCGCACTGGTGGTGATCGCCAGGGAGGTGGCCCTGTCGCCGGTGGAGCTGGCGCGGAAACTGCGCGGACAGAGGGTGACGGCGCTCTTCCTCACCACGGCGCTGTTCAACCAGGTGGTGCGGGAGGAGCCTGCCGCTTTCCGTACCCTCCGCCACCTGCTATTCGGCGGCGAGGCGGTGGATCCGACCTCCGTGGAGCGAGTGCTGGCCGAGGGGGCACCGGAGCGGCTGCTCCACGTCTACGGTCCGACTGAGAACACGACCTATGCCACCTGGCACCGGGTGAGGGAGGTGGCGGAGAGTGGAGTGACGGTGCCGATCGGGCACCCGCTCGCCAACACCACAGCCTACGTTTTGGACCCCTGGCAGGGACTCGCGGCGCCGGGCGAGTTGGGGGAGCTCTACACCGGAGGGCATGGGCTGGCGTGGGGCTACCTCAACCGGCCAGAGCTGACGGCGGAGCGGTTCGTGCCGCATCCGTGGAGCGAGAGGGGCGGCGCCCGGCTCTACCGGACTGGGGACCTGGTGCGGCGGCGCTCGGACGGGGCGATCGAATTCGTCGGCCGGGTCGACCGCCAGGTCAAGCTCCGCGGCTTCAGGATCGAGCTCGGCGAGATCGAGATGGCGCTCACCGAGCACCCGGCGGTCGGCGCGGCCGCCGTCGTCTGCCGGGAGGACCGGCCCGGCGAGAAGCGGCTGGTCGCCTACCTGGTGGCCAAGGCGGAGCCCCTGCCCGCAGTCTCCGAGCTGCGGGCCTTCCTCAATCGTCGCCTGCCCGATCCCATGGTGCCCGCGGCCTTCGTCCCCCTGGACGCGCTGCCGCTCTCGCCCAACGGCAAGGTCGACCGCCGGGCCCTGCCGGCGCCCGACGGTGTGCGGCCCGACCTGACCCCGGCCTTCGCCGAGCCACGGGGGACGGCCGAACGGACCCTGGCCGCGATCTGGTCCGCGGTGCTCAAGCTGGAGCGCATCGGCCGCGAGGACAACTTCTTCGAGCTCGGCGGCGACTCGATCCTCTCCATCCAGATCGTCGCCCGGGCCGAGGAGGCCGGCTTGAGGCTCTCTCCCAAGCAGCTCTTCGAGCACCCGACACTCGGCGAGCTCGCGGCGGTGGCCGAGGCGGTGGCCGAGCGCCGCGACGAGCCGCAGGAGACGAGCGGCGAAGTGCCCCTCTCCCCTATCCAGAGTTGGTTCTTCGAGCTCCCTCTGCCGCGGCCGGAGCACTTCAACATGGCCCTCCTGCTGACCGTCCAGGCCGGGCTCAAGACCTCTTTGCTGGCGGCCGCGGCGCGGGCGGTGGTCGCGCATCACGGCGCCCTGCGCCTGCGCTTCTCCCGCCGCGAGAGTGGCGCCTGGCGGCAGGAGCAGGCAGAGGGCGACGCGCCGCTCGCCCTCCCCGAGGTCGACCTCGCGGGGCTGCCGCCGGTGGCACGGGCGGCGGCGATCGCGGCCACCGCGGAGCGCCTGGACGGCAGCCTCGACCTGGAGCGCGGCCCGCTTCTCCGGATGGCTTCCTTTCGGCTCGGCCGAGAGCTGCCCGGACGGCTGCTGATCATCGTCCACCACCTGGTGATGGACGTCGTGTCCTGGCGCATCCTGATCGACGACCTGGCGACGACCTGCGAGCAGCTGCGCGGCGGCGGCAGGGTCTCCCTGCCGCCCAGGTCGGTCTCGTTCCAACGCTGGGTACGACGGCTGGCGGAGCACTCCCGTGGAGCGGAGATCGCCGCCGAGATCGACCACTGGCTGGCGCCCTCCCGGAATTGGATCGATCCCCTGCCGGTCGACCGGCCCGAAGGCGCCAACGTCGAGGCGGCGAGCCGCACCGTGACCGTGTCCCTCACCGCGGACGAGACGGCGGCGCTCCGCGAGGAGGCTCTGCGCCCGTATCGGATGCGCATCGAAGAGGTGCTGTTGACCACCCTCGCCCGGACGCTCGGCGAATGGACGGGCGGCGCCGCGGTGCTGATCGACGTCGAGGGTCACGGCCGCGAGGAGATCTTCCCAGACCTTCTGCCGACCCGAACCGTCGGGTGGCTCACCTCTCTTTCCCCCGTGCTCCTGGAGCTGCCCCCGGACGGCGACCCCGGCACGGCCCTGATGGCGGTCAAGGAGCAACTGCGGCGCGTGCCTCACCACGGCATCGGCTACGGTCTGCTGCGCTACCTGGGAGATCCGGCGGTGGCGGAGAGGCTCCGTGCCCTGCCTTCGCCGCAGGTGAGCTTCAACTTCCTCGGCCGGTTGGACCAAGCAGTGCAAGAGGTGGCGCTCTTCGCCCCGGCACCGGAGGCCGTCGGCTCGGGCCGCCATCCGCGTGCGCCGCGCACCCACCTCCTGGAAGTCAACAGCCGCATCGCCTCGGGCGAGCTGCGGATCGAAATCACCTACGGCACCGAGATCCACCATCGGGAGACGATCGAGCGCCTGGCCCGACGCTTCGGCGAGCACTTGAGCGCCCTGGTGGCCCACTGCCGTTCGGCCGACGCGGGCCACTTCACTCCTTCCGATTTTCCGCTCCTCCAGCTCGACCAGCAGAAGGTGGACAAGATCGTGGCGCGTTTCGGCGCCAAGCGAAAGACTGGAACCCGATGATCCCGGAAGCCGTGGAAGTCGAAGACATCTACCCGCTCTCTCCGCTTCAGGAGGGGCTCCTCTTCCACGCCCTCTCCGGCAACAAGGGGCTCTATTTCGAACAGCTCTGTTGCACCCTGGTGGGCGAGCTCGACCTTCCGGCCTTCGAGGCGACCTGGCGCCACCTGCTCGCCCGCCATGCCGTGTTGCGGACCGCCTTCGACTGGGAGGATGCCGGCGCGCCGGTACAGGTCGTGCTCGACCGGGTCGAGCTGCCGATCGTCTGTCACGACTGGCGCGCCTTGTCGCCCGACGAGCTCCGGGAGCGGCTGGCGGCTCTGCTGGAGGTGGATCTCGCGCGCGGCTTCGAGCTCGACGAGCCGCCCCTCCTCCGCCTTACCCTGGTGCAGACCGACGACGACGTCCACCGCCTGATCTGGAGCTTCTATCACCTGCTGCTGGACGGCTGGTCCTCTCCCCTGCTGCTCGACGAAGCCTTCACCCTCTACGACGCCGTGCGCCGTGGCGAGGAGCCCCACCTGCCGCCGGTCCGGCCCTACCGCGACTACGTCGCCTGGCTCCAGACCCAGGACCCGAGCCGGGCACAGGGCTTCTGGCGGCGCCGACTCGCCGGCTTCACCCGGCCCACCCGCCTGGAGATCGATCGGCACCGGGGCGCCGGGACGGAAGCGCTCACCAGCTGCAGTCAGACACTCGGGCTCGACGCCGAACGGACGGCGGAGCTTCTCGCCTTCGCCCGCCGGCACCAGCTCACTCTCAACACCCTGGTCCAGGGGGCGTGGGCGCGGCTCTTGAGCTGCTACGGCGGGAGCGACGACGTCCTCTTCGGCGTCACCGTCTCCGGCCGGCCGCCGCAGCTGCGCGGTGTCGAGACCATGGTCGGCCTGTTCATCAACAGCCTGCCGTTGCGCCTCAGGGTGCCGGCCGAGGAGCCCCTGCTGCCGTGGCTCGTGCACCTGCGCCGCCTGCAGGTCGAGCTCCAGCCGTTCGAGTCGACACCGCTTTCCGAGGTCCAGAAATGGAGCGATGTCCCGCTTGGCGAGCCGCTCTTCGAATCGCTCCTGGTATTCGAGAACTATCCCCTGGGTAAAGGGGAGCGGAAGGGGAGCCTTGCGATCCGCGACCTGGAGTCGAGCGAGCGGACCAACTACCCCCTGACCCTGGCCGCACTGCCGGGAGAGCAGCTGGAGATCGTGCTGTTTTACGCTGGCGACCGCTTCGAGCCGGCGGCGATCGAACGGCTGTCGCGGCACCTTGGGACCCTGCTCTGCACGCTCACGGAGGAGCCCGAGCGCCGGCTGGGAGAATGGTCGCTGCTCGGCGAGAGCGAGCGCCGTCAGCTGCTCGCGCCGTGGCATCCGCCCGCGGTTCCAGGAGAGCACTGGCAGGCCATGCCGGCTGCCCAGCCACAGGTCTACCTGCTCGACCGGGCGCTCGCGCCGGTCGACGTCGGCCTTCGCGGCGCGGTCTTCCTGGCCGGCGACGGCCTGCCCGCCGGCGACCGGCGTGGCCCATGGGAGACCGCCGAGCAGTTCCTTCCCGACCCCTTCGCCGCCGTGCCGGGAGCCCGTATGGCGAGGACCGGCGACCTCGGCCGCCGGAGCCCCGCGGGCGACCTCGAGCTCGCCGGAGCCCTCGGCCGATGGGTCTGGATCGGCGGACTTCGCGTCGATACGGCGGCGCTGGAGGAGGCGCTCTTGTCCGACCCGGCGGTCGACGACGCCGCCGTGCTCGCGCGGCCGACCCCGGACGGGCCGCAGCTCGTCGCCTACGTGGTCGCTTCCGGTCCGTGGCAGCCGGAGCGGCTCAAGGAGCGCCTGGGAGACGGACCGGCGACGCCCCGGGCCTTCGTGCCGGTTGCGCGGCTGCCGCTCCTCGCCGACGGCGCGGTCGACGCGGCCGCCCTCCTGCGCCTGCCGGTGATTGACGCCGAGTTGGTCGCGCGCTGGGAGGAGAGCCTCTGCGCCCTGCCCGAGATCGCGGCGGCCGCGGTCGTCGTCGGGGAGACCGCCAAGGCCCTGACGCCCCTCCATTTGGACGACCTCCTGCCCGGCTGGAAGGCAACCGCCGCCGGATCGGCCGCCCCGGCCGGCGCTCCCGCCATCGCCGTCCCCGCCGGCGGCGCCGCAGGACCGGCGCCAACCGCCATGGCCCCTGCGGCCTCCGGGGTCCCGGCGCTCGCCTACGGGCCGGCGCTGATCCTGCCGACCGACGCTCCGACCACCCTGACGGAGGCTCTGGAGCGCGCCGCCCGCGAGCACCCGGTCAACGGCATCACCTACCTCCGGCCCGACGGCTCGGCAGCCGTCCAGACTTATCCCGAGTTGCTCGAAGCCTCCCAACGCCTCCTCGGCGGACTGCGCGAGCTCGGCGTCAAGCCCCAGGACAAGCTGCTCTTCCAACTCCCCGATCTCGCCGACTTCGTCGTCGCCTTCTGGGCCGCCATGCTTGGCGGATTCGTCCCCGTGCCGCTCTCCATTGCACCCACCTACGAGCAGACCAACTCTGCGCTCGACAAGCTCGCCAATGCCTGGCGCATGCTCGATCGCCCCTGGATCCTCTGCGGCCGCGAGATCCTCCCCGCCGTGTGCTCCCTGTCCACCCTGCTCGCTCTACCCGGATTGCAGGTCGCGGCGATCGACGACCTCCGCCGCGCCGCGCCGGACAGAGAGCACCACCCCAGCCGACCCGACGATCTCGCCCTCCTGCTCCTGACCTCCGGCAGCACCGGACTGCCCAAGGCGGTCACCCAGACCCACCGCGCCCTGCTCACCCGCTCTGCCGCGACCGCTCGGCACAACGGCTTCACACCCGAGGACGTCTCGCTCAACTGGATGCCCTTGGACCACGTCGGCGGCATCGTCATGTTCAACCTGCGCGACGTCTACGTCGGCTGCCGCCAGGTCCACGCCCCAACCGCGGCCGTCCTCGCCGACCCCCTGCTCTGGCTCGACTGGATCGACCGCTTCCGGGCCACCGCCACCTGGGCCCCCAACTTCGCCTTCGGCCTGATCAACGAGCGCGCCGCCGAGCTCACCCGACGCCACTGGGATCTCTCCTCCCTGCGCTTCATCCTCAACGCCGGAGAGGCCATCGTCGCCAAAACGGCGCGGACCTTCCTCGCCCTGCTCGCCCCCCACGGGCTGCCGGCCACCGCGATGAAACCGGCCTGGGGAATGTCCGAGACCTGCTCGGCCATCACCTTCTCCCACGACTTCACCCTCGACTCGACCCGCGACGCCGACTCCTTCGTCGAGGTCGGCGCCCCCATCCCCGAGGCCGCAGTCCGCATCGTCGACGCCGACAACCGCGTCGTCCCGGAGGGAACGATCGGACGCCTGCAGGTCAAGGGACCGATGATCACCACCGGCTATTACCACCGTCCCGAGCTCAACGGCGAGGTCTTCACTCCCGACGGTTGGTTCGACACCGGAGACTTGGGCGTCCTCAGAAACGGCCAGCTCAGCATCACCGGCCGCGCCAAGGACGTCATCATCATCCGCGGCGTCAATTACTACAGCCACGAGATCGAGGCCGTGGTCGAGGAGATCCCAGGCGTCGAGGTCTCCTACACCGCCGCCTGCCCGGTACGCCCGCCCGGCAGCGACACCGACGAAATGGCGATCTTCTTCCACACCGAGAGCGAGGACTGGGAGCGCCGCATCGAGCTGATCCGCGAGATCCGCAACCGGGTCGCCGAGAAGAGCGGGACCAACCCCACCTACGTGATCCCCATGGCGCGCGAGGAGATCCCCAAGACCGCCATCGGCAAGATCCAGCGCGCCCAGCTGCGCCAGCAGCTCGAGGACGGCAGGCTCAAGGGGATCCTCAAAAAGATCGATCTCCTCACTGCCAGCCCCAGCACTCTTCCCAACTGGTTCTACCAGCGCGTCTGGCGCCCCAAGCGTGGGCCGACGCCCTTCGAGGCGATCGGCCCCGGCCTGGTGTTCGCAGATCCTACGGGGTTGGGTGCCGAGCTCTGCCGCCGGCTGCGGCGGCCTGACCGGCCGTGGGTGCTGGCCGAGCCGGGCACGGCGTTCGCCCGGCTCGCGCACGACCGCTACCAGGCCGTTCCGGGTGACCGCGAGCAGCACCGTCGCCTGCTGCGCTCCCTGGCCTCGGACGGCATCGCGATCGACCACGTCCTCCACCTGGGGACCTACGGCGAGCCCGGCGAGGTGACCTCCCTGGTGGACCTCGCGCGGGCCGAGGAGCGCGGCCTCTACGACCTGCTCCACCTGGTCCAGGCTCTGGCAGAGGCGCACGGCGAATCCGCGAGCGGGGAGCCTTCCCGGCGGCTGTCGCTCCTGGTGGTCGCGAGCCACTCCCAGGCGGTACAGGCAAACGATCCGGTGGCCGCCGAGCGGGCCGCCCTGCTCGGCTTGGTCAAGACGGCACCCCAGGAGATGCCCTGGCTCCGCTGCCGCCACCTCGATCTGCCACTCGCCGACGGAGTGAGAAACGTCTCGCGCGTTCACCGCGAGGTCGCGGCGCTCAACGGGGACCGGGAGGTGGCCTGGCGCGACGGCCGGCGCCTCGTCGCGGGGTTGGAACGCCTCGACCTTCCCGCCGAGCGCGCCCAAGACCTGCCGTTCGAGCCTGGCGGAATGGTGCTCCTGACCGGGGGGCTGGGCGGCATCGGCCGGGAGGTCGCCGAGTACCTGCTGCGCGAAAGCAAAGCGCGGCTCTTGGTCGTCGGCCGTACGCCGCTCGCCAGGGAGGGCCGGGGGGCAGAGGTCGAGGCGAGGCTCGCGGCCCTCCGGCTCCAGGGCGAGGTCGCCTACGAGGCCGTCGACGTGGCCAACGAGGCGGGCCTGCGCGCGGCGATCGAGGCTGCCGAGGCACGTTGGGGGTGCCGGCTCGGCGGGGCGATCCATCTCGCCGGCGTGCTCAGGGAGTGCCCGCTCGCCGACGAGACCCGCGACGGCATGGCGGCGGCACTCCGGCCCAAGGTGGCGGGCACCTGGGCGCTGTCGCGGTTGCTCGCCGAGAGGCCGGGGGGCTTCCTCGTCGGCTTCTCGTCGATCAACGCCTTCTTCGGTGGCGCGACGATGGGCGCCTACGCCGCCGCCAATGCCTGCCTGGAAGGCTTCTTCGACGCCCTGGCGAACCGCGCCGGGACGCGCGGCACCTGCATTGCCTGGAGCATGTGGGACGAGGTTGGCATGAGCCGCGGCTATGCGATGAAGAAGCTGTCGCGCGCCCGCGGTTACGAGGTGATCCCGCCTCGCCAGGGCCTGCAGAGCCTTCTCGCCGCCTTGCGCTCCGGAAACCGGCGGCTGATCGTGGGGATCGCGGGCGGCAACCGCCACGTCCGGCGCTTCGCCGAGGCGGAGAACTATGGCGTCGAGGAGCTCGCCGGCTTCTTCACCGTCCGGGAAGGGGCTGCGGGACCCGCCGCACTTCCTCCCCTGAGCGACCGCTTCGACACGCCGAGCCGCCTGCGCCTGAAGGCGCTTCCCGAGCTGCCGCGACTCGCCACCGGCGAGGTCGATCGCGAACGTTTACAGGCTGCAGGCGGTGGCCGGACTGCCGCCGCCGCGCGGACCGCCCCGCGTAGCGACCTCGAGCGGCAGCTCGGCGAGATCTGGCAACAACTCCTGGGCGGACAGACGGCGGTCGGCGTCGACGACAATTTCTTCCAGCTCGGCGGCGATTCAATCCTCAGCATCCAACTCGTCGCCCGCGCCAGGGAGGTCGGACTTCTGCTGACGACACAGGATGTCTTCCGCTATCCAACGATCGCCGAGCTGGCGGCCCACGCCGGGACCGCCGCCTCGCTGTCCGCAGAGCTGGAGCCGGTACGGGAGATCGTCGACCACCGCCGCTCGGGCGACCCCTTCCTCTACATCCCATCCGACTTTCCCCTCGCCAGGCTCGGCCAGGAGCAGCTCGATCGCCTGTTCGCCGGCCGGCGAGGAATCGAGGACCTCTATCCGCTCGCCCCCATGCAACAGGGCTTGCTCTTCCACGCGCTCTACAGCCCCGATTCCTCCCTGTACTTCCATCAGTTGAGCTGCACGCTGGTGGGCGAGCTCGACCTGCCGGCCTTTGAGGACGCCTGGCGCCGGGTGCTGGCGCGCCATTCCATCCTGCGCACCGCCTTTATGTGGAACGGCCTCGAGGAAGCTCTGCAGCGAGTCGAAGAGAAGGTCGAGCTGCCGCTCGAACGGCTCGACTGGCGGGACCACACAGCGCCGGAGCAGGAGGAACGGCTAGTTCGGCTGTTCGCCACCGACCGGGAACGCGGCTTCGACCTCCAGCAGGCGCCGCTCCTGCGCCTGACTTTCCTCCGCACCGCCGAGGACACCTGGCGCCTGGTTTGGAGCTTCCATCACCTGCTGCTGGACGGCTGGTCCGCTCCAGTGCTGCTGGCGGAAGCTCTCACGCTCTACGACGGGCTGCGCCGCGGCGAGGAGCCCCGCCTGCCCCCGGTCCGGCCCTACCGGGACTATATCGCCTGGCTGCAGAGGCGGGATCCGGCGCAATCCGAAGCCTTCTGGCGCCGCCAGCTCGGCGGTTTCACCCGGCCGACGCCGCTCGGGATCGAGCGCCCGGCAGAGCCACCGACAGCGGACGACGGCCGTCCCGGGATCGCATTTGCCGCTCTCGACACCGCCCTCACCGCATCGCTCAGAGCGCTGGCCCGGCAGCAGGCGCTGACCTTGGGCACCCTGGTGCAAGGCGCCTGGGGCCTGCTGCTCTCCCGCTACAGCGGCGACCAGGACGTGCTCTTCGGTACTACGGTCTCCGGTCGCCCCGCCGACCTGCCGGGGGTCGAGACCATGGTCGGTCTGTTCATCAACACTCTGCCCCTGCGCCTTGCCGTCGGGCCGGCCGAGCCCCTGCTGCCCTGGCTCCGGCAGCTGCAGGACCTGCTGGCCTCCCTGCGGCAGCACGAGCATACCCCGCTCAACCTGCTGCAGGGATGGAGCGACGTGCCGCGCGGACGGCCGTTGTTCGACAGCCTCCTGGTGTTCGAGAACACCCCCGAGGGAAAGGCGTCCGGTGAGCCGAGCCGCGGCCTCGAAATTCGCGACGTCGACCTCCAGGGAGGCACCAACTATCCCCTGACCCTCATGGTCCTGCCGGAAGAGAAGCTGGGCTTCCGTGTGCTCTACGACGCGGGCAAGCTCGACGGCGCCGCCGTCCGTCGCCTGATCGGGCATTTAGCAACCCTGCTCGCCGGCATGGTCCAAGACCCGAACCGCAGCCTCGGCGAGCTGCCGCTGGCCACGCAAGGGGAGCCGCAATCGGTCCTGGCGGCGACTCGGAGCCGGCGGCGACTGCCGGCAGAAATCCGGTCAGCACTCCGCGAGAAGGCCCTCCGGCACGACGAGAAGAAAGGGATACCCGCATGAGGTCCGAGACATCGCCCGCCATCGCGGATCTCGATTCCGAGTTGGTCGCCGAGTTGCGCCGGCTCCTCGCTACGGAGACGGGCCGGGCTGTCTCGGCGATCGGCGACGAAGAGGTGAGGGAGGCTTACGGGCGAGCCCTCGCGACCGACCAAGACGACCTCGCAGAGCCCTCTCTCGAAAGGATGTTCGAGAGTCGAGCCCGGCAGCAGGCCGGGGAGGTCGCGGTGCTCTTCCGTGGCGAGCCGGTCGCGTATGCCGAGCTCGACCGACGGGCCAACCGCCTGGCCCGCTTCCTCCGCCGCCGGGGGGTGGGGCCCGAGACCCTCGTCGGGATCGCGCTGCCGCCTTCCACCGACCGGGCCATGGCCCTCCTGGGAGTTCTCAAGGCTGGCGGGGCGTTCGTCCCGATCGCTCCCGGCCGGCGCGGCACCGCCCTGCGCGCAGCCGCGAGACCGCTCCTCACCCTGACCGCCGAGCCGCTCGACGGGAACGGGGTGATCGTCCTCCCCCAGGTCCGGGAGACGATCGAGCGAGAGAGCGAGGAGAGCCTCGCGGACGTCGCCGGGCCGGAGAACCTGGTGGCCGTGGTCGAGGACGGCGCCGGGCACCTCGTGCTCGTCGAGCGCCGCCACCTCCTCAACCGCCTGGAGGGGCTCGAGGCCGAAATCGAGCTCGACAGCTCGGACGTCCTGCTCCACTCCGGCGGCGAGGACGCCGACTGGGAAATCCTCTGGGCCCTACTCTATGGAGGCAGGCTGGCGATCGCCGAGGCGAGCCCCGCGGCGCTCGACGAGCTCGGGGTGACGATCCTGCGCCTCACCCCGACGCGGCTTTCGGCGCTCCTCGCCAAGGGCCGAGCGCCGCTCGGTGCGCTGCGCGCGGTGCTCTGCGGCGGCGAGGCGCTGCGTGCCGACCTGGCAGTGAGGTTCGCCGAACGATCGGCAGCGCGCCTGGTCCACTTCTACGCTGCGGCCGAGGCGGCGGCCGAGGTCTCGTTTCACGCCAGCTCGGGGCGGGCGAATCGAGATCCGTTGCCGGTGGGCGATACGTTCAACCTCTCGGTCTTCCTCCTCGACCCCTACCTGAAGCCGGTGCCCCAGGGGCTACCGGGCGAAATTCACCTCGCCGCCCCGGAGCTTCCACGCGGCTTCCTCGGCGATCCCTGCGCCACCGCTCTCGCCTTCCTCCCCAACCCGCTCGCCGGGGAGCCGGGCAGCCGGATGCTGCGGACCGGCGACCTGGGTCGCCTGCTGCCCGAAGGCGCGCTGGCCCTGGCCGGAGCCGCCGGCCGGCAGGTCTGGATCGGCGGCCGGCGCCTGGACCTGGGCGCGGTCGAAGTCGAGCTGCTGCTGGAGCCATCGATCGTCGAGGCGGCGGTCCTGGTGCGGGAGGAGGCGGCAGCGATCCAGATCGTGGCCTATCTGGTGGTCGCCGGAGCATGGGCGCCGGAACGGTATGCCGAGCGGCTGCGGTGGCGCTGGCCGGAAGAGCTTCTGCCGGCCGCCTGGATTCCCCTGAGCCGCCTGCCCCTCACCCCCACGGGCCGGCTCGACGAAGCGGCCCTCCTCCGCCTGCCGGTGATCGACGGCGAGCTGATCGCGCATTGGGAGGAGAGCCTCTGCGCCCTGCCGGAGATCCGCGAGGCCGCGGTCGTCGTCCGGGAGACCGCCGACACCCTGCCGCCGCTCCACTTCGACGACCTTCTGCCCGGCTGGAAGTCGATCGCCGCGGGATCGGCCGACACCGCCGGCGCCGCACCAGCCGGCGAGACCACGGCCGGAGGCGCCGCCACGGCTCCAGAGGCTCCGGGAGTCCCGGCGATCGCCCACGGACCGGCGCTCGCGCTGCCGACCGGCGCTCCGGTCACCCTGCCGGAGGCCCTGGAGCGCGCTGCCCTCGAGCACCCGGAAAACGGCATCACCTATCTCCGCTCCGACGGCTCGGCAGCCTGCCAA
>DASQPA010000491.1:0-2353 GCA_035644215.1 Thermoanaerobaculia bacterium
GGCGCGGATCTGGAACGCCGCCACCGGCCAACTGATCGCCACCCTGACAGGGCATACGGCTCCGGTCGGCGTCGCTTCCTTCAGCCCAGCCGGCACGCGGGTGGTGACCGCGTCCTGGGACCAGACGGCGCGGATCTGGAACGCCGCCACCGGCCAACTGATCGCCACTCTGACCGGGCACACGGCTGAGATAGGCGACGCCTCCTTCAGCCCGGACGGCACGCGGGTGGTGACCGCATCCTCAGACCAGACGGCGCGGATCTGGAACGACGCCGCCACCAGCCAACCGATCGCCACCCTGATGGGGCACCTGGCTGAGGTCAATGACGCCTCCTTCAGCCCGGACGGCACTCGCGTGGTGACCGCGTCCAGGGACCAGACGGCGCGGATCTGGCCCGTCGCCGCAGAGTACGTGCAAAGCTTGATTCGGGCACGAACCCCCCTCTGCCTGTCCGTTCCATTCCGACAACAGACTCTGGGCGAGACTCCCCAAGAAGCCGAGAGTCACGAGAAGGCTTGCCAGGCCTGCGTGCCGAAATTCTTCGCCCAACTGAAGGGTGTCCCGGTCGGCGATGCGCAAACCCACATCGCGGCGTGGAGGGCGTATCGGGGATGCTTGGACCGCGCGCGGTGATGGGTGAGTTGGGGTGGCGACAACCAGACGGAGAGGGAACGCTCGTGCTGACGGAGGCCTTGTCAGTCTCCACACCCGGTGGCGATCTGTAGAGCGTGGCAGACCGCGGTCATCTTCCCAGGCCCGAGCGTACCCTCTTCCTCCCACCCCTCGAAGTCCTTGCCGAGCGGGGCTTCGACTCCCGCATAAGCGCGCTCATACTGAGCATCGATCTCCCGTTCGCGGCGCTGGCGCACGAAGTCGGTCGCGAGTTGCCGCAGCACCGCGGACCGCCCCTTTTCGTGAACCTCGGCGGTTTTATCCAGCTCGGCGAGAAGATCTTCGTCGAACAGGACCTGGACAGTCTTCATGTGGACAGTTTATGTGGGTTCAACCTATGGATCAAGCATCACGAGCCTCCCCCACCTGGACGGCCGTCCCGGTCGCGAGAGTCTTGCGGGATCTGCTATGCTTTCTGCCAGTCTTTGCGATTCGCCTTCTCGGAGCCTCGCCATGGAGACATGTATCGCGCTCGCCCTCTTCGCTCTCTCGATCGCCTTCCCGGCCGTGGGCACGGCGTCCCGGTCCGCGGTCGGCCGAGTGGTGGATACGGGCGGGCGCCCGATCGCGGGCGCCACGGTCCATCTCCTTCCCGCCGGTGTCGCCGGCACCAGTGATACCGACGACAACGCCGCCGCGACCGCGGGCCGGAAGGCCCTGGTCTCCGCCCGGACCGATGCCCATGGGCGCTTCGCCGTCAAGACGTTGCCCGCTGGCCCGGTCGACCTCGCCGTGCGCGCCCGGCGCTTCGCGCCCGTTCTCCTCCGCGGCGTCGTCCCCAGCCTCGTCCCCGGCAGTCCGGCCGAGGCGCCCGCCGATCTCGGCAAGATCGTCCTCCAGGCCGGCGCCGTCCTCACCGGGAGCGTCGAGGATCCGGAGGGACGACCGCTCGCCGGAGCCCTCGTTCGAGTCGAGCGGCCGGACCAGCTCGAGGACTGGCTCTCCTGGGCTGGCGCCAAGCCGGAGAACGAATCGAGGACCGGGGTCGACGGGGGGTTCAAGGCGATCGACCTCACCCCCGGGGATTGGCTGCGACTCCGGATCGAGCTCGAGGGCTACGCCTCCCGTACGATCGGGCTCGATACCTGGCTGGAGGAGCCGCCCCGTATCGTCCTCACCCCCATCTCCCAGGTCGCCGGCCGGGTGCTCGACGAGGCGGGCTCTCCCATCCCCGCCGCCCGGGTCATCCTGGAGAACGAGCGGGCCAACCGTTGCCTGGCGGAAGAACCGACGGACGCCCTAGGACGCTTCGCGATCACCGGCCTCCCCCCCGGCCGCTACACACTCCACGTTTTGGTCGCCAATCACCTGCCCGCCGAGCCCCAGCCGGTCAAGGTCGTCGCGGGCTCCAACGTGACCGACCTGGAGATCCTCCTGAGCGAAGGCGCCGTGATCGAGGGCCAGGTCACGACCGCGGACGGCGATCCGGCGGTGGGGGCCGAGGTGCGGCTCGCCGACCCCTCCTCTCTCCTCGCTCCGGGAACGTCGCGACGCGTCTCGTTTATCGCCAGCACCCAGACGGACGGCGACGGCCGCTACCGGTTGGCCGGGGTCACCAAGGGCCGCCACCGGGTCGCCGCCGACCTCGCGGGCCACCAGACGACGGCAGGCGAGCTGGATGTCGAGGCTGCCGCGAACTGGCTCGATCTGCGCCTGAGCGAGACGGGGAATTCGCTCCTC
>DASQPA010000492.1:0-5342 GCA_035644215.1 Thermoanaerobaculia bacterium
AGGATATCTGGCGCGCACCGGCGATGGGCCTCCAGGACCCAAGGTGATCTGGATCGGCCTCCAGCGCACCCGAGATTTCGTCCTTGCCCTGGAAGCACGAGAGGCCTCGGGCAGCAGCTAGATGTGTGTAACCATATGGGCGAGAGCCCCAGGTAGGGTAATCCCAAGAAAACAAAAGCCCCGAAGGGGCGACGGTCATTCCGGTCGGACCTCCGCCCGGAGATAAATCTCCGGGCTATGAGTTGCGTTGGATGAATCCAGCTTCGCGCGGGGGAAGCGGTGGTGCGGAGGCTGGGTCTTTACCCTGCCTTGACCGGAGTGGCTCGGCGAATTAGCATCGCCTCCTACTAACCCTCGGAGGTCCCGTCATGCAGAAGAAGCTGAAGAAACCGCTGAAGCTAACCCGGGAGACCCTGGCTGCGCTCGATCGGGGCGAGCTCGAGCATGCGGTGGGCATGGTGACCCAGATCAAGAACCAGTGCCTCACCCAGGCCGCCACGTTCTGCACCTGTCACGTGATCAACACGCACTGCATCGCGGGATGACCCTGCGGGGGCGTCCCGTCCGGGCAACGCCCCCTCCGGACTCGATCCCCGGCCACCTTATCTCAGTCCTTCACTGCCGATTATGGAGCATTGATGTAGTGATAGGCGTCTCCGTGCCAGATGGCGGCGGTAGGGCTCGGATTCCAATCGAGGTCCTCGCCTCATGCGGCTTGACGGAGGGGTTGCGGCTGCCCCAGGCTCCGCAGAGCGCTGGAGAACGCATCGCCCGGATTGGCGCCCGCCGTTCGAGCCAGGTAGGAGTCCTCCACGGCCAGCAGGAACCCCGAAATGTCGGCTGCGGCGTCGGAAGCGAGGGTGCGTGCCCGGACGAGGAAGGCTTCCCGGTCCTCTCCGCTGCGCAGCTCTCGATCGACCAGGTACATCCCGGCCAGGTACTCGGCCAAGGGGTCGAGGTTGACACGGACCTGATTGCGTGCGGCGCCTACGGTCGCGGCGATCCGCAGCTTCCTCTCCAGATAGCTCAACCGCTCCTCACCGGTCCTGCCGAGGGCCTCTACGACCTCGTCGCGCGGCGCGGGACCAGGACGGAAGGTGGTCTTCAGGCAGTGCCAGGCGAGGATGGTGGCGGTCCGTTGGACCTCGCGCTCGTCCAGCCGGTCGTCGGAAACCGAGCGGTTGAGCTCGTTCAAGTAGCTCAACATCAGATCGGGAATGCTGTCGGGCAAACCTTCGGCCGCTGAGCTCCCCTCCTTGAGATCGATCAGGCGATCGGCGTAGAGGCGGGCCAGGAGGACAGTGATGTTGCGCTGTCCTACCATGCGCGAGAGGTGGGCGCAAGCCTCGAAGAATTCGGCATCCTTGAAAAGCTCGCGCTTCTGGCGCCGCGTCAGATAGGCCTCCATGAAGGAGGCGGTGCGGTCGCCCTGAATTCGCATCGGCGTGACCTTATGGACCGCTACCGCGCCGAGGACACTTTCGGTCCGTGCCGTCACCACGAGGGCGTTGATGGGGAACGTCGGCGACTCCGGACGGACAGCGCGGCGCATGGCCTCGTTCATCTCGGAGAGGTGATCGACGATCACCAGCACCCGCTTCTGGCGCAGGAGGCGCCCGAAGAGCCGTTCGGGGATCGGCTCCGGGCTGCCGGCCACACTCTGGAGCTGGCCGCGAACCACGTCCAGGAGAGCTGCCGCGCATACCTCCGGCTTCTCGGTCTCGGGCTGGACCTCCAGGTCCTCCTCGACGAGGACCGGGAGCATCGTATGCTTCGTGAGGCGCTCCTCCGACTCCTCGGCCATCGCCCACCGGGCGAGTTGGCAGGCGAGGCTCGTCTTCCCCACGCCGCCCTCGCCCCAGATGAGGATCCGTGCCTGCTCCTGGCGGAAGGCTCCCGCCAGTTCCTGGGAGGTCAGCTCGGTAAGCCGGTTGCCGTCGAGCACCGCAGGCAGAGGGACCTGGACCACCCGATCTCGGACCGTTGTGCGCTCGGCGAAGTTGGCGCGCGCTACGTCGACGTGGCGCACGACCCAGGCGTCGAGGACCCGTGGACGGTACTGAAGGAAGAGGAAGCTGTGCAACCCGACCTCTCCCAGCCACGGCAGCTTCACTTTGAACGGCCGCAGGGTCTCGTCGAGCGCCAGGAGCCAGAGCGGGGCGAACCAGAAGACCCCGAGGAGGGCCAGTAGATAGCCGGCTGGGATGAAGAACAAGGGGGAAGTAATCACCTGGAGAAATGTCCGCACCGGCCGAACCTTGCTCTCGATCTTGTCGCTCGTCGCCTCGAGGATGGCGGCGCCTCGACCGCCCTCTGGGAGAGCCCGCATCCTGGATGCCGCTCCTCGCAGTGCGGGCAGGATTCGTTCCAGGGTAAGGTAGGATATGGTTCCTTTCTCGATCTCGTACGGAAGATCCTCTGCCGTAGTCACCAGGATTGAAGCAGCTCTCCGTTGGAGGTTGGCATCGGTGAGTGTTGCCGCCAGGAGCTTGATCGCCAGGGGATTCCTCTTGCAGATGTGCTCAAGCGCTCCGTTTAGGTTGAAATCTGAGTAAGGCCGCTCAGGATCAACAGCGAGCCGTTTCGCGAGGGCTCTCGCGGTAGCATCGGACTGCGCGCCGATGGCAGTCAAGGCTCCCTCTGTTACGTTGACGAGTTCACCGTCCTCGGCCAGGAGCAGCGGCCTGAGATCGTCCTCCGCGTCCTTGGCCGCCTCTCCAAGTTGCCCGATTGCCTCGACCGCTGCCCGCTGAGTGCTGAGCTGATGGCTGTCCTTCAAAACCGCTGCCAACTCGGGTAGGGCTTTCGGTGATCGGATCTCGCCGAGGGCTGAAGCTGCAGCTGCGCGGACCTTCTCGCCGTTGCTTTCCCGGAGGATCGAGCGCAGTGAATCGACCGCGCCCGTAGCTGGTTTGCCGATCCGTCCGAGCGCCGAAATTACGGCCACCCGCAGGCTTGGACTACCGTCTCCAATGGCCGTTACGAGTTCCAGGGTGACGGCTTGCGCGTTCTTACTCTTCTGGCCAATCGCTCCCAGTGCAAGCGCACAGTTTGCACGAACCTGTTCCGACCGCGAAGTTGCGAAGGCCTCCTCAAGGGCCTTTTGCTGGGTGGAAGCTCGGTTGCCCAGGGAGGCTAAGGCTTTCGCCGCCGCCAGCTCGACGCTTGGCCGCTGGTCTTTGAGCAAAACGGCGACCGCCGCGCTGACCTTGGGAGCCTCATTTGCATAGGGTTCGCTAAGGCTAAGATTGCCGTAACCATAGAGGAATTCGAGAGCATTGATCGCCGCGAGCCGGACCTCGAGGTCCAAATCGGGGAGCATGTCAAGGATCGCTTGGAGTCGCCGAGAAGGCAGGGCCCTATCACGTGCGAGCTGCCGGATGGCCGCAATGCGTACTGCGGACGGCATGTCGCGAGAGAGTCCCCGGGCGAGGAGATTCTCCGCCTCGGCCTGCCTTCCCTGCGCCGCGGTCCACCTCGCCATGAGGAGCAGGAGCTTCGCCTTGATCGTTGGCGAGACTTCTTCTCTCAAGGCTCGCTCGATTCTCTGCAAGGCATCAGCTTGCGGGGGTTCTCGCCATTCCAGGACCGAGACGGCGACACTGCGCACGAACACGTCGGGGTCGTCGAGCCTTTCCAACGCGGCCTCGCCCACCGTCTGAGGGAGTTTTGAATCATCCGGCAGGTTTCCCTCGGGAATCCACCGCAAGACTCGTATCGCTGCCCTACGGTGGACCGGGTCCTTCTGATCCTTTAGAAGCCCCAGCACGCCGGAAAGCAGGTCGCTGTCTCCCTGGCTGATCCGGCGGGCGCACTCCTCGACGGTCGCTTCCCGGTGCCACTCATCGTCCGTCTCAAGCTTGGCGAGGAGGGCCGGCGTCGAGGCGGGCCAAGGACCGTCGTCGGCAAGGCCTGCATCGGAGCTTGGAAGTGGACGCGGGCCAATGCCGAAGGCGAGCGGTACCCAGACGATGAGTAGCGCGCACAGGAACAACCAGACTCTGCGTGTCGACATCAGTTCTCCTGGAGCAAATAGCTGAAGCGCCCCGCAGCGTATTCGATAGCTCGGGAAAATTGTATTTTATCGGCCCGTGACCCGCAAGCGCATCGGTTTCGGCTACTTCGATGGCCCTCCTGAGTTCCGTCAGCGCTGAAGTTTCCGCTCGTCCTTGACCACCACGCCCCCCTTCATCACGAAGCGCACCCGTTCGAGCTCGGTGACGTCTTGGAGCGGATCGCCGTCGACGGCGATCAGATCGGCGTAGCGGCCGGGGACGACGCTGCCGACCTTGTCGCTCATGCCGAGGAGGTCGGCGGCGTTGGTGGTCGCCATCTGGATCACCTGGGTGGGGGTCAGGCCGAGGGCCAGGAGGGAGTGGAACTGGTGGGCGTTCTGGCCGTGGGGGTAGACTCCGGCGTCGGTGCCGAAGGCGAGCTTGACGCCTCCGGCGATGGCGCGCTTCCAGTTGGCGATCTGGTTCTTGCGCAGCTCCTTTTCCTTCTCGATCATCTTTGGCGGCAGGCCCAGGTGGTCGGCTTCGGCGAGGATGTACTCGTCGGTGTAGATGTCGGGCACCAGGTAGATGCCCTTCTCCTTGAGGAGGCGCACCCCCTCCTCGTCGATCAGGCCGCCGTGCTCGATCGAGGCGACGCCGGCCCGCGCCGCGCGTTTGATCCCCTCGGTGCCGTGGGCGTGGGCGGCCACCTTCTTGCCCCACATGGCGGCCTCGGCGACCACGGCGTTCATCTCCTCCTGCGAATACTGGGGCGCCCCTACGGATTCCTCCTCGGAGAGCACCCCGGCGGTCGCCATCACCTTGATCCAGTCGGCGCCGTTCTTGACCTCGAAGCGGACCAGCTTGCGGATCTCCTCCGGGCCATCGGCGATGCCGGAGAGGCGGTCGAAGTGGAGGTAGGGAGAGAAGCCGGAGAGGTCGTTGTGGCCGCCGGTCGAGCCGATCGCCAGGGTCGCCACCCGCATGCGCGGGCCGACCACGTCGCCGCGGTCGATGGCGTTCTTGAGCGCCACGTCGATCAGCTCGGCCGCCCCGACGTCGCGCACGGTGGTGAAGCCGGCCTCCAGGGTGCGGCGGGCGTAGACGTGGGCGACCACGGCGGCGTCGATCGGGGTGCGCCGGAAGATCCCCTCGTAGTAGTCGCCGGTCGACTGCTGGGTGAGGTGGGTGTGGCAGTCGATGAGCCCGGGGAGCACGGTCTGCTTCGAGAGGTCGACGACCTCCGCCCCGGCCGGAATGGGGAGGTCCCGGCCCACCGCCGTGATGCGGTCGCCGGAAATGAGGATGACGGCGTCGGCGAGCGGCGGCCCGCCATGGCCGTCGAGC
>DASQPA010000493.1:0-21625 GCA_035644215.1 Thermoanaerobaculia bacterium
GGTGTCGACGAGACGGCAGGGGGTGACGGTATAGAAGGCGTAGTTGGAGCTCGCGCCCGGGGTGCAGATCCCGGCCACCGAGGCGTTCGAGAGGGTGACCGAGTCGACGTACCAGCCGGCGCCGGCGTTGATGCTGTCGTCCCCGGCGTGCCAACGCAGGCGGGCCTGGTTGCCGGCGAAGGAGCCCAGGTTGACGGTCACCGGGGTCATCGCCCCGAGCGTGCCGCCGCACCAGCCGCGCTTGCCGGCGAGCGGATTGCGGAACCCCGAGGTGATCGTACCGTTGAAGCCGCCGCCGGTGAAAATGCCGTCCGGCAGCGGGCTCCAGTTGGCGCCGCCGTTGGTCGTGATCTCCAGCGTGCCGCCGTCGTAGCAGGTGGCGGGGCTCCCCTCGAAGGCGAAGGTGTGCCAGAAGGAGAGGGTGGTCGTCCCCTGCACGAGGAAGGGCGGCGAGACCAGCACCCGGTCGCCCGGCGAGGCCTGGCTGGCGGAGAACCAGGAGTGGGTGGGGGTCTGGGAGCGGGCGGCCGTCCAGCTCCAGTCGTTCCTCCCCGACAGCGCGGCGTGCGACCAGCCCGGGGTGTCGAAGCCGTTGGAGAGCCCGTTCTCGAACCCCTCGGCCAGGGTGCCGAGCGCCGCCGGGCCGGTGGGGGAGCCGGAGAGCTGCACGGTGTTCCCCTCCTCGGCGCCGTTGGTGGCGTCCACGGCGCGAATGGCGTAGGAGTAGGTCTGGGCGCTGTTCAAGAGCGAGGTGTCGGTGAAGGAGGTGCCGCTCACGCCGGTGGCGAGGCGGGTGGCCGGGCCGGGCACGAAGCCGGGCACGGTCGAACGGTAGACGTTGTAGGTCAGCGGCCCGCTGCAGGTCGGGCTGCCGGCGGCCCATGCGAGGCTCAACCCGCAGCCCGCGGTGCCGGCGTTGGTCACCGACTGAAGGCCGGCGAAGCTCGGCGCCGCGGTGCAGACGCCGGTCGCCACCACGTCGGTACAGGTCGAGGGGGCGGACTCGCAGAAGCCGGTGACGTCGAGGCCCGCCACCCGGTAGGCGTAGGAGAGGGTGCCGGAGACCGTGGTGTCCAGGTAGGAGGTGCCGGTGACGTCGCTCGCGATCGGCTGGAAGGCGCCGGGCGCGGCGCAGGTGCCGGGAGCGCGGTAGATCGTGAAGCGCGCCGAGGCCGGCGCACCGTTGGTCCAGGGCACCTGAATCTGATTTCCGGCCGGGGTGGTGGCGGCGCCGATCGCCGGCGTGCCGGTGAAGGTGCAGGGAACGTCCTGGATCGCCGCCGTCCAGATCTCCTCCAGGGAGTCGTCGCGGCGGTCGGTCCAGCTGGGGAAGAACTTCGTGGCATAGCCCGAGAGGGCGTTGTAGTCGCCGTACTGGTTGCCGAGCTCGGCGGAGTCGGCCGTCTCGTCGGTCGGGGCGGCGGTGACCTTGATCGGCGGCCCCCAGGTGACGCCGTCGTCGAAGGAGGACTGGTAGTAGACGTTGGTCTTCGTCCGCCCCGGGTCGGCCACGGTGTCGTAGTAGATGGCGGCCACCGTGCCGTTGGTCTCGTCGACCGCCAGCCAGGGGTTGAACTGGTCGTTCAAGGAGGCCTGGTTGTTGAGCATCACCGGCGCCGACCAGTTGGCTCCGCCGTTGGTCGAGCGGGCGAACCAGATCCGCGTCTTGCAGGTCGAGGCGACGGTCGATCCCGGCTCGCTGGTAGGGGTGGTGCAGCCGGCGGCGCCGGAGAGGTCGCCCCAGAGGGCATAGACCAAATCCTTGCTCGCCGTCCGGTAGGCCCCCGCCGAGACGTAGATGAGAGCCTGGCGGTTGTTGAACGCCGGCACGCCGATGTCGAAGGAGCCGAAGGTGGGAGCGAGGAGGGCGGGCGCCGACCAGGAGACCCCGCCGTTCACCGACTTGACGAAGTAGATCTTCGGGCTCCCCGGGATGGCGTCGTCGCCGGTGTCGGGCCAGAAGGCGAAGACGTCGCCGTTGGCGTTGGTCTTGACGTCGGCGCCGATCCCGGTGCCCAGGGTCTCCGCGCCGCTCACCCGGAGCGGCGTCTGCCAGGCCCCCGTGGGGCCGGTCCGGCGGTTGACGTAGACGACGACGACGTCGTGCCAGATGGCGTAGAGGTTGTCCTTCCAGGGCGAGCTGTCGCTGTGGTCGACCCAGATCATCTGCTTGTCGGTGCTCGTCTGACTGCCCGAGAAGGTGGCGTCGGAGGTCCAGGTGGCGCCGCCGTCCGTCGACTTGTAGGCCCGCATCCTGAGGGTGCCGCCGCTCGCGGTGATGCCGATGGTGGTCGACCAGGCGGTGCCGTCCGAGGTCCAGTCGACGGTGGGGTCAGAGTGGAAGGCGTCGCCGGCGACGAGCGGCAGGCTGGTCTGGCCCCAGGTGGCGCCGCCGTTGCCCGAGTAGTAGACGATCTGCCGGCCGCCCACCTCGATGTCGTTCGAGGCGGAAATGATCCGGGACGGGTTGCGGAAGTCGATGCGGATGTCCGACTCGCTGCGCGGCGCCGCCGGGGGGCCCGAGACGCTCACCTCGGTGCCGATCTTCGCCGTGCGTTCAATCGGCGCCGGCGCGACCGGAGCCGGCGCCGCACCGGGGAGGAGATCCGGATGGGTGACCATCCACTCGTGGACCTCTTTCAACACGAACGGATACCCCCCGGTGGGATCGTTCGCCGGGTAGCGCTGGGCTGGGTGAGCCTTGCGCCAGAGGACGCGGAGCCAGAGGGGCACGCGGATGTGATCCCGGGCCTCCTCCGGCCGGAGCAGCTGGAAGTCCTGGTTGGCGGCGATCAGGCGGGCGAGGGCGCTCTCCGGGGCGATGCCGTCCCGGCTGAGCTGTTCGGTCAGGGTGGGCCAGACCGGCGTGGCCGCCTTAGCCCGGGTGGCAGGAAGCCCCACGGCGACGAGCAGTAGAACGGCAAGAAGCAACCTCCGCATCGCGCGAACCCCCTGGGGTCGGAAAAAAGAACGATAAGTCTATCACTCCGTGGACGTCCGGGCGGCCCGCGACGTCGCGGAAAGAGATGCCGGTCCAAGTGGCACATCTTCCAAATTGCCTCATCACGGAGCTGTCAGGGCACATGAATTCGGATCATCGTCGCCGAAATAGGTATCCATTAGATCGCGTCTCTGCGATACTGTATCCGGAACATGCGACCGACAACGGCCCTCCTCCTCGCCTATCTGCGCCGCCTCGCCGAGGTGGAGCGGCGGGGGGACGCCCGGGAGGAGAGCTACTACGGAGCGCTCCAGACCCTCCTCCAAGAGTACGCGGCGGCGAGTGGTCGGAAGACGGTACGGGTGACGGTGCTCCCGCGGCGGACCGAGGCGGGGGTCGTCGTCGATTTCCAGGTCTGGCGGGGGGCACGGATCGCCGGCTACGTCGAAGCCAAGCGCCCGGGCGCGAACCTCGACGCGGCCGAGAAGTCGGACCAGATGAAGCGCTACCGGGAGGCGTTCCCCAACGTCCTCCTGACCGACTTCTACGAGCTCCGGCGGTATCGGCAGAAGGAGTCGGTCGAGCGGGCGGTGCTGGAGAGCCCGCTCGCCCGCTTCTACGCCGACCGGTTGACGGACGAGGTCCAGGGGGAGGCGGCGGTGACCGGGCTCCTCGACCGCTTCCTCGACTTCGCGGCCCCCCGCCCGGGGAGCGCCGCCGCCCTGGCGGTGGGGCTCGCCCATCGGGCGCGGCTCCTGGAGTCGGCGATCGAGGAGCTGCTGGCGGAGGACGGGGAAAAGACCTCGGAGCTCGCCGGCCTCTACCGCGCCTTCTCGGAGTACCTGATCCACGGTCTGACCCCGCGCGAGTTCGCCGACCTCTACGCCCAGACCCTCGTCTACGGCCTCCTCGCCGCCTGCTGGTACGCGCCGGGCGATTTCGCCCTGCAGACGGTGCTCGACCACATCCCGCGCGGCAACGGCATCCTGCGCGACCTCTTCCGCTACATCGCCCTCGCCGAGACGCCCGATCCCCGGCCGCGCCTCGCCTGGATCGTCGACGACATCGTCGAGCTGCTCGCCGCCTCGCCGGTCGACCGGCTGCTCACCCGCCGCCACGGCGGCGCGGCCCGCGACCCCATCCTCCACTTCTACGAGACCTTCCTCGCCCAGTACGACCGCGGCCTGCGCAAGCGCCGGGGGGTCTACTACACCCCGCGCCAGCTGGCCGGCTACGTCGTCCGCTCGGTCGACGGCCTGCTGCGCGAGCGCCTGGGCCGGCCCGACGGCCTGGCGGACGGCGGGGTCACCCTGCTCGACCCCGCCGCCGGGACGCTCACCTTCCTCGCCGAGGCGTTCCGCGTCGCCATCGACGGCTACCGCGACCGGCACGGCGCCGGGAGCGTGGCGGCCCTCTTGCGCGACCATCTCCTCCAGGACTTCCACGCCTTCGAGCTGATGATGGCCCCCTATGCCATCGGCCACCTCAAGATGGGCCTCCTCCTCGCCGCCGAGGGCCTCCCCCTGCCCCTGGAAAAGCGCTTCCCGCTCTTCCTCACCAATACCCTGGAGCTCGAGGAGCTGAAGCAGACCAACCTGCCCGGCATGGCCGCCCTGTCGCGCGAGTCGCAGGCGGCCGGGCGGATCAAGAAGGAGGCGCGGATCGCCGTCATCCTCGGCAACCCGCCCTACTCCGGGCATTCCTACAACCGGAGCCGGCACATCGTGGACCTCCTACGGCGCTTCCGCGACTTCCCGGAGCGGGACGAGGGCTACTATCGGGTGGACGGCCGGGCCTTGACCGAGCGCAACCTCAAGTGGCTGCAGGACGACTACGTCAAGTTCCTCCGTTTTGCGCAGTGGAAGATCGAACAGAACGGCTGGGGCGTCGTCGGTTTCGTCACCAACCACGGCTATCTCGACAATCCCACCTTCCGCGGCCTGCGGCGGTCGCTTCTCCGTACCTTCGACGAGATCTACCTGCTCGACCTGCACGGCAACCGCAAGAAGGGGGAGCGGGCGCCGGACGGGGGACCGGACGAGAGTGTCTTCCCGGGGATCGAGCAGGGGGTGGCGGTCTGCCTCCTGGTGAAGCTCCCCGGGCCGCGCCGGCCGGGGGCCGGGACCCGGGTCTTCCGGGCCGACCTGCAGGGCCGGGCGGTCGACAAGCTCCAGTGGCTGGACGACCATGAGCGCGCGACGACCCGCTGGACGGAGATCTCTCCCCGACCCCCGGTCTACTACTTTCAGCAGAATTCCGCCGATCCCCGAGCCGACACGGCCCGGATCGAGGAGGAGTACGGGTGCGGGATGGCGCTGCCGGAGATCTTCCCCCGCCATTCGGTGGGAGTGGTGACGGCGCGGGACGCCTTCGTGCTCGACTTCAGCCGGCCGGAGCTCGAAGCGAAGCTCCTCGCCTTCCGGGTGGCGCAGGGTCAGGTCTTCCCCGAGGAGTGGAAACTGGAGGACCGCGGCGGGTTCGTCGTCCTCCAGGCCCAACAGAAGGCGCGGGACGACGAGCGCTGGCGGGAGCGGTTCACCGAGATCCTCTATCGGCCGTTCGACGTCCGCCCGATCTTCTATGCCGACTACCTGGTGGCGCGTCCCCGGCGGCAGTTGATGAATCACATGGGGCAGCCGGGGAGCAATCTGGGACTGGTCTGCCCGGCGCAGCACAAGGAGGAGACGGGCGCCCTGGTGACCGACCGCATCGCCGGCCACAAGGCGGTCTCGGCCTACGACATCAACTCCCTCTTCCCGCTGTATTTCAAGGACCCTCTCCTCGGCCGCACCCCGAACGTCGCCCCGGGCCTCCTGGCGCGGCTGGGAGAGGCGCACGGCCGGGAGCCTTCCCCCGAGGAGCTCCTCGCCTACGTCTACGCCGTCCTCTACAGCCGGGCGTACCGGGAGCGGTACCGGGCGCTCCTCCGCCAGGGCTTCCCGCGCATCCCTCTGACCCGGGACGGCGCCTGCTTCGGCGCTCTCGCCAGCCTGGGCGCCGAGCTGATCGACCTCCACCTGCTCCGCGCTCCGATCCTCGCCACCCCCGGCTCGCGCCTGGAGCCGGCGGGGAGCGGCACCCTGGGAAAGCAGCGCGACTACCGGCCGGAAGAGGAGCGGGTCTACGTCAACGAGGAGGGGCAGTCCTTCGACGGGATCACGCCGGAGGTCTGGGCCTACCGGATCGGCGGCTACCAGGTCCTCGACCGCTGGCTCGCCAGCCGCGCCGGCCGCACCTTGGGCCAGTGCGAGCAGGAGGCGTTCTGGAAGACGGTGGCGGCCTTGGAGAGGACCCTGGAGGTGGAGCGGCGGATTGCGGAGGTGTGGCCGACGGTGGAGGAGGGGGCGGTGGTGGCGGTTGGCAGCGTGCCGACTGGACAAGGCAGGCCGACTGTGATGTAAAGGCAAACCATGTCGAGCCCAGCCGGACCGTCCGGAGACGGCCTCCTCTCGCCGCAGGAACGGGAGACCCTGGAGGCGGTGTGTGGGGCGCTGCTGCCGGCCCTGGCGCCCGAGGCGGGGGACGACCCCCGCCTCTTTGCGCTCGACGCCGCCTCCCTGGGGGTGGCGGCGGCGCTCGAAGGGGCGGTCGGCGAGCTTGGCGCGGGGCAGCGGGCGGACTTCCGACGGCTGCTGGGCCTCCTGGCACAGCCTGCCTTCATACTGTTGCTGGCCGGGCAGGCCCGCCCCTTTGCCCGCCTTGCGCCCGAGCGGCGCGAACGGGCGCTCTCGGCCATGGCGACGAGCCGCCTGGAGCCATTGCGCACCGGCTTCCAGGTCCTGAAGCGGCTCGCCACCTTCCTCTTCTACGGCCTCTGTCCTGGCGGTGCCGACAACCCGACCTGGGACCCGATCGGCTATGCCCGCTCGACCAACCCGCCGACGGCCGCGCCCCGGCTCGCTCTCACGCCCATCGCCGCGCCGGGGACCCTGGAGGCCGACGTCTGCGTGATCGGCTCGGGAGCCGGCGGAGGTGTGGTGGCGGCCGAGCTGGCGGCGGCGGGGAAACGGGTGGTGGTGCTGGAGGCCGGGGGCGGCCTCCAGGCCGGCGACTTCGACCAGACCGAGCTCCCCGCCACGCGCGCCCTCTTCCTCGACCGCGGCATGGCCGGCACCCGCGACCTGGCCATGGTGATCCTCGCCGGCGCCACCCTGGGCGGCGGCACGACGGTGAACTGGCAGACCTCTCTTCCCCTGCCCGACGTGGTGCGCGACGAGTGGGCGGAGCGCTCGGGCTGCGCCTTCTTCGCCGAGGAGAGCTTCGGCCGCTCGCTCGCGGCGGTGATGGAGCGGCTGGGCGCCGGCACCGAGGAGAGCTGGGTCAACGCCAACAACGCCCGGTTGCGCGAGGGGTGCCAGGCGCTCGGCTATCACTGGCAGGTGCTGGCGCGGAACGCCCGAGGCTGCGACGCCCGCCAGTGCGGCTACTGCATGTTCGGCTGCCGGTTGGGCGGCAAGCAGAGCTCTGCCGTCACCTACCTGCACGACGCCCAACGGTTGGGGGACGCCCGCATCGTCACCGGCTGCAGCGCCCGGCGGGTCCTCTGGCAGAACGGCCGGGTGCAGGGCGTCGAGGCCTTCGCCACGACCCCGGCGGGGGAGGAGGTCGCGGTCGAAGTCCGCGCCCCGATCGTCGTCGTGGCGGCCGGGAGCCTCCGTTCGCCGGCTCTCCTTCTACGCTCCGGGCTCGCGCTGCCGGCCCTCGGCCGCCATCTCTACCTGCACCCGGCGACCTCGGTGGCGGGTACCTATGCCGAGCGGATCGAGCCCTGGAACGGGCCGCCGCAGTCGATCCTCAGCGACGAATTCGCGCCAGGGAAAGGAGGCTACGGTTTCCGCCTGGAGACGGCGCCGGCCCACCCCGGCCTCCTGGCCCTCGCAACCCCCTGGTGCGGCGCCCGCGACCATCGCCGGGAGATGCAGGCGAGCGCCCGGAAGTGCACGATCATCGTGCTCGTGCGCGACAAGAATACCGGCCGGGTGCGCCTCGGGAGGGACGGCACCCCGGTGGTCGACTACCGGCCCGGACGGCTGGAGCGACAGTTGATCCGGGACGGGATCGCCGCGGCCTCCCGCGTCCATTTGGCGGCCGGGGCCGAGGAGCTCCTGGCCCTGAACCACCAGCGCCTCGGCCTGCGCGCCAACGGAAGGTCGGACGTGGCGATCGCCCAATACTTCCAGGAGGTCGCGCGGAGCCGGTTCCACCGTAACTGGTCGACCCTCTTCAGCGCTCACCAGATGGGGACCTGCCGCATGGGGAGCGATCCGAAGACCGCGGTCTGCGACGCCCAGGGCGAGGTCTTCGGCGTCCGCGGTCTCTACATCGCCGACGCCAGCGCCTTCCCCATCTCCTCCGGAGTCAACCCGATGGTCACCATCATGGCCCTCGCCCATCATACGGCGCAGGGGATCAAGGAGGCGGGATCTTGAGTCGCTTGTTTAGCTCCGCATCTAGAAGGCCAAAGTGAAGATCCCACCCGCACCATTGTTGCCGTTGTAG
The DNA here is from genome assembly GCA_035644215.1 of Thermoanaerobaculia bacterium. Taxonomy (GTDB): domain Bacteria; phylum Acidobacteriota; class Thermoanaerobaculia; order Multivoradales; family UBA5704; genus DASQPA01. The sequence continues at coordinate 8,441 of DASQPA010000493.1, forward strand.
GCAAAGAAGCAACGGTCCAAGATGTCTCTCCCAATCAGGGCGTGGAACCCTTGAGCGATCAGTAACTCGGCGGAGACCACGGGGATCGTCTGAAAGACCAGCGGCTGCCCGCTGGGTGCTGGGATGACCAGCGCGACATCGAACTGTTCGGCCTCGTGAGGCGTCGCGCCGGTCGAAGGTGTGTTGACGCTGACGCTGCCCGTCGGCGTGAGCTTCAGTCCCAGGAGTACCGACGGATCGACGCAGGTACAACTCGCGCCGGTATCGATAAGCGCGCTGATGGGAACAGGCTTTGGCATGGACTGGCCGACTTCGGCGAGAGCCGCCGCTCGTGCCTGGCTTACGGCTACAAACGCCTGGAGAATCGGCCCGCCGGGTCCGATCTGGAGAGTAAAGTGGGGCACCGTCTCAGACCGCCCGCCTCACCGCGCACGGATCCACGAAGCGTGAGACGAATTGTGCCTGCTCGATAGCATGGATCTGCTTCACGAGGAAGGGATTGAGACCGAATTTGGAGTATCCCGCCTTGATGGCATCGTCATAGCTGCTGAAGACGTCTACAACCTGGTCACCATGGATCAGGACATACTTGCCCTCATGCTCTGCTTTCAGCGTTTGCAGATGGTTCCTATACGTCTCCAGCTCCTGTTCCAGGGCCATATGCGCCTCCACCCGGCATTGTCGCGTTCATTATAGTCTCTCGACGCCCTGACTCCCGTTACTACCTCCCCCGCCCCGGCCGGCTCTGCGGCCGGGCGTTCCAGGGATCCTCGGGCCAGGCGTGCTTGGGGTAGCGGCCTTGCAGCTCCTTCTTGACCTCCTTGTAGGTGGTCGCCCAGAAGCTCTTGAGATCGTGGGTGATCTGCTGCGGCCGGCCGTTGGGGGCGAGGAGGTGGAGGAGGACGGGGACGCGGCCGGCGGCCACCTGGGGGGTTTCGGCTAGGCCGAAGAGCTCCTGGATGCGGGCGGCTAGAACTGGCGGCCGGCCATCCTCTCCGTACTCCAGCCTTACGCTCCGGCCCCCGGGAACCGTCCAGCGCTCGGGGGCTTCACGGCGCAGGGCCTCGCGCTGCTCCCAGGTGAGGACCCCTTCCAAGGCGGCGAGCAGCGGGGCACGGCGCAGGTCGGCGAAGGAGCGGCGGCCGGCGGCAAGGGTGGGAAGGAGGTCGCGCAGCTCGGCCGGCCCGAAGACGGGGAGCCCCAGCTCGGGCATCCAGACGCCCAAGGAGCGGACCCGGGCGAGGAAAGCGGCGACCTCGGGGTCGTCCAGGGGGAGGGCGCGGTCGAGCCTCTCGGCGGCCGCCTCGGCGAGCCGGCGGGTGGCCTCGCCCTCCGGGAGCGTCGCCTCGCTTTCGGCGATCACCAGGTCCTCGTAGCGGGTCCGCTTCCAGGCGATCACCCGCTCCCGCTCGGGATCGAATTCCACCTCGACGTCGGTGGCCAGGCGCTCCCGGGGAAGCCAGGCCGGCGCGACCTCGGAGGCCAGGCGGACGAGGGCCTCGGGGCCGCGGTCGTCGAGGTCGATCGCCAGGAACAGCTCGGGGGTGACGACGGCGCTCTCGTCGGCGAGCCGCACCCCGCGGCCGCCGACCAGGAGGGCGCGCGGGCTCTTCGGCTCGCGCCGCCGGGCGAGCCGGTCGGGGAAGGCGGCGAGGAGCGCCTTGAGGAGCGCCTCGTCACGGGGGAGCGGCGATTCCGGCGATCTCTCCGGCGGCGGCAGCTCGCGCCGGGCGACCTCGGCCAGCTGGTCGCGGGCCTGGAGGACGAAGCGGGCGGCGTTGCGGTTGAGCTGGCGGCCGCCGGGGAGGTCGGGCTCGGCGCCCCGTCGCTCGAAGGCCTCCAGGGCTTCCAGCCGGTCGAGGAGGTCGGAGCGGGAGGGGCGCACGGCGTGCCGCCGTGATTCCCGGTCTCCCGCCGGGGGAAACGGATCGCGCTCGGCGAGGAGGGCGGCGAGAAGGGCCGCCTCGCGGGTCCACCCCCCGGCCCGCCCTTCGAGGAGCAGTCGGGCGAGGCGGGGGTGGACGGGGAGGCGGGCCATGGCCTGCCCGCGGGCGGTGACGCCGCCCGCGTCGACCGCCCCCAGCCGCGCCAGGAGGAGCCGGGCGGCGGCCAGGGCCTCGGGGGCCGGCGGCTCGAACCAGCCGAAGCGGGCGAGGTCCGTCTCGCCCCAGGCGAGGAGCTGGAGGGCGGGGGAGGCGAGGTCGACGCGGGCGATCTCCGGGGTCTCCCGCTCGGGGAGCGTTGCCTCCTCCCAGGCCGCCCAGAGCCGCAGGCAGACCCCCGGCCCCTGCCGTCCCGCCCGCCCGGCCCGCTGGTCGGCCGAGGCCCGGCTCACCCTCCCGAGCTCCAGCCGGTCGAGGCCGGTCGAAGGGTCGTAGCGCAGCCGCCGAACCAGCCCCGAGTCGACCACCGCGGTCACCCCGTCGACGGTGATCGAGCTCTCGGCGACGTTGGTCGCCAGCACCACCTTCCGGCGGGAGCCCCGCCGGAGCACCTCGTCCTGCCGCTCGGCCGGGAGGTCGCCATAGAGCGGCAGGACGGCGAGGTCGCGCGCCGTGGCCAGGGGGGCCAGGGCCTCGCCGGTACGCTGGATCTCTCCCACCCCGGGAAGGAAGACGAGGAGGTCGCCGTCGGTGGTGGCGAGGACCCGCTCGACCCCGGCGGCGACGATCATGGGGAGGGGGCGCTCGTCCGTCCGGCCGCCCGGCCGGTCGAGGTGATGGATCGCGACCGGATACTGGCGCCCCCGGCTCTCGATCACCGGGCCACCCAAGAAGGCGGCGAGCGGCCCGGGGTCCAGGGTGGCGGACATGGCGAGGAGGACGAGGTCCGGGCGGACCTCGCGCTGCACCCGTCGGGCCATGGCGAGGGAGAGGTCGGTCGCGAGGCTCCGCTCGTGCACCTCGTCGAAGATCACGGTCCCCACCCCGGCGAGGAAGGGGTCGGCCTGGAGCATCTGGACGAGGATGCCCTCGGTCACCACCAGGATGCGGGTCGCCGGCCCCTCCCGGCGGTCGAAGCGCACCTGGTAGCCGACCTCCTCGCCCAGCCGCCATCCCCCCTCCTCGGCGATGCGCCGCGCCGCGGCCCGCGCGGCGACCCGGCGCGGCTCCAGCAGGACGATCCGCCCGTCCCCCCCGATCCCGGCGGTGAGGAGAGCGGGCGGCACCCGGGTCGTCTTGCCCGCCCCGGTGGGGGCGACGAGCACCGCCGCGTTTCCCGTCCGCAGGGCGGCGAGCAGGCGGGGGAGAGCTTCGTCGATCGGCAGAGGCAACGGTTTTGTCCTTATCGACGGGCGAAGGGAAGCGGGTCCCTGGCGCGGTTCTCTTTCATGGGGAGACGAAAGAATAGCCCGAAAGCGAGGTGGAGCGCTATCCGTAACTTGCAGAGCGAGCTGGGGTTATATTGCCCGAAGGGAAAAATGTGGGTACAGTGCGGAACATGCCGTCCGAGCCGGGAGACTTCAGTCTCGCCCTAGCGATTCTGCGCATTTCCCGCGGCTGGAGCCAGGACCAGCTGGCCCGCGCCGCCGGGATCACCAACAGCGCCCTCTCCGAGTACGAGCGCGGCAAGAAGGTCCCCGAGCTCAAGAGCGTGCGCAAACTGGTCACCGCCCTGGGCTACGAGCTCTCGGCCATCGAGCGGACGGAGGACTTCCTGCGCGAGCTGCGCGCCGAGGGCCTCCTGGAGGCGCGGCCGGAGGCGGACGGCAGCTACTCCCTCGTGCCGCTCGCCGCGCCGGCAGGCGCCGCGGCGGGCCGGCCGGCCCTGCCGGTCGAGGGGGTCGAGGGGGCGGAGCCCACGGCCGGTCCGCTGCGCGCCCGGGCGCGGCGGGTGGCGGCCCAGGTGGGGCAGGCCGCCACCGGCTTCAGCCTGCTGCTCTTCGAGATCCTCATCGGCCGCGGCCGCGAGCGGTAGGTATCATTTCCCCGCCGCCCGTGCATGCGGCGCCAGGATCGCTTCCAGGAGGTCGGGCTGCGCCGGATCGCGCTCCAGGTGGGGGTAGCGCGGACCGTCGTGGTAGTCGACCTTGTAGGTCGTGTAGTAGTCCGACTGGACCACCAGGAGCTCGATCGGCGCCTTCCCCCCCTTGGCCTCGCGCAGGGCGGCGTTCACCCAGTCGTCCTTCCAGGCGCGGCCGTTGACCGCCAGCAGCTTCCCGCCCGGACCGACCCCGGCCTTCGCCGCCGGCGAGCCGGGGAGGACGTCGTGGATCGTGCCGTCCTCGCCGACCTGGATGCCGAGCGAGAAGCTCCAGTCGTCGCTCTTGAAGCGCTCCTCCTTGTCCTTGATCCCCAGGTTCGGGACCTCGGTGTAGACCAGCTTCCAGCCGCTCGCCGCGAGCCCCCCCAGGGGGGCGTGGGGCGAGGTCGAGTGCAGGCGCTCGGTCAGCAGCCCCCGCCAGTCATAGGGGGCGAGGCCGTTCAGGGTCGCGACGATGTCGTCGAAGGTGTAGGTCTTGACCTCCGGCGGGCCGCTCGTGCCGCCGTGGAAGCGGTGGCAGAAGTCGTCCATCGAGACCCGGCCGCCGGTCTTCTGGCGCAGGGTCGCGTCCACCTCCAGCCAGATGAGGACCGACTCGTCGTAGTAGTCGGTCCCCCGCCGCCAGGACCCCCACTCGGCGGGCGCGCCGCCCAGGGTCTGCACCGCGATCGCGGTGTCCTCCAGCGGCCGCCAGCTCCGCCCCGGCTCGTTGTCGAGGGTGGCCGCCACCTGGGCGATCCGCTCGCGGGTGAACTCCGCGGTCCACAGGCCGCTCCGGGGCGCCAGGATGAAGCCGAGGTACTGGGTGAGCCCCTCGTAGACCCAGAGCAGGTCGCCCTGCATGGGGGAGTGGAGGTCGGGGCTCATCAGGTCGGCCGGGCGGCGGTGCTTGCCGTTCCAGGAGTGGACGAACTCGTGGGACAGGAGGCTCGCGAGGTTCCGGCGGCCGTCCTCCTTGAGCAGCGACTTCTCGTCGATCCGGTCGTCGCTCGATTCGTGGTGCTCCAAGCCGAAGTGGGCGGTGTGGTCGGAGAGGGTGAGAAGGAAATGGTAGTCGCGGTAGTGCCGGGCGCCGAACAGGGCGCCCGACTCGGCGACGAGGTTCTGGTAGAGCGTCTGGAAGTCCGGGGGCGTCACCAACGCCCCCTCGGTGTCGGCCGCGATGTCGATCTGGTGGACCGGCGGTTCGCTGCTGAGGACGACGGTCCGCATGTGGGCGCCCAAGAGCACCGGCGAGTCGACGAGGGTGGTGAGCGAGACCGGCTTGAAGTCGACGGTCCCCTCGCCCTCCCGGGCGACGGGGAGGGCGGTGGCGTACTTCCAGCCGGCCGGCAGGCGCAGGCTGGGGACGAAGGTCAAGTCGTCGGTCGGTTTCCCCTGCGGATAGAGCACCAGGGAGTTCCAGGAGAGGATGGCGAGCTGCGCCGAGGTGCTCCGCCCCGAGGTGTAGATCCCCTCGCCGCCGGGGGCCAGGAAGTCGAGGTCGATGGCGAGCGACGTCGTCCCGGCCGGGACGGTGAGGTGGAAGGCGAACATGTCGAGCGTGTCGCGCCGCCAGGCGAGCGGCGCGCCGCCGGCGGTGAATTTGAGACCGGCGAGCTCGGTCACCGGGCCGTTCGGTCCGTGCTCGCCGGGCAGCCACTTCGGATAGAAGAGGGTCAAGGGGCCGGGGGTGACCGGCATCACCAGGTGGGCGTGGAGGATCTCCCGCGGCGCCTCGCTGGCGTCGACGACCAGGGTGGCCGGGGGCGTCGGCCCCGCCGCGGCGGAGAGACCGGAGGGAAGCAGTCCGGCGAGGAGGAGGGACGAGAGCAGCAAACCAGTGCGACCAGGCTTGATCACGGCACGGGCCTCCAGGTAGGGCCGGCGTCTGTCGACGGCTCGAAAGCGGCAGCATCCTATCGCAGGAAGCCGGCGGAGCTAGCGCCCGCTGGGCGGCGACTCCACGATCTTGTTGCGGATGGCGTAGCTCACCACCTGCGCCCGGTTGTGCAGGTGGAGCTTGTCGAGGATGTTGCGGACGTGGAACTTGACCGTGTTCTCCGACACTCCGAGCTGGCGGGCCAGCTTGCGGTTCGAGGTGATGCCGGAGACCAGGAGCTCCAGGATTTCGCGCTCGCGCTCGGTCAGGGCGTCGGGGTCGTGGGCCGGCACCGTCGACTGGGCCGGGCGGGCGAACTCCTGGAGGAGCTTGCGCGCCAGAACCGGGGTCAGCGCCGGCTCGCCCCGCCCCACTCCCTCCAGGAGAGCGAAGAACTCCTCCGACTCCAGGTTTTTGAGCAGGTAGCCCTGGGCCCCCGACTTGATGGCATCGAAGAGCTTCGCGTCCTCGTCGGAGGCGGTGAGGATGACGACCTTCACCGCCGGCAGCTCGACGCTGATCAGGCGGGTGGCGGCGAGGCCGTCCAGGTCGGGCATCGAGAGGTCCATGAGCACCACGTCCGGCCCCAGCCGGCGGGCGAGCTCGAAGGCTTCGCGGCCGTTGCCGGCCTCGCCCACCACCTCCAGGCCGCGGGCCTCGAGCAGGCTGCGCAGGCTGTCGCGGAAGAGGGTATGGTCGTCGGCGATCAGGATCTTCATTGGGACGCTCCCATGGAGGAGTGGGGGGGTGGAGAGGGTTGCTCGCGGGGGATCTCGACGGTCACCCGGGTCCCGGCCCGGGGCCGGGAATCCCAACGCACGGTGCCGCCGATGCTCTCGGCCCGTTCGCGCATGGTGGTCAGGCCGAGCGCCGCGGCGTGCAGGGCGGCCACCTCCCGGTGCTGCCGCTCGACCCCTCTCTGGGTGCGCTCGACGACGTTGAACATGGCGCCGATCAGGGCCAGCGCGAGGACCAGGATCACGCCGTCCTGGAGCAGGCGCCCCGGCCAGGTCTGAAGATAGGGATAGAGGACCTCGCGGACCACCTCGATCAGGGCGACCGCGACGATCACCGAGGCGAGGGCGATCCAGCGCAGGCGCCCGAGGGTCATCATACTGAATCTTAGCGTACTTTGATCTCGAGCCCGCGTCCGGCCAGCCCCTCGGCGGTGCCACTCCAGGCGAGCGCCAGCATGCCGGCGCCGACCAGGAGCCGGAGGGCGCGGTCGAGGGATGACAAGTTGCCGAATTTCATTGTATTCTACGCAAAAAGTCGTCAGACAGAAGGAGGATGCGCTGCCACGGCCCCGGGAGAAATCCCCCGGCGGGGCGGGAGAGGGCGGCACGGTAAGGTAGGAGGGCTCCCACCCCGTGAGGTGGGGAGCGCCCGGCCTCGGCGTGGTAGAGGACGAAGGAAAAAGCACCAGGAAGGGCGCCGCGGTCCGGCGCCCCTCCCGAAAAATCTGAAGGTGTCAGGAGGGCTTGGCGGCCGTCTTCTTGCCGTGCGCCACGTCGACCCGAGCCGCCGTCTTGTCGGTGCCGGTCTCGGTGAAGGAGACTCGCACGTCGTCGCCGACCTTCAGGTCCGGGAAGCCGATCGCCTTGCCGGCGCCGCGGAACTTGGTCGAGCTGTCGGTCTTGAACGTCGAGGACTCGTTGCCATGCTTGACGGTGAAGGTCTGGGCGGTGGCGTCGATCGAATCGACGTCGCCGTGCATCCGATGGTACTTCGTCTTGCTGCTGCTCGTCTTCGCGCCGGCGGAAATGGCGGTGATGAGAACCAGGAACAGGGTCAAAGCCAGGACCACGTGTTTACGCATAACCCAGTTGCCTCCTCAAGCGGGATCGAAGGCATCGTCATGATGCCTCCCAAAAGTTCGCACTCGAATTATTTGCAAGGCTCACGCCAGCAAGGCTCACGCCAGCAAGGCTCGCGCCAGGAGATCTGCCAATGCGGGTACTGAAGTTCGGTGGAACCTCCATGGGCGGCGCGGAGCGGCTGCGTGGGGTGGCGGAGATCGTCGGCCGCGCCGCGGGGGAGGAGCCGCTCCTGGTGGTGGTCTCGGCGGTGGGGGGGGTGACCGACGTTCTGATGCGCGGCGGCGAGGCGGCGGTCCGGGGGGAGGACGGCGAGCCGGCGCTGGCGCGCTACCGCTCCGTCCACCGGGAGATCCTCGCCGCCCTCCGTCCCGAGCTCGGCGAAGCGCGCGGCCGGGAGGTCGAGGGCGACCTTCAAGCGTTGGAGCAGGAGCACGAGAACCTCCTGCGCGGCCTGGCCCTGCTCCGCGAGCGCCCGCCCGGCGCCCTGGCCCTCCTGGGCTCCTTGGGCGAGCGGGCGGCGGGCGTCCTCCTCTACCACCTCCTCGCCGCGCGGGGGCTCGACGTGCGGCTCCTCGATCCTCGGCAGCTGATCCGCACCAGCGGGCCGCCGCTCGCCGCCCAGCCGGACTGGCCGGCGATCCGCGACGCCTTCACCCCGCTGCGGACGGCGACCCTGGTCTCCTCGCGCATCGCCCTCCTCCCCGGCTTCTTCGGCGGCGACGCGGACGGCCGCATCACCCTCCTCGGCCGCGGCGGCTCGGATTATTCCGCCGCCATCGCCGCCTGGGCGGTCGACGCCGCCGAGCTCGAGATCTGGACCGACGTCGACGGCATCTACAGCGCCGACCCCCGCCTCGTTCCGCCGGCCTTCGTGCTCCCCGAGCTGTCGTTCGAAGAGGCCATGGAGCTCTCCTTCTTCGGCGCCAAGGTGCTCCACCCCAAGACCATCCAGCCGGCGCGGGAGAAGGGGATCCCGGTGCGGGTGCGCAACAGCTTCGCCCCGGAGCGCCCGGGCAGCCTCGTGCACGGCCGGGCGGCCCCGGCGGAGAGCGGCTGCCGCGGCCTCACCTTCCTGCCCGGCGTGGCCCTGCTCGACGTCACCGGCTCCGGTCTCGCCGGGGTGCCGGGGATCGCCGCCCGGGTCTTCGCCGCCCTGGCGGCGGCCGGCATCTCGGTCATCCTCATCACCCAGGGCTCCAGCGAGTACGCCATCTCCTTCGCCGTCACCGAGACCGAGGGCGGGCGGGCGATCGAGGCGCTGCGCGCCGCCTTCGTCGCCGAGCTCGCCTCCGGCCTCCTCGATCCGGTCCAGCTGCGGCCGGGACATGCGATCGTCTCGCTGGTGGGCGACGGCATGCGCCACCGGCTGGGGGTCGCCGAGGGGTTCTTCGGCGCCCTCGCCGCGGTGGGGGTGAGCGCCGTCGCCATCGCCCAGGGTTCGAGCGAGCGCAACATCTCGGCCGTGGTCACCGCCGAGGACGCGCCGCGGGCGGTCCGCCACCTCCACGCCCGGCTCTTCCAGCCGCGACCCGAGCTGCAGCTCGTGGTCTGGGGGGTGGGGAACGTCGGTACCAAGCTGCTGCGCAAAATCGCCGAGCACCAGGCGCGGGCGAGCCGGCGGGTGGACCTGCGGCTCTGCGCCGTCGCCAACTCCCGGCGCTGCGCCTTCGCGCCCGAGGGGCTCGACCCGGCCGAGTGGGCCGCCCTCCTCTCCAAGGCGGAGCTCCCCTCCTCGCTCGACGCCCTGCTCGCCGCCCTGGGGCCGGTCCGGCTGCTGAACCCGGTGTTCGTCGACTGCACCTCCGATGCCGGGGTGGCCGCCGCCTACGAGCGCCTGTTCGCCGCCGGCCTCCACGTGGTGACGGTCAACAAGAAGGCCAACAGCGCCCCCCTGGCCGACTACCGCCGGCTCCACCGGGCGAGCGAGCGGCTGAAGCGCCGCTTCTTCTACGAGACCAACGTCGGGGCGGGCCTCCCGGTCATCCGCACCCTCCAGAGCCTCCTCCAGGGGGGGGACCGGGTGCTCCGGCTGGAGGCCATCCTCTCGGGGTCGCTGTCGTTCCTGCTCGGCGCCCTGGAGGAGGGGGTCTCCTTCTCGGCGGCGGTGCGCACCGCCCGCGACCGCGGCTTTACCGAGCCCGATCCGCGGGACGACCTGTCGGGGCTCGACGTGGCGAGGAAGCTCCTCATCCTGGCCCGCGAGCTGGGGGCCGGCCTCGAGCTGGCGGACATCGACCTGGTGGGGGTGCTGCCGCCCGATTTTGCCGTCCATGCCGCCCATGCCGCCCATACCGTCGAGGAGCTCTTCGCCGCCCTCCCCCGCCTCGACCCGGTCTTCGACGAATGGCGGAACTCGGTGGCGACCCAGGGGAAGGTGCTGCGCCACATCGCCATGCTCGAAGCGACCGGAGACGGCGTCGCGGGGTACCATTGCCGGGTGGGGCTGGAGGCGGTGGGCCGGGAGCACCCGCTCTTCCCCATCCGGGGGGGCGAGAACGCGGTCGTCTTCCTGACCGAGAACTACCGGCCCACCCCGCTCCTGGTGCGCGGCTACGGCGCCGGCGGCGAGGTGACCGCCGCCGGCGCCTTGGCCGACGTGCTGCGGATCGTGACCTGAAGAGACCGCCCAAGATCGCCATGAGCGTCCGCGCCTACGCCCCCGCCAGCATCGGCAACTTCGCCGCCGGCTTCGACCTCCTGGGCGCCGCCCTCGCCCCGCTCGACGGCGCGCCCTGGGGCGACGTGGTGCGGGCGCAGGAGGCGGCGTCCCCCTCTCTCACCCTCTCCGGCCCCCACGCCGGCCGGATGCCCGAAGACCCCTGGGAGAACCTGGTCCTCCGCACCTGGCGGCTCTTCCGCGAGGCGGTGGCGGCCGGCGGCGGGACCTGCCCGGCTTTCGCCTTCCACCTGGAGAAGAACCTTCCCTCGGCGAGCGGCCTGGGGTCCTCCGCCAGCTCGGTCGCGGCCACCCTGGTGGCCTGCCAGCACCTCGCGGGCGCGCCGCTCTCCCGGCCGGAGCTGTTCACCGTGGCCGGCCGGGCGGAGGGGCTGGCCTCGGGCGCGGTCCACCTCGACAACGTGGTGCCGATCCTCGCCGGCGGCCTGCAGCTCCTGGTGCCGGGGGAGGAGGGCGCGCCGGTGGCCCGGCCGCTCCCCTGGCCCGACGACCTGGTGCTCGTCGTCGCCTCCCCCGCCCTCGAGCTGGCCACCGCGGCGAGCCGGCAGGTCCTGCCGCGGAGCTTCTCCCTGGCGGCGGTCCTGGCCTTCGCCCAGAACCTGGCCGGCTTCGTCCACGCCGTCGACGCGGGCGACCGCGCGCTCCTGCGCTCCTGCTTGCGCGACGTCCTCACCGAGCCCTACCGGGCCGGGCTGGTGCCGGGTTTCCGCGCCGCCCAGGCCGCGGCGCTGGCGCGGGGCGCCCTGGGCTGCGGCCTCTCGGGGGCCGGACCGGCGATCTTCGCCGTCGCCGAGTCGCGCCCGGAGGGGGAGGCGATCGGCGCCGCCGTCGGGGAGGCCCTGGCCGCGGCGGGGCTGGCCGCCGAGATCCGCCTCTGCGGGCTCGACCGGCAGGGAGCCCGGGTGCTGCCATGAAGCTCGTGAACACACGCGACCCAGGTTCCACCGCCACGTTCCGGGAGGCGGTGCTCGCCGGGCTCGCCCCCGGAGGCGGCCTGTGGATGCCGGCGGAGCTGGCGGTCTTCCCGGACTGGCCGGCTCTCCTGGAAATGCCGTGGACCGAGCGCTCGACCGCGATCCTCGACCGGCTCCTGGCCGGGGAGATCGGGCGGGAGGCGCTCGCCCGGGCGGTGGGCCAGGCCCTCGACTTCCCGGTGCCGCTCGTCGCCGTCGAGCCGGATATCTTCGTCCTCGAGCTCTTCCACGGGCCGACCCTGGCCTTCAAGGACTTCGGCGCCCGCTTCTTTGCCGCCGTGCTCGACCTCCTGCGCGAGCCGGGGAAAAAGGTCACCATCCTGACCGCCACCAGCGGCGACACCGGGGCGGCGGTGGCGCACGCCTTCTGGCGCCGGGAGGGGGTGCGGGTGGTGGTGCTCTACCCGCGCGGCCGGATCTCCGCCCTCCAGGAGCGCCAGCTCGCGACCCTGGGGGAGAACGTCACCGCGCTGGCGGTCGAGGGCAGCTTCGACGACTGCCAGGCGCTGGTCAAGGGCGCCTTCGCCGACCCGGCGCTCACCGCCCGCCACGGCCTGACCTCGGCGAACTCGATCAACGTCGCCCGCCTCCTGCCGCAGACCCTCTACTACGCCGAGGCGGTGGCCCAGCTCCGGCGGCGGGGGATCGCGGACGCCCCGGTGATCTCCGTCCCCAGCGGCAACTTCGGCAACCTCTGCGCCGGGTTGATCGTCCGCGCCCTGGGCCTGCCGGTCGCCGCCCTGGCGGCCGCCACCAACATCAACGCCACCGTCCCCGACTACCTGGAAGGCGGCGCCTACCGCCCCCGGGCCTCGATCGCCACCCTGTCGAACGCCATGGACGTGGGGGCGCCCAACAACTGGGAGCGGATCGAGTACCTGTTCGGCGGTGACCTGGAAGCCCTGAAGCGAGTCCTGCGCTGGGGCGTGCAGAGCGATCGCAAGACGCGGCAGCGCATCTGGGAGCTGCAGGCCCGCGGCTATCTCCCCGACCCGCACGGCGCGGTGGCCTACGGTGTCCTCACCGAGCGCCTGCGGCCGGGGGAGACCGGCATCTTCCTGGGCACCGCCCATCCCGCCAAGTTCCTCCCCGTCTACAGGGACATGCAGATCGAGGTGCCGCTGCCGGCGGCGCTGGCGGTCCTCCTCGACAAGCCGCTCTACTCGCGAGAGATGGAAAATCGGGCGGCGGCGCTGCGCGAGGTATTGGAAGCGGGTTGACCGTTCCTTTCCGGCCCGTCGACCGCCGTCCCGGCGCCGCGGAATGGTGTGGAAGCCGCTCCGGCGGCTGTGCCGCCCTCTCGGGGCACCGCCGGAGGCACTGTGGATCTCCCCAAAACGGCTCGAATTGCAATTCAAGTGACTCGAATTGCAATTCGAGTGGCTCGAATTCGAATTCTTACGCCTTGTTTTCGAATTCGGGCGGCTTGAATTGTAATTCGAGTCACAATAATTGTAATTCGAGCGGCTTGAATTCGAATTCTTACGCTTTGTTTCCGAATTCGAGCGGCTTGAATTGCAATTCGAGTGACTTGAATTGGAATTCGAGTGGCTTGAAGGCTAATTCCAGGGACTTGGGAGGCATTTGGAATCCCCGCGCCGCTGTCCAGAGCCGTTTTGCTGCCATTTTGGCAGGTGCTTGGGTCGTGCGCACAGCCTGGCGTCCTCTCCAGAGGGCGGGGGCACGAGCACCACGCGGGTGTAGCAGACCAGGAATCAGGTTCGGCGAAGGCGGGTAGAGACGGGCCATGTCCTGAACGATACCCTTCGCAGGCCACGGGGACCGCGGGCCGTCTCCGCCACCTCCGGCCACCGGTAATGTGCCAGCCCCGAAGAGGCGAAGGCATGTAGCCTGGGCACCTCATAGATC